>DASSSA010000089.1:0-21994 GCA_035701505.1 Actinomycetota bacterium
GATACGGCGACCGCCCACCAGGTCCTGGGCAAGGAGGACGTGGTCGATGAGATCGACGTGATCGCGGACCCCGGCGTGTCGGACACCGAGCTCCGAGCGCGGATCCAAGATGCCCTTCCCAGTGGGGTTGAGGCGGTCACCAGTACCACCGTCGCCGACGAGAACTCGCAAGCGCTGAAGGATGCGCTGGGGTTCTTCCGGACGGCGCTGCTCGTGTTCGCGTTCATTGCCCTGTTCGTCGGCGCGTTCATCATCTTCAACACCTTCTCGATCATCGTCGCCCAGCGCATGCGCGAGCTCGCCCTGTTCCGGACGCTCGGCGCATCCCGCCGACAGGTGATGACGTCGGTGATCGTGGAAGCCTTCGCCGTTGGGCTGTTCGCCTCGGTCCTGGGGATCCTCGCCGGCATCGGGATCGCCCTCGGGCTCCAGGGGCTGCTCGCGGCATTCAACATCGATCTCCCCAGCACCTCGCCCCAGCTCGAGCCGCGCACGATCATCGTGGCGCTGCTGATCGGGACGGTCGTCACGGTCTTCTCCTCGATCCTGCCCGCATGGCGAGCGGCCAAGGTCGCCCCGGTCCAGGCCCTGCGGGAGTCGCAGGAGACCGGGGCCGGGGGGTCGTGGGGGCGACGGCTCGTGATCGGGCTCCTGGTCACGGCGGGCGGGATGGCGGGCCTTCTGTACGGCCTGTTCGGAACACCCTCCAGCACTGCGATCCTCATCGGGGCCGGAGCAGCGGCCACGTTCATCGGCATCGCCATCCTGTCCCCGCTCGTCGCCAGGCCGATCGCCGCGACGATCGGGGCGCCCATCCGGCGCCTGGGCGTCCAGGGCATGCTGGGGAGGGAGAACGCCATGCGCAACCCACGCCGCTCTGCCTCGACGGCCGCCGCGCTGATGATCGGGCTGGGGCTGGTGGCCATGGTGGCCATCCTGGCGGCGTCGCTGAAGGCGTCGTTCGATGCGGCGCTCAACGAGACGCTGAAGGCCGACCTGATCCTGTCGACGTCCTCGTCCTTGCCGTTCAGCCCGGACGCCGCGGCCAGGACGGGCCGGGTGCCGGGCGTGGCCGCAGCGTCGGAGTTTCGACAGGGCGGGTTCCGGGTGAACGGATCGACGGCGTTCCTGACCGCCGTCGATCCGTCCACGGTCGAGCAGGTCACCTCGCTGAAGGAGTCGCCCGGGTCCATCCAATCGTTGGCGGATGGGGACGTGCTGGTGTTCGAGGACGTGGCCACGAAGAACGACTGGGCGGTCGGCGACACCCTCCCGGCCGCCTTCGGGACCGTGGGCAGGACCTCGCTCACGATCGGGGGCACCTACGACGAGAATCGTCTGGTCGGCAACTACGTGGTCTCGCTCGAGACCTACGGGAAGTACTTCCCCGAGCAGCTCGACACGTTCGTGATGGTGAAGCTCCAATCCGGAGCGGACCTGCAGACGGTGCAGGGGGCGATCGAGGAGGCGACGCGGAGCTTCGGCAACATCGAGGTGCAAAACCAGACGGCGTTCCGGGACCAGCAGGCCGGGTTCATCAACCAGCTGGTCGGGCTGATCACCGCGCTCCTGGCGATGGCCATCCTCATCGCGCTGTTCGGCATCGTGAACACCCTCGGCCTGTCCATCTTCGAGCGGACCCGAGAGCTCGGGCTACTGCGAGCGGTGGGCATGAGCCGGCGACAGGTGCGGTCGATGATCCGGTGGGAGTCGGTGATCATCGCCATCCTCGGCGCCGTATTGGGCATCGTCATCGGTGTCGCGTTCGGCTGGTCCATCCAGCAGGCGCTGGCGTCCCAGGGCCTCACCGAGCTTCGGATCCCGGGGGGGCAGCTCGTGGTGTACCTGGTCCTCGCGGGCCTCGCGGGCGTGGTGGCGGCGATCCTGCCGGCCCGCCGGGCGGCCCGGTTGAACGTCCTTCGGGCCATCTCGTACGAGTAATCGGCCGCCGGCGGCTGGGCGGCAAGAAGACGCGCAGGAGCGCGGAGTCGTGCGGCTATCATGGCTGCCCATGCCGCAGATCGAGCTTCCCGACGGACACCGCGTCGCGCTCCCCGAGGGCGAGCCGATCGGCTCGATCATCCCCCCCGACGCGATCGTCGCCCGGTTCGACGGCGAGCTGGTGGACCTGTCGTTCGTCCCAGAGCGCGACGGAAGGGTGGAATCCGTGAACGCGGACCAGCCCGACGGGCTGCACGTCCTTCGGCATTCCACCGCCCACGTGATGGCTCAGGCCGTGTGCGACCTGTTCCCCGGAGCGAAGTACGCGATCGGTCCCCCGATCGAGGACGGGTTCTACTACGACGTCGAGCTCCCGCAGGCGCTCGCCCCGGACGAGTTGCCGCGGATCGAGGCTCGGATGGACGAGATCCGCACTGCAGACCAGCCCTTCGTCCGGGAAGAGCTGTCGCGCCAGCAGGCGCTGGAGCGGTTCGCGGATCAGCCGTACAAGCGCGAGATCATCGAGGGACTCGACGAAGCCGAGGGGGCCGGCGCCGACACGGTAGTCGTCTATCGCAGTGGCGAGTGGTCCGACCTGTGCCGGGGTCCGCACGTGCCGTCCACGGGGCGGCTCGGCGCGTTCAAGTTGCTGAAGCTGGCCGGGGCGTACTGGCGGGGCGACGAGTCGCGGCCCATGCTCCAGCGGATCTACGGAACCGCGTGGCCGAACGAGCAGGACCTGAAGGCGTATCTCCACCGGGTGGAGGAAGCCGAGCGGCGCGATCACCGGAAGCTCGGCCGACAGCTCGACCTGTTCTCCTTCCCCGAGGAGCTGGGGCCCGGGCTCGTCGTGTGGCACCCGCGTGGGGGGATCTTCCGCAAGCAGCTCGAGGACTACGTCCGCGACCTGCACCTCGAGCGCGGCTACGACCTGGTGGTCACGCCGCACCTTGCCCGACGGATGCTGTGGGACACCTCGGGCCACACCGCGAAGTTCATCGAGAACATGTACCCGGTGATGGACGACGGACAGGGCAACGAGTACTTCGTCAAGCCCATGAACTGCCCGTTCCACGTCCTGGTCTACAAGTCGCAGGTGCGCTCCTACCGGGACCTGCCGATGCGCCTGTCCGAGCTCGGCACCGTCTACCGGTACGAGCGGGCCGGCGTCGTCCATGGGCTGCTCCGGGTCCGGGGCATGACCCAGGACGACTCGCACATCATCTGCCGGGAGGACCAGCTGATCGACGAGATCCTCTCCGCCTTCGACCTCACGCTGGACATCCACCGCACCTTCGGGTTCGCGGACCCGGTGGTCACCCTGTCGACGAAGCCCGGGCAGGCAATCGGTGAGGAGTCGATGTGGGCTCGGGCCATCGAGGCCCTGACGAAAGCGCTGAACAACAGCGGGCTGGAGTACGCCGTGGCAGAGGGGGAGGGAGCGTTCTACGGCCCGAAGGTGGACTTCCACTTCCGAGATGCGATCGGGCGGCTGTGGCAGCTGACCACGGTGCAGGTCGACTTCGCCCTGCCGGAGCGGTTCGACATGGAGTTCGTCGGAGAGGACAACGAGCGCCATCGCCCCGTGATGATCCACCGGGCCATCCTGGGCTCACTGGAGCGGTTCTCAGGGGTGTTGATCGAGCACTACGCGGGAGCCTTCCCGCTGTGGCTCGCGCCCGAGCAGGTGCGGCTGGTCCCGGTGGCCGATCGGCACGTGGAGCACGCGCGAGAGCTGGGGGAGAAGCTCCGTGCTGGCGGGCTCCGGCCCTTCGTCGACGCGAGTGGCGAGACCGTGGGGAAGAAGGTGCGCGCGGCGCAGCTCATGAAGGTCCCCTACACGCTGGTCATCGGGGACCGCGAGATTGAAGGTGGAAACATCACCGTCCGCGACCGATCGGGCAGCGAGGCCAAGGACGTGGCCATCGACACGTTCGTCCGGGCAGTAGCCGAGGAAGCCGGCACCCGCTCGCTCCAGCAGAGCCGGTTCGGAGACTAGCGGGCGGTGGAGCGGCTGTGGTCGCCGTGGCGGATGGAGTACATCGAGGCGGCGAAGGGCGAGCCGGACGGCTGCATCTTCTGCGACCTTCCGGCCAAGGGCGACGACGCGGCCACGCTGATCCTGGCGCGGGGTGGGCGAGGGTTCGTGCTCATGAACTCCTTCCCGTACAACCCGGGTCACCTGATGGTTGCGCCGTTTCGGCATACGGGGGACTTCGAGGATCTCCACGACGATGAGCTGGTGGACCTCGACGCGTTGATGAAGCGCTCGCTCCGCGCCCTGCGGGAGGAGATGGACCCGCAGGGCTTCAACATCGGGACGAACCTTGGGCGGGTGGCGGGCGCCGGCATCCCGGACCACGTGCACTGGCACGTCGTCCCCCGGTGGAACGGCGATACGAACTTCATGCCGGTGGTGGGTCAGACCCGGGTCCTGCCCGAGCTGCTTGAGGAGACCTACCGCAAGCTCGCCCCCCGATTCCAACGATCAGGCGAGCGGTGAGGGGCGCTACTTCTTCGCCTCGTCCTTGGCCTTCTGGGTCTCGGCGATCAGCCGGTCGGCGAGGTGGGACGGCACCTCCTCGTAATGGGAGAACTTCATGCTGAAGGCTCCCCGGCCGCCGGTCAGGGAGCGGAGGTCGATCGCGTAGCGGGCCACCTCCGCCTGGGGGACCTGGGCCTTGATCCGCTGCTTACCGGATCCTGCGGATTCCATCCCCTGGATCTTGGCTCGTTTGGAGTTCAGGTCTCCCATCACGTCGCCGGTGTGGTCGTCCGGTACGACGATCTCGAGCTCCACGATGGGCTCAAGCAGTACGACGCCCGCGTGCTGGGCGGCGTCCTTCAGGGCCAGCGAACCCGCGATCTGAAAGGCCATGTCGGAGGAGTCCACCGTGTGGAACTTCCCGTCGATCAGCGTGACCCGAACGTCGACCACGGGGTTGCCGGAGAGGACTCCCTCTTGCATGGCCTTCACGACGCCCTTCTCCACCGATCCGATGAACTGGTTGGGGATCGCGCCGCCGAAGATCTTGTCCTGGTACTCGAACCCCGAGCCCCGGGGGAGGGGCTCGATCTCGACGCTGGCCACCCCGAACTGGCCGTGGCCGCCGGTCTGCTTCACGTGGCGGCCCAGGCCCTTCCCCGGGCCCCGGATGGTCTCGCGGTAGGCGATCTTGGCCGGGGCGGTCGTGACCTCGACACCGAACTTCCTCTTCATGCGCTCCATCATCACCTCGAGGTGGGCCTCGCCCATCCCGTAGGCCACGGTCTCGTGCGTCTCGTCGGAGCGTTCGACGCGGAACGTGGGGTCCTCCTCGCGCAGGCGCGAGAGCGCGGTGGACAGCTTGTCCTCATCTCCCTTGGTCTTTGGGGCGATCGCGTAGGCGAGCAGCGGCTCCGGCATCTCCATCGGAGGCAGCTGCACCGGGTCGTCCTTGGTGGAGAACACGTCGCCCGTGGTGGTGTGTGACAGCTTGGCCACGGCACCGATGTCGCCGGCCCGCACCTCAGCCACGGAGTCGTGCTCCTTGCCTCGCAGGGTGAACAGCTGTCCCACCCGCTCGTCCGTGCCCTTCGTCCCGTTGTACACGGTGGAGTCCGGCCGCATCGTGCCCGAGAACACGCGGAACACCGTGATGTGGCCGACGTACGGGTCGGAGACCGTCTTGAACACCAGGGCGGTGAGCGGCTGTGAGGGATCGCAGGTCCGCTGCTTCTCCTCGCCAGACTTCGACACGACCGTGATCGGTCCACGGTCAACGGGCGAGGGAAACTCGTCCACCATGAATTGGAGCACCCGGTCCGCACCGATGGGCCGCGCCGCCGCCGCCACCAGCACCGGTGCGATCCGGGCCTCGGCGAATCCCTTCTTCACCCCTTGGACCACCTCGTCCTCGGACAGTTCTCCCTGCTCGAGATACTTCTCGATCAGCGCGTCGTCGGACTCGGCCACCGCCTCCATGAGCTTCTCCCGGAACGGGTCGGCCTTGCCGGAGATGTCATCGGGCCACGGTCCCTCCTCGGCCCGGGGTCCGGAACCGTAGCGGAACGCCCGTCGCGTGAGAAGATCCGCGATGCCCTCGAACTCATGCTCCTCGCCGAGGGGGAGCTCGAGCGGCGCGACCTGCGTGCCGAAGGCCCCAACGAGCTGCTCCAGGGTGCGTTCGAACGAGGCCCGCTCCCGGTCCAGCTTGTTGACCAGGATGGCCCGCGGCAGTCCCGCCTCGACCGCGAGCTCCCACGCCACCTCGGTCTGGACCTCGACCCCCTCAACCGCCGACACCACCAGGAGCACGGCATCGACGGCCCGGATGGCCGAGCGCAGGTCGCCGACGAAGTCCGCGTATCCGGGTGCGTCGAGGACATTCACCTTGACGTCGTTCCACTCGACCGGGGCCATGGCGAGTGAGACGCTCAGTCCCTTCTTGACTTCCTCGGGCTCGAAGTCAGAGACCGTGTTGCCGTCCTCCACCTTGCCCATCCGGGTGACGGCGCCGGAGGCAAAGAGCATGGCTTCGACCAGTGTCGTCTTCCCAGCACCGCCGTGGCCGGCGAGGAGGACATTGCGGATGTTCGTGGGTTCGTACGTCTTCACCGGCGTGCCTTTCGGCGGGCGGCAGATGCGGACCGGAACCCGAGGATTCTAGCGCGGCCGAGGCAGGCTCCTTCGGGCCGCTTCGGACGCGGTGATACGCTCGCCCGCGGTGTCGGTCTCGGTGAACGCGCAGGCGAGAGGGCGCGTGGCTTTCGTGTTGGTCGCCATCGCCGCGACCGGTGCGGTGGGGATCGCGACCTGGCAGATGCTTGCCCGCCGGCCGATCGATGCGGGGCTGGGGGCGCTGGCGGCCGGTGCCATCCTCCTGGCGGCCGATCCGATGATGCTCGGTCCCGGGGCGATGCTCGAACGAACGGTCGCCTCGTTCGTGGACCGGGCGTACGACGGAGCCATCCTCGCGGCCATCGCCTGGGCATACCGGGCCTCGGACCCATGGATCGCTGTAGGCGCGCTCGTGGCGCTCGGGGTGAGCTTCCTTGCGGCCTACGTCCGGGCCCGCGGCGCCTCGCTCGGATACGGCGTGGGCGAGAGCTCGATCACGCGCGGGCTCCGCTACGGGTTGATCTCGGCGGGCCTCCTCGTCGATGGGCTGGGTTGGGCGCTGTGGACGGTGGCATCGGTGATGGGCCTCGCGGCGCTGGTGCGGACCAGTCAGGTGGCGAAGGAGGAGAGGGCCTGAGCGTCGAGACTCTCAAGGAACGGCTGGCTCTCTGGTCGTTCCGACTGGTCGCCTGGCTGGCCAGGACGTTGCCCGAGCGAGCCGGGCGCCGGGCGTTCGATGCGTTCGGGCGCCTGGCGTTCCGCCTGCTCCCCGGGGTGCGGGCCACGGTCGCGGCGAACCAGGCCATGGTCCTGGGGCAGGAGCCGGGGTCCGACCTGGTCGCATCGGCCACGAAGGAGGCGTTCTCGCTCTACGCGCGGTACTGGTTCGACACGTTTCGGGCCCGGATCCTGCCCGTGGCCGAGCTGAATGCGCGCACGATCACCGAGGGGATCGAGAACATCGACCAGGCCCTCGAAGGTGGAAAGGGCTGCATCACGGTCCTGCCACACATGGGGAACTGGGACGTTGCCGGGCGATGGCTGGCGGCCAACGACTATCGGATCGCGTCCGTGGCCGAGGAGCTCCGGCCGAGGGAGCTGTTCGAGCTGTTCCTGGAACACCGTGAGGCCCTGGGGATCAAGATCATCCCGCTGACCAAGGATGGGCACGTCGGTCAGCAGCTCGGTGCGCTGCTCGGCCAGAACTGGATCGTGGCCCTCGTGGCCGATCGGGACCTCACCGAGCGAGGGGTCGAGGTAGAGATGTTCGGGGCGCCCCGCAGGCTCCCGGTCGGGCCGGCGCTGCTGTCGCTGTCGACCGGTGCGCCGCTGCTCGTCTGTCCGGTGTGGACCACCGAAAACGGATGGAAGATCCGGGTCGGCGCCGCCCTGGAGATCGAGCGGACCGGTGACATCCGGACCGACGTGACCGAACTCACGCGGAGGATGGCCGCGGAGTTCGAACGAGCCATCGCGGCGCGACCGGTGGACTGGCACATGTTCCAGCCGGCCTGGGAGAAGCGGCTCGGCCCCCGCGGGAGGGACGACCGGGACCCGTGAGGGTCGCCCTGACCAGCCCCTATGCCTGGGACTCCCCGGGCGGAGTCCAGGTGCACGTCCGGGAGCTGGGGGAGCGGCTCCGAGGGCGTGGGCACCAGGTGCTCGTGTTGACGCCGTCCCGGAGCCGTCCGGCCGAACCTTGGGTTCGGGCGGTGGGGCGCCCGGTCGAGGTGCCGTACAACCGGTCCACCGCCCCGATCGATCCTCGCCCGTGGTCGGTGCGACCGGTTCGTCGGCTGCTGCTCGCGTTCCGGCCCGACATCGTGCATGCGCATGAGCCGTTCACTCCGAGCACCTCGATGTGGGCCACGCTGTCCTCGCGCGCTCCGGTGGTGGCCACGTTCCACTCGGGAGCGGAGCGGTCCGTGCTGTTCGATCTGGCCACACCCGTGCTACGAAGGATGGCCCGCAGGATCGCCGTTCGGATCGCCGTGTCCGAGCGAGCGGCGCGATTCGCGCGCACACGGCTGGGAGGGGAGTTCCGGGTCATCCCGAACGGGCTGGACGTCGCGTCCTTCGCCGCGGCGGACCCCGCCGACCTCGATCCAGGGCGCAGGCTCCTGTTCGTGGGGCGACTCCACCGACGGAAGGGATTCCCCGTTGCCGTGGAGGCCTTCCGCCTGCTCGCGGAGGGACGGCCGGACATCCGGCTGATCGTCGCGGGCGACGGAGAGGAACGGACGGCGGCCGAGCGACTGAGGCCGTCGCTGCTCGACCGCGTGACGATGCTCGGTACCGTGCCCCACGAGCAGCTCCCTCGGTACTACGCAGCCTGTGACCTGCTGGTCGCGCCGTCGGTGGGCGGAGAGAGCTTCGGCTATGTCCTCCTCGAGGCCATGGCCGCCGGACTGCCCGTGGTGGCCAGCCGGATCCCCGGCTACGACGAGGTCATGCGCGACGGGCGGGAGGGCTTCCTGGTACCGGCGGGCGACCCGCGCGTGGTGGCCGACGCGGCGGCGAAGGTGATCGACGACCCCGCGCTGGCACGGTCCATGGCCCACGCCGGCCGAGCCACCGCCGCGCGGTACGACTGGGCGGCCGTCGCCGAGCAGATCGAGGCCGCCTATCGGGAGGCCCTGGCGCTACGATAGGTGCATGTCGGCACTGTGGATCGCCGCCGCCCTCGTCGCGCTCGTCCTCCTGTACGCCATCTATCTGTTCAACCGCCTGGTCTCGCTGCGAAACCGGGTAGACAACGGTTGGTCGCAGATCGACGTGCAGCTCCGTAGACGGTACGACCTCATCCCCAACCTCGTGGAGACGGTCAAGGGCTACGCGGCTCACGAGCGCGAGCTGTTCGAGCACGTGGCGGAGGCTCGCTCCCGGGCCATCGGCGCGTCGACGGTGGGCGACCAGGCCCAGGCCGAGAACCAGCTCACCGCGGGCCTGCGGCGCCTGATGGCGGTGGCGGAGAGCTACCCGGAGCTGAAGGCCAGCCAGAACTTCCTGGCTCTCCAGGAGGAGCTGACGGGGACCGAGTCGAGGATCGCCTACGCCCGCCAGTTCTACAACGACCAGGTGATGCTGTTGAACACGCGGATCCAGGCCGTGCCGTCGAACGTCGTCGCGAAGGTCTTCGGGTTCGCGCCTCGGGAGTTCTTCGACATCGAGGATCCGATCCGCGGCCCGGTTCAGGTGGACCTCACCCACCCGTAGCCCGTGTACGAGCAAATCGCGTCTAACCGGCGGAAGTCGGTCGTCCTCATCCTGGGAGCGATCCTGCTGCTCGGGGCGGTGGGCTACGCGATCGGGCTCATCACCCAGCAGGGTCCGGTCTGGCTGATCTTCGGCGTCGTCCTCGCCGTCGCCATGTCGGCCGGCTCGTACTTCTACGGCGACCGGATCGTGCTGGCCTCCACCCGCGCGCGAGAGGTGACGCCGGAACAGGAACCCCGACTGCACAACATCGTCGAGGGGCTCGCCATCGCAGCGGGGATCCCCAAGCCCCGCGTGTACATCGTGCCGGAGCAGGCCCCGAACGCGTACGCCACCGGGCGCGACCCCGAGCACTCCTCGATTGCCGTGACCCAGGGGCTGCTGGACGCGATGAACCGGGTGGAGCTGGAAGGGGTCGTGGCCCACGAGATGTCCCACGTCCTGGACCGCGACATGTTGGTGGGGACCATCGTGGCGACGCTGGTCGGCGCCGTCGTCCTGATCTCCGAGTTCTTCACGCGCGCCCTGTGGTGGGGCGGGGTGGGTGGGCGTCGGGGCAACGACCGAGGGGGAGGGCCGGCGGAGGCCATCCTGTTCGCCGCGGGGTTGGTGTTGCTGATCCTCGCGCCGATCGTCGGGCAGGTCGTGCGGTTCGCCATGTCGCGGCAACGTGAGTACCTGGCGGACGCCCAGGGAGCGATGCTCACCCGGTACCCGCCCGGACTGGCGGCCGCGCTCAAGAAGATCGCGGGCGCCAGCAACATCCCCATGCGCTCGGCGAACAACGCCACGGCCCACCTGTGGCTGAGCCAGCCGTCGCGGATCCAGGGCGAGCGGATGGGCCCCCTGGAACGGCTGTTCTCCACCCACCCGCCGATCGAGGACCGGATCCGCCGCCTCGAGGAGATGTGACCTTCTTGCCGCACCTCGTTGAGGGAGGCCCGGCCGGCGGGTAGCATCCTCCGGTCCGGCGTACGGCCGGTCCTCCGCAGGCCCCCCGATACCCACCCGATCACATGGAGGTCCCTTGAGCTTGACCCGTCGCGGAAAGGTGGCGGCGGGGGCGTCGACCGTCGCGGTCCTGGCGCTCGCCGCCGTCGGCTACTTCATCATCTTCCCTAACCGGGCTCCGGCCTTCGTCCAGGACGCCATGTCCAGGATCGGCCTGGCCGAGCCGCCACCTCCGCAGTGCCCCCTCACCGGGGAGCCGGCCCCCCATGGCCAAGTCCCCGAGCGCCCTGCGCTCGCCGTCAAGGTGGAGAACCTCCCCGACGCCCGGCCCCAAGCCGGCCTGGACCGGGCCGACGTCGTCTACGAGGAACCCGTGGAGGGAGGGATCACCAGGTTCATCGTGGTGTACCAGTGCCACAGCGCCGGGAGGGTTGGGCCGGTCCGAAGCGGCCGGACCACCGATCCCAAGGTCCTGGTCCAGTTCGGCCACCCGGTGATGGGCTACGCCGGCGGCCAGGCTCCGGTGGTTCGGGCCATCGACCGGGCGGGCGTGATCGACATGAACTACGACATCGCCATCTCCGCGTACAGCCGCGACGACAGCCGCGCGGCTCCCCACAACCTGTACACGTCCTCCCGCCAGCTGTGGAAGGCCGCGAAGTCGCGGGACGGCGCTCCCGCGCCCGTCTTCTCGTACGATTCCGAGGTCGAGGGACCGTCTCGCAAGGCCCGCACCGTGCACCTGGCGTTCTCCTCCTACTCCGACGTGTATTGGACCTGGAGGAGGAGCCAGGCGGCCTGGCTCCGGTCCCACGGGACCGTCCCCCACGTGCTGGAGGACGGCACCCAGGTCAGCGCGGCGAACGTGGTGGTCATGCAGGTCCAGGTCAGCAGCGGTCCGATCGTCGACGCGGCCGGCAACCATTCGCCCGAAGTCGAGCTGACCGGCTCGGGCAAGGCCTACGTATTCCGAGACGGCCGGATGGTCATCGGCCGGTGGGAACGCGAGACGCTGAAGGACGTGACCACGCTCGTCTCCAAGGCCGGCACGCAGATCGCCCTCGCGCCCGGCGTCACCTGGGTGGAGCTCCTCCCCAGCACGATCAGCGTTGAGGCACACCGGTAGGACCGCCCACCCTCTGGCCGTTCGGGGTGCGGCGGTAGACTGAAGCCTCGGAGCGCGGGCAGGAGGCAACGGTGGATCGCGAGACCGGCACCTTCCGGGTGAAGTCGGGCTTGGCCGAGATGCTGAAGGGCGGGGTCATCATGGACGTGACCAACGCCGAGCAGGCCAAGATCGCCGAGGACGCCGGGGCATGCGCCGTCATGGCCCTGGAGCGGGTCCCCGCCGACATCCGCAGGGACGGGGGCGTTGCCCGGATGGCCGACGTCGCCAAGATCGAGGAGATCATGAGCTCGGTGACCATCCCCGTGATGGCCAAGGCTCGCATCGGGCACTTCGCCGAAGCCCAGATCCTCCAGTCGGTGGGTGTGGACTACGTCGATGAGAGCGAGGTGCTCACGCCGGCCGACGAGGAGCACCACATCGACAAGTGGGCGTTCACCGTGCCGTTCGTCTGTGGGGCACGGGACCTGGGCGAGGCCCTCCGGCGACTGGCCGAGGGCGCGGCCATGATCCGGACCAAGGGTGAGGCCGGAACAGGCAACGTGGTGGAGGCCGTGCGGCACCAGCGGGCGATGCTCCGCCAGTCGGGCTGGCTCCAGAGCCTCCGCCCGGAGCAGTACGTCTCGGCGGCCAAGGAGCTTGGCGCGCCGGTCGAGCTGGTGCGAGACGTGGCGGCGGCCGGCAGGTTGCCGGTGGTGAACTTCGCCGCGGGCGGCTTGGCCACGCCCGCCGACGCGGCACTGATGATGCAGCTCGGGGTGGATGGCGTGTTCGTGGGCTCGGGCATCTTCAAGTCCGAGGATCCCGGCGTCCGGGCCCGGGCCATCGTCGAGGCCACGACCCACTTCAACGACCCCGACGTCCTGGCCAAGGTGTCGAAGGGCCTGGGCGAGCCGATGCACGGCCTGGACATCAAGGAGCTCGGCGAGGAGGGGCTCCTCCAGGTCCGCGGCTGGTAGCCGCTCTCGGCCATGGTTGGGCCATGAAGGGCGGCGTCCTCGCGCTCCAGGGTGATTTCCGGGAGCACGCGCACGTGCTCGCCGGCCTCGGCATCGCCCCGGTCGAGGTCCGCCTGCCCGAGGACCTGGCCCAGGTCGACCTGCTGGTGATCCCAGGCGGGGAGTCGACGACCATCGGGAAGCTCGCCGCGAGTGCCGGCCTGGTGGGACCGATCCGCGATCGGACCGCCGACGGGATGCCGATGCTCGGGACCTGCGCCGGCATGATCGTGATGGCCAAGCGCGTCGAAGGTGGCGAGCCGCTGCTTTCTCTCGTCGACATCACCGTGCGCCGGAACGCGTATGGGCGGCAGGTCGACTCCTTCGAGTCGGACGTCGGGGTGGAAGGGATCGAGCATCCGGTGAGGGCGGTGTTCATCCGGGCCCCGATCGTTGAGGACGTGGGGCCCGATGTGAAGGTGCTGGCCCGGCACGAGGGACATCCAGTCGTCCTGGAGCAGGGGAACCTCGTCGTGGCGTCCTTCCACCCCGAGCTGGCCGGTGAGCCGCGGTTGCACGAGTACGTCGCGGGGAAGGCGTAGATGTCCGGACATTCCAAGTGGAGCACGATCAAGCGCAAGAAGGCGGCGGCGGACGCCAAGCGCAGCAACGCGTTCGCCAAGCTGCTCCGGGCCGTCGAGGTCGCGGCCAAGGAGGGTGGGGGCAGCATCGATGGGAACTCCACGCTGGCCTCGGCGGTGGACAAGGCCCGGGATGCCTCAGTGCCCTGGGACAACATCGAGCGCGCCATCAAGCGGGGAACGGGCGAGCTTGGGGGCGGGGCCCGCTACGAGGAGGTCACGTACGAGGGCTACGGCCCCGGAGGGGTCGCGCTCTTCGTGGAGACCCTGACCGACAACCGCAACCGCACCGGCCAGGACGTCCGCTATGCGTTCACCAGGAACGGCGGGAGCCTCGGCGATCCGGGGAGCACTGCGTGGATGTTCACGCGCAAGGGCGTCGTGCAGATCGAGAAGTCCCCGGCGATCGACGAGGAGAAGCTCCTGGAGATGGCGCTCGATGCCGGGGCCGAGGACGTCGCCGACGCCGGGAGCACCTGGGAGATCACGACGGATGCCACCGCCCTTCGGAGGGTCCGGGAGGTGATCGAGGCGTCCGGCATCCCCATGCTCTCTGCCGAGCTCACGATGGTGCCGCAGAACCAGGTGCCGGTGGAGGGGGTCCAGGCCCGGCAGGTCCTCGCGCTGCTCGACGCGCTCGAAGAGCTCGACGACGTCCAGAACGTTTACGCGAACTTCGACATCCCTGAAGAGGTCATGGCCGAGGTGGGATAGGGCAGATGCTTGCTCGGCCAGCGCTTCGAACCTAGTCTGAACACATGTTCGAGCCGTGCGTGCTCGGCGTGGATCCCGGGCTGGCCGCCACGGGCCTGGCGGCGGTGTCGGAAGCCGGGGGCCGGGCCCGGGTGCTCTGGTCGGACACCGTCCGCACCCCGTCCGGACTTGCGGAGCCGCACCGCCTCCGCCGCCTGGCGGAGGCGGTGCGGGAGGCGATCCGAACGTACGGTCCCCAGGCCATGGCGGTGGAGGCCGTGATGTGGGGCCAGAACAAGACGAGCGCGCTGTCCGTCTCCCGGGCCACCGGCGTCGTCCTGCTTATGGCGGCCGAGGCAGGGATCCCGGTCCAGGAGTACGCGCCACTCGAGGTGAAGATGGCGATCACCGGGGTCGGCAACGCGGAGAAGGACCGGGTCCGCGTGACGATGGTCCGCGCGCATCGCGTCGAGGGGGTGTCCGAGCAGCCCGATGCGGCCGATGCGGCCGCCGTGGCCCTGTGTCACCTCCATCAATCTCGCTTGCGGCGCGCAGGAGCTGTCGGGGCCCGATGATCTCCTTCCTGCATGGAGAGGTGGCCGAGAAAGGCGCGGGAAGCGTGGTGCTCTCGGTGGGAGGCGTGGGGTACGAGGTGCTGATCCCGTCCTCCTCGGCCGCGACGCTGCCTCCCGTCGGCCGGCCGGCCAGGCTGTACACCCGGATGCAGGTGCGCGACGACACCATGCTGCTGTACGGCTTCGCCTCCCACGACGAGCGCGCGCTGTTCGACATGCTGGTCACGGTGACGGGGGTGGGTCCCAAGCTCGCCCTGTCCTTCCTCTCGGTCCTGTCGTCCGTGGCGCTCCGCCGGGCCGTGGGCGCCGGCGACGTGGCTGCGCTCACGTTGGTGCCGGGTGTGGGCAAGAAGGTCGCCCAGCGGGTCTTGCTGGACCTGAAGGACAAACTGGGTGGCGACGTCGTGGTGGTCGAGGGGCCGCTCGCCGACGTCCGCGAGGCGCTCCTCGCATTGGGGCTGTCGGCCCCAGAGGCGAGCGAGGCTATGGCTGGGATACCGGCGGACGGTGAGCGCCCCGTCGACGAGCTCCTTCGGCAAGCCCTCCAGCACATCGGACGGGGCTAATGGCGGAGGACCGTATCGTGGAGCCGGAGCTGTCCCCCGACGAGCGGGAGTTCGACGCGGCGCTGCGACCTCGCACGCTCCGCGAGTTCGTTGGCCAGGAACGGGTCAAGGAGCAGCTCGGGCTGTTGATCGAGGGGGCGGAAGCCAGGTCGGAGACCATCGACCACCTCCTGTTCTCCGGACCACCGGGCCTGGGCAAGACGACCCTCGCAGGGATCGTGGCGAACGAGCTCGGCGTGGGGTTCCGCCCGACGTCCGGGCCGGCGTTGGACCGCCCCGGGGACCTTGCCGCGATCCTGACGAACCTGGAGGAGGGCGACGTCCTGTTCGTAGATGAGATCCACCGCATGCCCCGCCCGGTGGAGGAGGTGCTGTATCCCGCGCTCGAGGACTTCAAGCTCGACGTCGTCTTGGGCAAGGGACCGAGCGCCCGCAGCATCCGCCTGGACCTCCCGCGGTTCACGCTTGTCGGCGCGACGACCCGGCCCGGGCGGATCACGCTGCCGCTCCGGGAGCGATTCGGCTTTTCGCCACGGCTGGACTATTACTCGCGCGACGACCTGGCCAGGATCGTCCGGCGCTCCGCGGGCATCCTGCACGTGGCGTTGGACGGCGAGGGCGCGTCGGAGATCTCCCGGAGGTCTCGGGGCACTCCCCGGGTGGCCAACCGCCTGTTGCGAAGGGTCCGGGACTTCGCGGAGGTCCGCCACGACGGCGCGATCGACGCCGAGGTGGCCCGGCGAGGGCTCGAGCTGTTCGACGTCGACGAGGAGGGTCTGGACAAGCTGGACCTGTCCATCCTCTCGGCCGTGATCGAGAAGTTCGGCGGGGGCCCGGTGGGACTGTCCACCCTCGCCGCCGCGGTGGGGGAGGAGACCGACACGGTGGAGGACGTGTACGAGCCGTACCTCCTCCAGCTGGGCCTGCTCAAGCGCACCCCCAGGGGCCGGGTGGCCACGGAACGGGCTTACTCGCACCTCGGGTTGCCGGTCCGCGAGCCATTGCCGCTGTCGTAGCCTCCCGTCCGGCATGGGCCGCGATAGCCTGTATGCTGCGGGTTCGTCCCGACACGCGAAGAGGTTCCCCGATGATCCAGATCCTCGCTCAGAGCTCTGACGGAACGTCGTCTTCCGGCGGCTCGCTCCTCAGCCTGCTCTTCCCACTGGTCCTCCTCGGTGGGGTCTTCTACTTCCTGCTCCTTCGACCCAATCGCACGCGCCAGCGCCAGCAGCAGAGCCTCCTCGAGAGCCTGAAGGTCGGTGACGAGGTGATGACGGCGGGCGGGATCTTCGGCACCCTGAAGGACATCGACGAGGAGGACGACATCGTCACCGTCGAGATCGCCCCCGGGACCGAGGTGCGCATGCTCCGCCGGGCCATCGCCCAGCGCCTGGTCGATGAGGTGGAGGAGGAAGGCGGGGGCGAGGAGGGCACCGAGGACCAGGGCTTCGACGAGGAGGCCGGCAGCCGGCCGTGAAGGGCAGCGCTGACGCCGCTCCGCGGGCGCCGTCGCCCGAACGGGCGCCGGCAGCGGGGGAGCGGCCCGAGCTCCAGCCGGAAGCGGTCAGCCTGGCGGTGGTCCAGGCCAACCCGGAGCTCTCCGGGTTCATCTCCGCGGCCGACCGGGTCATGGAGGGGCTGGGCTACACCGAGCACGGCTTCCGCCACGCCAACCTGGTGGCCCGGATCAGCTACAACGTCCTGACCCGCGTGGGTTTCGACGAGCACACCGCCAACCTGGCCAGCGTGTCGGGATACCTCCACGACGTCGGCAACATGGTGTCCAGGGAGGTCCACGGGCAGATCGGGGCGGTCCTCGTGTACCAGGCCCTGAAGGACCATGTCGCCGGGACCGACCTGGCCGCCATCGTCGCCGCAGTGGCCAACCACGAGGAGGAGAACGGTTACCAGGTGTCGCCGGCGGCGGCGGCCGTCATCCTGGCCGACAAGTCCGACGTTCACCGCAGCCGCGTCCGCAAGTCCGGACAGATCGAGTTCGACATCCACGACCGGGTCAACTTCGCCGCCGAACAGTCCTTCCTGCGGGTAGACTCGACCGCCCGCACCATCACCCTCGAGCTCACGATCGACACCGAGATCAGCCAGGTCATGGAATACTTCGAGATCTTCCTCGGCCGCATGCAGATGTGCCGGAAGGCCGCCGAGGTCCTCGACACAAAGTTCAAGCTCACGATCAATGGGGCGGAGCTGGCGTGAGGGGAAGCAGCCGCAACCTCTGGCTCTCGGTCGCGTTCATCGGTGTCCTGGTGGCCGGGTCCGTCGGCGCGTTCGTGGTCGGCATCCGCCCGGTGCTCGGCCTGGACCTGGAAGGCGGGGTGTCGGTCGTGCTGGCCGCGCCCGACGGGACGCCCAAGACAGTGATGGAACGGGCCTTGGAGAACATCCGCAACCGGGTCGACGCCTTCGGCGTGGGTGAGCCGCTCCTGTTCCTGTCGGGAAACACCATCGAGGTCCAGCTTCCGGGCCTGGCCCGTGGATCCATCGACGAGCGCTCGAAGGATCAGTTCTGCCTGGAGGGGGACGGCGGATCGGTCTACCGGTGCCTGCCCACCGAGTCGGAGGCGACCACCGAGTTCGACGCCACCACCGTGAACACCGTGGTGAACAGCGTCTGTCTGTCGGGGCTCTCCGAGTTCGACGGCTCGCCCCAGTGCTTCGGCTCGCGGAAGGACGCCGACACGGCGATCAAGGGCATCACGGTGTCGAAGGAGAAGGGAAAGTGGTGCCTGGCCAACACCGGCCTGGCCACGGACCCGTGCTTCGATTCGAAGGACGAGGCGGACACGGCCCTGGCCGGGATCGGCACCACGGTCTCCCAGAGCTATTGCGTGCAGGGATCGAAGGGGGAGACCCTGTCCACGGACAGCGGGCCGGCCTGCTTCCCCGATGAGGCACAAGCCCAGCAGGTGCTGTCCGCCATCTCCGTCCAGCACGAGACGCGCGAGTTCTGCGTGATCAGCTCGGCCGGAAAGGGCCTCGGGTGCTACTTGACCAGGGACGCGGCGGAGGCGCAGCTCCAGAAGACCGGGCAGGAGCGCCTGCTCCAGGTGATCGGGACCACCGCCCGGCTGGAGGAGCGAGAGGTGGTCCAGGTCATCGCCCCCGGCACGCCCGAGTTCGAGTCCACGCCGGTCACGTGTGGGACGGCCACCGAACAGGGGACGGCCGCGTGCAGCTTCGACGCGCTGAAGGACCAGTCGGTCGTGTTCGCTGGGCAGGAGGGCGACAAGTTCCGGCTGGGACCGGTCGAGATCACCGGCGACATGATCAAGCGGGCCGACGCGGTCTATGGCGGTCAGAACGGGGTGGCCGGTTGGAGGATCAGTTTCACGCTCACCTCCTCCGGCGCCAAGACCTTCGGCGATGTCACCACCCGGCTGAACGGCAAGCAACTGGCCATCGTGGTTGACAACACGGTCATCTCGGCGCCGACGATCGAGGAGCCCATCACGGGGGGCAATGGGGAGATCACCGGGAGCTTCACCAAGGCCGAGGCTCAGGACCTGGCCACGCAGCTGAACTCGGGCGCCCTCCCGGTGAATCTGAAGAAGGAACAGGTCGAGACGGTGAGCCCCACGCTCGGCCGTCAGTCGCTCCATCAGGGCCTGGTGGCGGGGGTCGTCGGTCTGATCCTCCTCGCCCTGTACCTACTGTTCTACTACCGGCTGCTGGGCCTGGTGGCCTGGTTGGGCATGAGCATCTGGGCCGTGCTGGCTCTGGCGCTCGTGTCGGTCGCCGGTCGCGCCTTCGGCTATGCGCTGACCCTGGCGGGGGTGGCGGGCCTGGTCATCTCGCTCGGCGTCACCGCGGACTCGTACATCGTGTTCTTCGAGCGATTGAAGGACGAGGTGCGACACGGAAAGTCGCCCAGGGCCGCGGTGCAGCCCGCGTTCAAGCGGGCGTACCGCACCATCGTGGCGGCCGACATCGTCACCGCCCTGGCCGCGATCATCCTGTACGTCACCGCGATCAGCTCGGTGCGAGGGTTCGCCCTGACCCTCGGCGTGGCGACCCTGCTCGACCTGTTCGTCGTGTACTTCTTCAAGCGACCGACGGTCTTCCTGATCGCCCGGAACGAGCGCCTGGTGAACCTGCACGGCTTCGGGTTGACGAGTGGCGTCGCCGCGGAGCCCCTCCGGGGCGAGCCGGTGCCGGTGGCCGGAGGGTCGAAATGAACCTCGGACACGCCGTCGCCACCTTCCGGGGGCACAACGAGCCGCACTTCCGGATCATCGAACACCGCAAGTGGTGGTTCCTCCTCTCCGGTGGCGTGATCGCGCTGTCCATCGTGGGCCTCGCCGTTCGCCACCTCAACCTGTCGATCGACTTCGAGGGGGGCTCGCAGCTTACCTACGTCAACAACACGGGCGTCTCGGCCGAGGAGGTGCAGGCGATCCTTCAACGACCGCCGTGGAGCCTCTCGGGCACCGAGGTTCAGATCGTCGGTGGCAACCAGCTCTCTGTTCGCACCCCCAGCTTCACGGAGCTCTCCGACGTCGAGCGGACGGAGCTGATCGACGCGCTGGCCAGGCAGGCCGGGGTGAGTCCCTCCGACATCAGCCGGACGGACGTGGGGCCGACGTGGGGGGCCGAGATCTCTCGCAAGGCGCTCGAGGGCCTGATCGTGGTGCTGGTGGCCATCACTCTCTACATCGCCATGCGGTTCGAATGGAAGATGGCTGTGGGAGCACAGGTGGCCATGGTCCATGACGTCCTGATCACCGGCGGGGTCTACGCGTTGACCGGCCGTGAGGTGACGCCGGCTACCGTTATCGCCATCCTGACGATCCTGGGGTACTCCCTGTACGACACGGTCGTGATCTACGACAAGATCAAGGAGAACACCGAGTCCGCCGCCCTGCTGGCCAAGGACACGTACGGCGGCGTGGTGAACATGTCCCTGAACCAGGTGTTCATGCGATCGGTGAACACCTCGCTCGTGGTGCTCTTCCCCATCGCATCGCTGCTGTTGTTCGGGGGATCCACCCTGAAGGACTTCGCCTTCGCCATGATGATCGGCGTCATCTCGGGCGCGTACTCCTCGATCTTCGTCGCGGCGCCGATCCTGTCGTTGCTGAAGGAGCGGGAGCCGAAGTACGCGCAGCTTCGGACCCGAGCCACGGCCCGGGACGCCGCGGGACGTCCGCTCCGGCCCGTCCCCAGCGAGCGGTCCATGACCGCGGCCGGCGGGGATGGCCAGCCCGTGGCCTCCGCCGTGGGTGCCCGCTCGGCCGGCGGGAGCTCGGCCCGAAGCGTCCCCTGGGCGGGCCGGCCCCGTCCCAGGCCGAAGAAGAAGCGCAAGCGGAGGTAGCCACGTGGACGTCGAGCGGCTCAGGGCCCTCGTCCGGGACGTGCCGGACTTCCCTCAGCCGGGCATCCTGTTCAAGGACATCACCCCCCTCCTGGCCGACGAGATCGCCTTCTCCTCGGTCATCGATCTCATCGTGGTCCACTTCGGCCGGGGGAGCGTGGACAAGGTGGTGGGGATCGAGGCCCGTGGGTTCATCCTGGCCTCACCGGTGGCGTATCACTTCGGCGCGGGGTTCGTCCCGGTGCGGAAGAAGGACAAGCTGCCGTGGGAGACCGAGACAGAGGAGTACGAACTCGAGTACGGGACCGCCACGCTGGAGGTCCACCGTGACGGCGTGGATCCCGGGGAGCGCGTCCTGATCGTCGACGATGTCCTGGCCACGGGCGGCACCGCCCGGGCCACCGCGCACCTGGTGGAGCGGATCGGGGGCAAGGTGGTGGGGATCGCCTTCCTCATCGAGCTGGGGTTCCTGAATGGCCGCCAACAGCTCGATGGCTACGACCTGTTCACGCTGATCAGCTACTGAGTCCGCACCGCGCGGCTACACTGGCTCGCCAGGAGGACCGCCGTGGACAGCCGGGAGCAGACCAGGACCGAACGCCGGGGAGGTCTGCTCTCTCGCTTGCGACCGGGGGCGGAGGAAGGGCAGGCCCCGGACGGCCTGGAGCCGGTGCTTCGAACCCTCCGTTCTTACAACGCAAAGGCGGACACGAAGGAGATCGAGCGGGCCTACCGGTTCGCCGAGGACCATCACGCCGGCCAGAAGCGTTTGTCCGGCGAGGACTTCATCGAGCATCCCCTGTCGGTGGCCCAGATCCTGGCGGAGCTGGGTCTGGACACGACCACCCTGACCGCGGCGCTCCTGCACGACGTGGTGGAGGACACCGAGGTCACGCTGGAAGAGCTCGAGGTGGACTTCGGATCGGACGTGGCCCGGATCGTGGACGGCCTGACCAAGCTCCAGGCCATCACGTTCAAGTCGCGCCAGCCGGAACAGGCCGAGAACGTCCGCAAGATGCTGGTGGCCATGGCCGGAGACATCCGGGTCCTTCTGATCAAGCTGGCCGACCGCCTCCACAACATGCGCACGTTGTCCGCCCTTCCCCAGACGAAGCAGCGGGAGAACGCCATCGAGACGCTGGAGATCTACGGTCCGCTCGCGCACCGCCTCGGCGTCCAACAGTTGAAGTGGGAGCTGGAGGATCTCTCGTTCAAGACGCTGTATCCGGGCCCGTACCGGGAGATCGCGAGCCTGGTGGAACGGCGGCGCGACGACCGACAGCGGTACGTGGAGACCGTCCTGTCCGCGGCCCGGGCCAGGCTCAAGGATGCGGGGGTCAAGGCCGAGGTGGAGGGCCGGCCGAAGCACCTCTACTCCATCTACGAGAAGATGGTGTTAGGGGGCAAGGAGTTCA
>DASSSA010000090.1:0-11814 GCA_035701505.1 Actinomycetota bacterium
GAACTGGTCGAGGTCCATGTGCAGTACGTACTTCGCCACGGACCAAGCATGACCGAATGACTCTGAACGCGGGCCCGTGAGCGCCAGTGATACAAGATTCACACGCCCGATCGCTGCGCATCCGATACGCACTTCATGAGACGCTCTCGCTGCCTGTCGCGCACCGAGGACAGCAGGTGGTTCAGAATCGCGCCAAACGGCGATGCGTCGAAATCATCCCAAGCGTCGACCGTTCCCGAGTTGGCCAATCTCGCAGGACTGTCTGACTAGAACCCGTTGCGGTCGTCCCTGTTGGGGCTCTACAAGCGTTCCCAGCACACGAGGCCGAACTGCGGCGACCTCGATGAGCCGTCCGCGGTGGGTGGGCACTCTGCGTCCTGATCCGACGAGGGCAATATCGCTGCGATGCGCGCATTCGCTGCATCGTCGGTGCAGGAGACTGGGTAACGCACTTGCGCCCCGATCGCTTCCCCACATGTGCCCACCGCAACCCGGGGTTGGTCCGAGCGCCGCGTTTGCGGATCGATTGTGACGGCGATGAGGACGATGCCGATGACGATCGCCAGGAATCCAAGCGAAGCGGGTCTCATCATCGTGGGTTTGCCCACTGGCAGAGGCTCGGAACGGCGCGAGGGCGACCGCTGGGCCGGCTGCACCGGCGCGCTCAGCGCGGCGAGTCGACGACGCGCGACAGCGTTGTCCCACAAGAAGACGAGGTTCGAGAAGAATGAGAAGACACCCCACCATCCGGTGAGCAACGTGCGGCTCTGAGTTTCCCGAAACAGAGCGATCCCGCAGTCTCGACAGGCCCGGATGGCAAGTGTCTTGGTGCGACGGAAGATAAGAAGCCCAGTCCCCTGCATGAAGGTGACTTCTGTCGCGGGAGTGCACCCGCAGATTGCGCACCCGAGTTGAGCTGACGACATGGGTCTTTCCGGATGAGGTGAGGCATCCGGCGCTGAGGCTTCGATTATTCCTCGGATTCCTGACACCCCGGAGGGCGGGAACTCGCTTCGTTCGTCAGTCACCTCAAGCGCCTCCTCGCCGCTGCGAGGAGTATCGGGAGTCAACCGAGCCGCCTGAAGGGATCCGGCCCACCCACCAGTACCTACGCGGCCCACCTCTGCCTCGGTGATGAGTCTTGTTAGCGACTACCGGCGTGGGCGAGCGGGTTCGCGTCCTGAGGCCGGATCGAAGACTGTAAGGTCGCCGCCGCCCGGTTACTCGTCCTCTTCCCAGACCACGGAAGTACAGCAACGACTCCTCCCCCGGAGGCCACCCCCGAACACCCCTCGGACCGGGACGCCACGGAGCGTGGCACCTACCGCTCCAAGCTCCCCTGACCGGCTGGGTTGACTCCTATGTAAGCGAAGGCTTAAATTCCGGCGACCTGGCAACCGCTCCGCCGCGGCCATACCCGCGGTGGCCGAGAGGAGGGCACGATGGCGTTGCATTTCCGCATCAAGGCAGAAGGGGTGAGCCCCGAGCAGGCGTTTGACTACGTCTCGGACGTCTCCAGGCACCCCGAATGGGCCAACCCGAGCGCGAAGATGCGCATGGACCCGGTGTCCGGCGGGGCGCCCCACCTCGGCGCGAAGTACCGATCGGAGGCGGTCTTCGTCCGCAAGCCGGTGTCGGCCGACCTGGAGATCACGAAGTTCGACCGGCCTGGGGCATTCGCGTACTCGGTGTCCCACCACCAGCAGGGCAAGAAGGATGTGCACTACGAGAACACGTTCACGTTCACGGGGGCGGACGGCGGCACCCTGATCGAGAAGTCCCTGTCGAGCGACGGGAACCCGATGGTCTTCTTCCTCGCCTATCCGGCCATCCGGGGCGACGCCATGAAGTCGCTCAGGAACCTCAAGGCCAAGCTGGAGGGCGCGCCTCGCTGATTGGCGGAGTCGGCCCCAGCGATCGTGATCAGTCCCTCGGCTCCGGGGGGGGGACGAGCGCCCGGTCGTGAGCCCCCGCAGGCGAGCGGCCACGTGGCCGCCGAATCAACCCTGAACGCGACGAAGCCCCGGGTGTCGCGCCCGCACGACACCCGGGGCGTCGTCAGCCCTCCGTCCCCATCGGCGCTGCCCCGGGGTGGGGCCCCCCAGGCCCGGAGCTTCGGCCGCCTTGCCGCCTGCACCGGTGAGGGACTTCGGCGTCTGGATTACCCTGGCCCCGCGGCCCCAAACGCCATCCATCGCAACCTCCGGCATTCTCGTGAGATTCCCGAGCCTGAGGTGAACGGGGTGTACGGTGGCGCTCGGTGGAGCGAGCGTGATGAGCCGCTTGGAGCAGCTGGCCAGGGCGACCCCCGCCACCCGGGACCGCTACGTGGACTTCCTGCGGGCGGGCTCGATCCTGGCGGTCGTGTTCGGCCACTGGTTCATCTCGATCATCCACTGGCCGGACGCCCTGATCTACCAGACGAGCGCGGTGGGCGTGACGTCGTATCTGTGGCTCGGGACGTGGGTGTTCCAGGTCATACCGATCTTCTTCTTCGTCGGTGGGTTCTCCAACATGGTCACGTTCCAGGCGCACGAGCGCCGTGAGGGGTCCGCGTGGTCGTTCCTGAAGGACCGAGAGGCTCGTCTGCTGAAGCCGTCGCTCGTGTTCCTGGCCGTTTGGACGGTGATCCAGGTGTTCCTGCACGTCGCCGACATCGGAAAGCCCACGGGCCCCATGCTGTGGGATGGCACGAAGCTCCTCCGGGGCATGAGGCCGCCGGGCGCCACCATCCCGTTCGGGCCGTTGTGGTTCCTCGGCGTGTACATGATCGTGGTGGCCATCGCCCCGGCCATGATCCGGCTGCACCGCCGGTTCGGTCTGTGGGTGCCGGCGGCCATGGTCGCGGGGGCCATCGCCGCGGACGTGATCGGCTTCGGGTTCGGGCATCCTGGGGTGCGGTGGTTCAATGTCGCGTTCGTTCTGCTGCTCCCGCACCAACTGGGGTTCTTCTACGCAGACGGCCGTCTGACGGCTGAGCTGAGGTGGGCCTTCTGGACAATGGTGGTCGTGGGCCTCGGGGGCCTCGTGTTGCTCACGAACCCGTGGCTGTTCCGGCTGTTCGGCGATGCCCGGTTCGATTGGTTCCCCACGATCGGCTATTACCCGAAGAGCTTGCTGGGCACCGATATCGAGCCTATCTCCAACGCGTATCCGCCGACGGTGTGCTTCATGCTCGGCGGGATCTGGACGATCGGCGCGGCCATGCTGCTTCGGCCGCGGCTGTCACGGTGGCTCGAGCGGCCGGGGCCGTGGAAGTCCACGATCTTCGTGAACGGCATGATCATGACGCTGTTCCTGTGGCACATGACCGCGTACCTGATCGCCATCCTCCTTCTCTGGCCACTGGGGCTCGGGCACCAGGTCGACAGCACGCCCAGGTGGTGGATGGAACGGGTTGTGTGGGAGCTGGTGCCAGCGGTCATCCTGGCCGGACTGGCGGCCGCGTTCGGACGGTTCGAGCGGGCGCACGCGCCGAGGCTGGAGGCCAGACCTCGTGAGGTGACCTGATGATCGGGTCCGACTGGTGACCCGATCGGTGAGGTCCGACGGGTGACCCGATCGGTCAGGCCGGCTTGTTCACGCTGATGGTGGTGCCGTTGCTGTCCCCGTCCGGGTCCTGGTTGGCCGAGGGCTGATACGCGTAGCCGTCCTTCGACAGGTCGTCCACCGTGATCGACACGCTCGTCCTGGAGTTCTGGAACTGTCTGCTGACCGAGCAGGCGCCGCTCGCATCGGTCGTGCACGTCGCGGAGGCGCCGCCCTGCCAGCTGGCGGAGACGACGACGCCATCCAGCGCCGCGCCATCCCCGTCAAGCACGCCGATGGTCACGGTGGCCGTCCATCGCCTGTTCGTGGTGCGCGCCGCGGTCCCGTCGAGGTCTCCCACGTGCATCGTCGCGGGCGGCGGCGGGGGAGGCGGAGGCGGTGGGGGAGGCGGAGGCGCCCCACCCACCGGCCCGGTCGACAGGTCGATGCCGAAGGAGCCACCGCGGCCGAGGAACGGGTCGCCCTCGAACGGGGAAACGCGGATGGTGTACGTGCCCGCCGCGGTGGGCATGGCGTGCAAGGTCTCCTGGCGCCCGATCCCGCACTCCGCACCGGCCGCACATGTGCTCGAGGCGATGACGACCCCATTCGGGTCGAGGAGCTCGGCGTCGAGGTCGGGCCCCCAATTGAACTCGAAGCAGAAGCCGCCGAATCCGAGGACGCACTCGGGGGCGCCGTCGATGAAGAGCGTGGCGCCGATGGGGACGGCGAGGTCACCCGATCCCACGGTGAAGTCGTAGGTCCACGTCCCATGGTCGGCCACGGTGCCCTGGATCCTCGGGTTGGCGGGAAACGCAGTCTGGCCCGTCGTCCCCTCGGCCCGGGCCACGAAGCCGAAACCGTCCAGGAGTCCGGCTCCCCAGTCGTTGTCCTTGCCCGCCGGTCCACGGTCCTGCGCCGTTGCCTCGATGGCGCTCCGCACCTCGTCCGACGTCCACGTCGGATGTCCCTGGAGGCCGAGGGCCACCGTGCCGGAGACGAACGGGGTGGCCATCGACGTGCCGCTGAAGGTGACGTAGCCATTCGTTCCGGCCTGGGCGGCGGTGATGGTGACGCCCGGCGCCGTGACGTCGGGCTTGACCCGGCCATCGAGCGTGGGGCCGCGGCTGGAGAAGTACGGGAGATACACGCCGTCCGAGTGGTTCGGCGCCCCGGGCGGCGCGGACCACTCGGCCACGGCGCCCACCGTGATGGCCTGGGCGGCAGCGCCGGGCGAGCCGACGGTGCTCGGGCCGTCGCCGGAGTTGCCAGCGGCAACCACGACGACCTTCCCCTTCTCCACGACGGCCCGGTTGACCGACAGGCTGATGGCGTCCCGGCCGTCGGAGGCCACGGAGCTGCCCAGGCTCATGGAGATCACCCGGACGTTCGGCCGGTCGGCGCACCAGTCGATGCCGGCGATGACCTGGCTGGCCATGCCGGAGCCCAACGAGTTCAGGACCTTGGCCACCGACAGGCTGGCGCCTGGGGCCACGCCGCCGAAGGTCGCGGCCTGCGGGCCGCCGGTGCCGTCGCCAACCGCGATCGAGGCGACGTGTGTCCCGTGACCATGGTCGTCGTAGGGAGTGATTCGATCGTTCACCGCGTCGAAGAACGCGATCGACGTGGAGCCCACGGACGTCTTGGAGTCGAGCTGCTCGTGGGCGGCATCGACGCCGGTGTCCACGATGCACACCTCGATGCCCTGGCCGGTGACGTTGAAGTCCTGGCGCGCCGCCTCGGTGCCGAAGTCCCGGTCGGCAGCGTCCATCGTGGCCTGAACGGGGAAGTCCCGCTCCACCCGGAAGACGCCGGGCGTCGCGGCGAGGGCTTCGGCCTGCGCCCCGGTCATGACGGCCGCGAACCCCCTGATCAGGTCGAACCGCTCGGTGACCCTGAACGAACCGACGGCTTCTCGGGCCGAGGCGATGCCGCCAGGGCCGGAGAACGTGACGAGCACAGCGAACCGCGCTCCCGCGCCGGTGCGGCGGAGCTCGGCCTGAAGGTCGTCGGAGAGGTGGTTGCGATCGCGGTCCGCGAGCTGCGCCGGCGGTCGCGAAGGGACGGCCGCCGCCGGTGCTCCGAACGACGCCACGACGACGGCCGCGACGACCATGATGCCGAGCGCCGATCGCCGCTGCGGCTTCTCCATGGACCGATCCTCTCCCTGAGGCGTTGCGTTGCAGGCTCCCAAAGGGTAAGAGCTGCAGGGCGCGAGGGAAATCGGCCGAAGGTCGTAACTGGGGCCCCAAGGATCGCTCGGCGTCTTGGACGACGGGTCTGTCAGCCCGCCAGTGGGAACGCGAGGTCAGCCGATCGGCGGGAGGTCGGGTCTTCGACGGGAAGGGGGAGGGCCGGTCTCCGGCGGGAGAGGTGGGGGGCGCCCTGAGGGAGTCCGGCCCCCACGCTTGTTCAGGCCGTGCGGCGCCTCGTGGCCGCCCGGTAGACCAGGAGTGCGATCACCGCCCCCACGATCGAGCCGATCAGCCCCGCGGGAGTCAGATCCTGATCGCCCGACACGAACAGGTTTCCGATCAAGCCTCCGATCATCGATCCGACCAGCCCGAGAAGCAGCGTCCCCAACACACCCATGGGATCCGGCCCCGGCAGGAGGGCTCGTGCGATGGCCCCGGCCACGAGTCCAACGATCAACCACGCGATGATCCCCATCCCTGCCCCTTTCCTGCCCTTTTCGCTTCGGCGTCTCTGTACCCGGGCGTCGCCAGGCACAAACCAAGCCTGGGCGTTTGAGGACCCTGCCTTCGGGGAAAACCCTGCGTGAGCGGCCCGAAGAGGCGGTGGTAGTGCACGCCACGTGCACCAAGGGGGTGTAGACATGTGGCGGAATCGAACGACAGCAACGGAAGACGAGCCGGTCGTCGTCGACCGTAACGACCCGGTCGTCGTCGAGAGGACCAAGGAGCCCACCTACGTGCATGAGTCCACCACGCCCGAGCGCATGGGCGAGCGGCGCGAGGAAGTGGTGAGCTTCATGCCCGTCGGCTCGATGCTCGGCCGGGTGATCATCACCCTGATGGGCGCGGCTCTGCTGGTCGTGGGGGCCATGCTGGATTGGGTGAACGCCCTCGCCGGCACTTCGATGAGCTGGGAGGCCTTTTACCGGACCACCCTGTCCGGCGGCTCGCGGTTCATCACCTCGGCCGGCGCGATCGTGATCGGCATCGCCATCCTCGGCCTGATCGGCCTGGCCACCCGGGGTGGGTGGCTGATCCGGTTTGCCGGGGCGCTGGGCATCGTGGCCTTCGTGCTGTTCCTGATCCAGGCCATCCGTGCGGACGTCGTGAATGCGGTGGACGATCTGCAGGTCGGCATGTGGCTGATCCTGGCCGGTGGAGTCGTCACGGTGATCGGCGGGTTCCTCGGCGGATTGAAGACCGTCGCGGCCGAGCGGGAGCGGGACGTTTCGATCAGGAGGTAGCCGTGCCGCAGAGAGCCTGGAACCAGAAGCGCGAGCGGCAGTACGAGCACATCAAGGAAGGGCTTCGCGAGCGAGGCGAGCCCGAGGACATCGCCGAGGAGATCGCGGCCCGCACCGTGAACAAGGAGCGGGCCCGGGCGGGCGAGGCCGAGGAGGCCAGCCGGACGTCCATCCAGGACATCTCCTCGGGCCGCCGCGGAGGGCTCCGCTCGCACACGGGGCCGGGCGGACGGACCTTCGACCAGCTATACGAAGAGGCGAAGGATCGTGGGGTCCGGGGCCGCTCACGGATGAACAAGGCGCAGTTGGAACGGGCCCTGAACCGGAGAGCGAGCTAACGAACCGGTCCGGGGTGGGCGCCCGCGGAGCGAGAGGAGGTGACGGGATGAGCTACCAACAGGATCAGCACGTGCACGACCAACCGACGATCCATGAGCCCGAGTCGAACTCGCTCGTGGGGTACGCGGCGATCAAGTACACGGCGATCGTGATCATTGTCCTGGCGATCCTCGCGTTCCTTGCGTGGTACGTGCTTCCTCGAGTGACCGGGTAACGGAGCCCGTCGGAAGGTACGAGGGCGCGATGTCGCGGTGGCGGTTCGCACCGCGACATCGCGCCCTCCTCATGTGACGGGCGCCGTATGGTGTCCCCGATGGCCTCCACTGCTCCCGTCGAGACCGCTCCCGTCGAGACGCAGCCCGTCG
This sequence comes from Actinomycetota bacterium, assembly GCA_035701505.1. GTDB lineage: Bacteria > Actinomycetota > UBA4738 > UBA4738 > HRBIN12 > AC-69. The sequence continues at coordinate 7,672 of DASSSA010000090.1, forward strand.
AGATCGACGAGCCCACCGACGAGAAGGTGGTGGAGCCGGAGGTCCCGTGGGTCGTGATCGTGTGGAACGACCCCATCAATCTGATGTCGTACGTCGTCTTCGTCTTCCAGAAGCTGTTCGGCTACAGCCGGGACAAGGCGACCAAGCTCATGCTCGACGTCCATCACAAGGGGAAGGCCGCGGTGTCGCACGGCACGCGGGAGAAGTGCGAGTTCGACGTGTCCCGGCTCCACGCCCACGGGTTGTGGGCCACCATGCAGAAGGATCGCTGAGTGCCGCCGGCCAGGGTCAAGCGTGTCCGGGGGGGCAGGTTCGCCCTCCGCATCACCGGGGCCGAACGCGACGTCCTGCGTTCGCTCCCCGCGCAGCTGCGGCAGCTGCTGACCGGGCAGGAGACGGCCGCGGACCCGGATCTCCGTCGACTCTTCCCGCCGGCGTACCCGGACGATCCGCAGAAGGCGGCCGAGTACGACGGGATGGTCCGCGATGACCTGATGGCGGAGCGGCTGGCGGCGATCGAGGTCATGGAGCGGACGATCGACGCTGACCGGCTCTCGGAGGACGAGCTCCTTGCCTGGCTGTCTGCCATCAATAACCTTCGGCTGGTGCTCGGGACCCGCCTCGACGTCCGAGAGGACCTGAGCGAACTCGACATACGCCCCGACGACCCCCGCGCCGAGAGCCTCGCGTTGTACGCCTATCTGAGCATCCTGGAAGAGGACGCGGTCGCCGCGCTTTCCTGAATGATGTGACCCTCGCGGTCAGGCTTCGCGCCGCCGGCGCGACGGGTGCAGCGATCGGCCGATCACCGACACCACGCCCATGAGCAAGGCGAAGAGCAATGCCGTGATCACGGCCACGCCGGCGAACCACACTGGAAGGTTGATGGTGGCTGCGCCGAACGTGGTTCCCTTCGTCATGGCATAGATGCCGAAGAACAAGTACAGGAACACGACGAGCAGGAGTGGGAGCAGCAGCAGGTAGAAGAACACCGCGAGACCGACACCGATGGCGATCCCGGCGCCTTCCCTCATGGGGGAAGCGTAGCGAACTTCGGCGGGGATGGTGTCTCTCGTTTGAGAGACTGGTCGTCGACCCACCGCCCGGCGTCCGCGACCAGGCGCAGGAAAGCGGAATGATGGAGAAGCTGAGCGACACCCTCTACTCGTGGGCCTCGATCTTGGACGATGCGACGCGGGAGCAGGCCGAACGGACCTCCCGCCTGACGATCCTCGATGGGCACCTGGCGCTCATGCCAGACGCCCACCTGGGAATGGGTGCGACCATCGGAACGGTGATCCCAACCCGCAACGCGGTGATCCCTTCCGCCGTCGGGGTGGACATCGGGTGCGGGATGGCCGCTCGGCAGCTGGAGCTTCTTCGCGAAGAGCTGACTCCGGAGCACCTCTCCCGATGGGTCGCGGGCATGCGTGATGCCGTGCCGGCGGGCCTTGGTCGCTGGCATGCGGAGGCCTCCCAGGCGTCGCGAGAGTGGTTCGACGCACATCCGCCCCCGCCGACGTTGAAGAAGGTGGGGCAGGCCATGGCCCAGCTTGGCACGCTCGGCTCGGGCAACCACTTCGTCGAGTTGGCTTTCGACGAGACCGGCCGGGTCTGGATCCTGCTGCACTCGGGGTCGCGCGGCGGAGGGAACAAGCTGGCGACCATCCACACCCGCCTGGCCAGGGAGATCGCCAAGCGCGAGGGCCTTGCGCTCGAAGACTACGAGCTCTCCTGGTTCGAGGGCGGCACGGATGAGTTCGACAACTACCTGCGGGACCTCAAGTGGTCGCAGCTGTACGCCTTGGAGAACCGGCGCCTGATGCTCGGCGCCACCCATGATCTCCTCGTCGAGGTGCTCGGCCGGTGGGTCGACGGTGGCCTGAACGTGAGCTGCCACCACAACTACACCGAGCTCGAGGAGCACCAGGGCCGCCGGGTCTGGATCACCCGCAAGGGAGCCATCCGTGCCGGGGTGGACGACTACGGTCTGATCCCCGGAGCGATGGGGCAGGCGAGCTTCGTCGTCCGAGGGCTCGGCAACACCGATTCCTACGAATCCTGTGCGCATGGGGCAGGTCGAGTCATGTCCCGCCGCCGGGCCCGCTCCACGCTCTCGGTCGAGGACTTCGACCCGGTGATGGGGGACACGTCGTGGCAGCGGCAGTTCGCGGAGCAGCTGCTCGACGAGCATCCGTCGGCGTACAAGCCGATCGACGTGGTGATGAGGGACCAGGCCGACCTCGTGGAGGTCCAGCACGAGCTGCACGCCATCGCGAACTACAAGGGGACGTCGTGACGCGGACGAGCCGGATACCCGCCCTCGTGGCCGCAGGCTTCGCTCTGTCCGTGGTCACTGCATCCTGTGGGGACCGGGCAGACGCGCTGCGTGAGTCCGAGGGCTCGCCGGCGGCGACATCGTCAGCGGCCACCCCGGCCCCGCCCCAGACGGACTGCCCCTGCCCACGCCCGTCGAGGCCCCTGCCTGAGCCCGATGCCTGGATCCCCCGGGCCCCGGACCGGCTTGCCCCGGCGCTCGACGTCACCACTCGGTCGCTCCGCGCGGAGATCGATCGATGGACGACCGAGGGCGATGTCTCGAGCAGACGTCCGCCACTCGACGTCCAGCTCTTGGCCCTCTACCAGCAGCGCATCTACCGGATGCTGGCCCGGGATCAGGCGGTGGCTCGAGACGTCGTGGCCCGTCTCAGCGCATCCGTGGCCAGGGAGGCCAAGATAAACGTGGCGGCGGGATCGGATCTGCTGTCCCTGGCGAGCCCGGTCTCCCGCCCCGGCCTGATCAGGACGCAGCCGCCCGAGCCGACGGGGGTGTTGCTGGGGTTCTACCGGGAGGCGGAGAACCGGTTCGGGGTGGCCTGGCAGGTTCTGGCCGCCGTGAACTACACGGAGTCGAAGTTCGGACGGGTGGTGTCGGCGAGCTCAGCCGGCGCGCAGGGCCCGATGCAGTTCATCCCCTCGACGTGGGCGGCCTACGGCCTGGGGGGCGACGTGCACGACCCTCACGACGCGATCCTCGGGGCGGCGAACTACCTGCATGCCTCGGGCGCACCGGAGAACTACCGGGTGGCGCTGTATCACTACAACCCGGTGCCGGAGTACGTCGACGCCGTGATGCGCTACGCCCATCAGATGACCCGCGACCCCAGGACGTTCTATGCGTACTACAACTGGCAGGTCTTCGTGCTGACCAAGCACGGCGATCTTCGCCTCACCGGCCCCGGCCTCTGATCCACGCACTCCGTCGTCGCTGTATCGACGCTGGCGGCGCACGTAACAAGACCCACTCTGATGTTGCAAAGATTCTGCGTAGGGATCCCATACAACCTCTCGATGGGCCCGCGGCGATTGTTCCATTCGCTTCACCGCCCCGCCGCACCCCGTACGTCCTGGACGCTCGCATCCAACGGGACGCAGAGGAATAGACCCAGGCCGGCCGCCGCCCCGGGACTCTTCGTGATGCGAGCGGATGGGTCCGGCATCACGTCGCTGCCGGTCGATGGAGTGGGGGAAACGGCCCTGCCGGACTGGATCTGAGGCGCCCGTCTCCGAGGGCGGCGATCCGAATGCCAGCCGCCCTAACGTGACCGCGGAACAACCTCCGAACCCGTAACGTTCTTGCTGGTGGAACGTGCTGAATGTCTGGAAGGAGACGACATGCCAGTCAAGATCCAGAAGTCCGAAGCGGAGTGGCGGGAGCAGCTCTCGCCCGAGCAGTACCACGTGCTTCGGGAGAAGGGCACCGAGCAAGCCTTCACCGGCGCCTACTGGGACGAGCACGAGCAGGGGGTGTACCGCTGCGCGGCCTGCGGAACCGAGCTGTTCCGCTCGGACGAGAAGTACGAGTCGGGCACGGGCTGGCCGAGCTTCTGGGAGCCGGCCTCATCCGACGCCGTAGAGCTCCACGACGACTCCAGCCTCTTCATGCGCCGGATCGAGGTGACGTGCGCGTCGTGCGGCTCGCACCTGGGGCACGTCTTCGACGACGGCCCCCAGCCCACCGGTCAGCGGTACTGCATCAACTCGTGCTCGCTCGACCTGGAGCGCCGCGACCCCTAGGCCTAGTTCCCACGAAGGTTTTTGACACGAAGAGAGACTCCCTCACGGTGTGGGGTTGAGGACACG
>DASSSA010000091.1:0-8568 GCA_035701505.1 Actinomycetota bacterium
CACGATGAACCCGCCCTCTCCCTGGATCGGCTCCACGATGACCGCGGCGACGTTCTCCTCGCCGATCTGCTTGTGAATCTCGTCCTTCGCGTACGCCAGGGCCTCCTCGGCGCAGTGTTCCGGACCGCTCGGCCACCGGTATGCATAGGCGAAGGGCAGCCGGTAGATCTCGGGGGCGAACGGCCCCATCCCTTGCTTGTACGGCATCACCTTGGCCGTGAGCGACATGGCCAGGAGCGTTCTCCCATGGAACGCGTGGTCGAACGTGACCACCGCGGACCTTCCCGTCGCCTTACGGGCGATCTTCACCGCGTTCTCCACCGCCTCGGCCCCGGAGTTCGCGAACATCGTCCGCTTGTCGAACTCTCCCGGCGCCAAGGCGTTCAGCCGCTCCGCGAGCTCGATGTATGGCTCGTTCGCCGTGACGTGGAAGCACGTATGGGTGTCGAGCTCCAGCTGCTTTTGGGCCGCCGCCACCACCTCGGGCGGCGTGTGACCGACGTTCAGGACCGAGATGCCCGTGGCGAAGTCGATCAGCCGATTGCCGTCGACGTCCTCGATGATCGAGCCCGACGCGCGGGCAGTGACGATGGGATGGACGTTGAACACGGCCTGCGGCACGGCGGCCTTCCGGCGCTCGAACCACTCGCGGGACTTCGGACCTGGAATCTCGGTGACGACCTTTCGCTCCTGCGGGATGTCCATCGCTCGTCCTTCCGGCCGGGACTGTCGGTCAAGTGTGCCACGCCGGGCCGGCCGACCGCGCGGTCACCCGAGCCGTCTCGCGGGCAGCCGGGGTGGCCCCCAAACCGAGACTTTTCGGCATACTTGAGGCCGAGCGCCGGCCCCCGCCCGGGGTCGTCCACGGTTCGAGGAGGCACGCATGGCGACCGCGTTGAAAACCTGGAAGCTGTTCATCGGCGGCACGTGGGTGGATCCGGCCGCCGGGCAGACCGAGCAGGACATCGACCCGGCGACGACGGACCCGGTCGCCGAGGTCGCGGTGGCCTCGGAGGAGGACGTCGAGCGGGCCGTGAAGGCGGCCAAGAAGGCCTACGAGGAGGTCTGGTTCGACACCCCTCCGAAGGAGCGGAGCGCGATGATGCTCAAGCTCGCGGACGCCATGGAGGTTGACGCCGACAACCTGGCCCGCCTGGAGTCCGAGGACGTGGGCAAGCCCATCGCGGTCTCGGCCGGCGACATCCCGTTCATCGTGGACAACCTGCGGTACTTCGCTGGCGCGGCCCGGAACATGGAGGGGAAGAACACCGGTGAGTACGAGCGCGGGTTCACCAGCTGGATCCGCCGCGAGCCGCTGGGGGTCACGGCGGGCATCTGCCCGTGGAACTACCCACTCATGATGGCTATCTGGAAGGTGGCCCCGGCCCTCGCCGCAGGGAACGTCTCGATCCTCAAGCCGGCCGAGCTCACGCCCCAGACGACGCTTCGCCTGGCCGAGCTCTCGGCGGACATCTTCCCTCCCGGCGTGATCAGCGTTATCACCGGCCGGGGCTCGGTCGTGGGGGCCGCCCTGTGCCGCCACCCGGACGTTTCGCTCGTCTCGATCACCGGCGACACCGCCACCGGCAAGCTCGTGGCAAAGGAGGCGGCCGACACGGTCAAGCGGGTCCACCTGGAGCTCGGCGGCAAGGCCCCGGTCGTGGTGTTCGACGACGCCGACGTCTCCAAGCTCGTGGAGATGCTGAAGTTCGCCGGCTACACGAATACCGGACAGGACTGCACCGCGGCCACCCGCATCGTGGCCGGACCGAGGATCTACGACGACGTGCTCTCCGAGCTCGTCCCAGCGGTCGAGTCGCTCGTGGTCGGCGACACGCAGAAGGAGGAGACCGAGATGGGGCCGCTCGTCTCGGACACACAACGCCAGAACGTCGCGGGCTTCGTCGAGCGGGCTCGGCAGAAGGGGGCGAACGTGGTCACGGGCGGGGAGGCTCTGGCCGGCGCAGGATACTTCTACAAGCCCACGATCGTGGCCGACGTGGACCAGAAGGACGAGATCATCCAGCGTGAGGTGTTCGGGCCGGTGGTCACGATCCAGCGATTCAAGGACGACGACCAGGCGATCGCCTGGGCGAACGACGTCGTCTACGGCCTCGCGTCGTCCGTATGGACCCGCGACATCGGCCGAGCGTTGAACGCCGCTCGCAAGCTTCAGTTCGGCGCGGTGTGGATCAACACGCACTTCGGGCTGACGTCGGAGATGCCGCACGGCGGCTACAAGCAGAGCGGGTACGGCAAGGACATGTCGATGTACTCGCTCGAGGACTACACACAGATCAAGCACGTGATGGCGGCCGTCGACTAGCGGGGGTTCGGTAGCCTCAAGGGTAGCCCCCCGAACGACAGAGGTGAGGCCGATGCAGACCAGGACGTTCCTCGTGAACGGGGAGTGGCGGACGGGCAAGGGGACCCTCCAGGTCAAGAGCCCCTACGACGGGGCCGTGGTGGCCGAGGTCGGCGTGCCGACCGAGGCCGATGTCGAGGAGGCGGCGAAGGTCGCCGCCGAGACGTTTCGGGAGAGTCGGTTCCTCCCCGTGCATGCGCGGGCCGATGCCCTCGACCACATCTCCCTCGGCCTTGGCCAGAGCATCGACGACAACGCAGCCCTGATCGCCAGGGAGGGCGGCAAGCCGCTGAAGTGGGCGAGAGTGGAGGCCACCCGGGCGGTGTCCACGTTCCGGTGGGCCTCCGAGGTCCTTCGCCACGGCGCGGACGAGGTGATGCGCCTGGACACTGAGGCGTCGCTCGGCTCGCGCCTGGGCATCATCCGCAGGTTCCCGTTCGGCCCGGTCCTGGGGATCTCGCCGTTCAACTTCCCGCTGAACCTGGTGGCCCACAAGGTGGCCCCAGCCCTGGCCGTCGGCGCGCCGATCGTGGTCAAGCCCGCCGCGGCCACGCCCCTCGGGGCCATCCGCCTGGCCGAGCTGTTCGCCCAGACCGACCTCCCCAAGGGGATGTACCAGGTGCTGCCAGTGTCCTCCAGCGTCGCCGACGGAATGGCTCGCGACGCCCGGTACCGCAAGATCTCGTTCACCGGTTCCGCCGAGGTCGGCTGGTACCTGAAGGGCCTGGACCCAAGGAAGCGTGTGACGCTCGAGCTGGGCGGCAACGCCGGGGTCATCATCCACTCCGACGCCGACCTCGACCTCGCGGCGCAGCGCATCGCCTTCGGCGGCTACTACCAGGCCGGTCAGAGCTGCATCAGCGTGCAGCGCGTGCTCGTGCAATCGGAGGTCTACGACGACTTCACCACGCGGCTGGTCAAGCAGGTCGAAAGCCTGAAGTACGGCGATCCCATGGACCCGACCGTGGACGTCGGACCGCTGATCGACGCCGGGTCGCTCGAGCGGATCGCCACCTGGGTGGATGAGGCCGTGGCCCAGGGCGCCGAGGTCCTGACCGGCGGCCGCCGTGACGACCCCTTCTACGCGCCGACGGTGCTGGCCAGGACGAGCCCGGAGATGAAGGTGCGGTGCGAGGAGATCTTCGGGCCGGTCACGACGGTGAGCCCGTACCAGACCTTCGAGGAGGCCCTGGCGGAGGTCAACAACTCGAGGTACGGCTTGCAGGCGGGCGTGTTCACCCGCGACATCGATCGGGCGTTCCAGGCCCACCGGGAGATCGAGGTGGGCGGGGTCATCGTGAACGACCAGTCGGCGTTCCGGGCGGACCAGATGCCGTACGGCGGCTCGAAGGATTCGGGGTTCGGCCGGGAAGGGCTCCGGTTCGCCATGGAGGAGATGACCGAGCCCCGGATCATGGTCCTCTCGCACGTCCCGCTGTAACGGAAGGGAACGTCCCGCGGTCACGGGGTTACCCTGGAGCGGTGAGTGGCAACACGCTCCTGCTCATCCTGGTCCCCTTCGCGTTCCTGGCCGGAGGCCTCGCGGTGTTCCTGGCGATGTCGGCCCGCAACGGGATCCATGCCCCGGAAGAGGGGATGGAGCCCGGGCGGCGGGTCCGGCCATGGTGGGGGAACCCACTGCTGTGGGTGGTCGCATCCGTCGGGCTCGCCTTCCTCGGGCTGGTGATCGCACCCAGGCTGTTCGGGGTGGCCTTCCTGCTCCTGCCGTTGATCTGGGTGGGCGGTATTCGCCGCCGCGAGCGGCGGTAGCGAGGACGTTCTGGGACCGCGACGGGGCCTCGCCATCCGGGACCCGGTGCCCTGGCGAGACCTGGTGGAGATCGTCCAGACCGCTGAACAGGCCGGGTACGAGGCCCTGTTCGTTCCGGAGAGCTCGGGGCGTGAGGCCTTCTCGACGTTGGCGGGGCTGTCCCGGCACACCGACGGGCTCCTCCTGGGGACCGGAATCGTGACGATCGTGGCCCGTCGCCCGTCGACGACGGCGATGGCGGCCGCCACCCTGCACGAGATCTCTGGTGGGCGGCTGATCCTCGGCCTGGGGACCGGCCCGGCGAGGCCCGGCGCCCTGGACCGCCTCGGCGCGTGGGTCACCCTGCTCCGGTCGGCCCTCGCCGGAGAGGAGGTCGAGACACCTGGGGGCGGCCGGTTCCGCCTGTTGTTCCATCCGGGCCACGAGCCCGTCCCTATCTGGGTCGCCGCGCTGAACCCCAAAGCCATGCGGCTGGCCGGAGAAGTTGCCGACGGCGTGCTGCTGAACTGGTGCCCGCCCGAGCGGGTCGCGTTCGCGCGGGAGCGGGTCCGCGAGGGTGCAGAGGCGAGGGGGCGCGACCCGGCCTCGGTGACCCTCGCCGTGTACGTCCGGGCGTGCGTGGGGCAGGAGCCGGGGGCCGCCATGGCCGCGCTCGCGGCCATGGCCGCCCAGTACGCCTCGTACCCGGCTTATCGCCGTCAGTTCGAGGCGGTCGGCCTGGGGGAACAGGCCCTCTCGGCGGCGGAGGCCCTAGCCGCGGGAAGGCCCGACCGCGTGCCCGAGGAGCTGGTCCGCCGGGTGTGCCTCATGGGGGAGGCCTCCGAGGCCCAGGCCGGTCTTCGGGCCTACGTCGATGCCGGCGCCGATCTGCCGGTGGTCTATCCCGTGGCCACGCGAGACGCCTCGTCGTCGATCCTGGGGACGCTGTTCGCGCTCGCGCCCCAACCTGAGGTGGCGTGACGGCCCGGTGGCGCCGGCTCGGCGGGCGCATGCCATCGCGTGGAGCGGTATATTTAGACGGTTCTCACCGTGGTAAAGGGGAAAACCGATGACCTACACGATCTGTGAGCCCTGCATCGACATCAAGGACAAGGGGTGCGTGGACGAGTGCCCCGTGGACTGCATCTACGAGGGGCCGCGGATGCTGTACATCCACCCCGACGAGTGCGTGGACTGCGGCGCCTGCGAGCCGGTGTGCCCGGTTACGGCGATCTTCTACGAGGACGACGTGCCGGCCGAGTGGAAGCAGTTCACGCCGATCAACGCGGAGTGGTTCGGCGACTCGGTCACGGGCCTCGGCTCACCGGGCGGTGCGGCACAGGTCGGCCCGAAAGACGTCGATCACCCGGTCGTGGCGGGGTGGCCCGCCGCCGGCTGACCGGTCCTCGGCCACTCAGGCCTCCGCCGCGACCTCGCCGTTCCCCGACGGCAGGACGCCAGGCAACCGGTCCGTCTCCGGGAGCTCCTCTACCGGCCACCGCTCCCTGGACTTCGCTGCGAGCTTGGCCATGAGCTCGATGGCCCCGGGATCCTCGGATCCCGGCCGCCACGTGACGATCCCCTCTGCGACCGCTCGGTTCCAGATGTCCTGACCCTTCTCGGTGCGGATGACCGTCAGGGTCCACCCGTCGCTCTGGCCCAGGCCGCCGAAAGAGATGTCCGCGTGCTCTGCGGCGAAGTCAGGGCAGAGCAGGCACCCCGGTCGGGTGAACCGGTGCGACTTCTTGAGCGAATACGTGATCTCCTCGCCGTCCTTCGTGTAGAAGAGCAGCTTCCCCTTGACGTTCACCCGGACGATGTCCTTCAGCTTCAGGCCCAGCTCCTGCTGCGCGATCTCGACCATCAGGCCCTCGTACGTGAAGCTCTTCGAGCACAGGAGCCCGAAGGTCCAGTTGATCTTCTTCGCCCACTTGTTCACGCGACGCGCCGCCATGGCTCCCGTGACGCTGGCCTGGCACGACATGCCCACCAGGGCCACCTTGGACAGGCCCATCTGGGCCGCCTTCAGCATGGCGAGCGGATTCGCGGAGTACGTGTAGCGAGAGCCCGCCGTGGCCAGCACGCCCTCACGGTCGGTGACCACGGTGGGTTCGGCGTCCCACTCGCGCTCGTCCGACAGCTTCGAGGTGCAGACCCCGTCGATCTCGCCGTTCTCCAAGCCCCAGACGAGCAGGGCCGAGACCACCCCGCCGTCCTGGCCGTGCATCAGGGCCTCCGGGTCGCTCGCCCTGGCCAGCACGATGTCGCGATACTGGCCGATGACCTCCTCCGGTTTCCGCGTCTGGCCGAACAGCAGCTGGTCGATGTCCGATTCCCAATCGCGGAACCGGGGGCAGGCCAAGGTGCAGAGCGAGCAGCCTCGGTCGCCGTGTGCGCACTGGTCGAGACCGTCCTCCTGGAGCTGGACGGGCTGGTAGTCCTCGTAGCCCAGGACGTGGAAGGGGCAAGCCACGATGCAGGCGGTGCATCCAGTGCACAGCCCGGTCAGGACGACCTCGTGATACAGGTCGTACCACTGTGTACGGTCCGTGGCGGGCACGACCCGAAGCATAGCGCGAGCGTTTCCGTTCGCCGGAAAGCCCTTTGGCCTCCCCGCCCGTAGTACGAGGGTTGGTCCTTCGGATGAGGAGGGAGCATGCGAACGTCCGTCCTGAGCTTGTTCGCCGTGGTTCTGGTGCTCGCGCTGGCCGCCACGGCATGCGGCAAGGAGAACGGGACCGAGGAGGATGGGGGGACCATCACGATCGCCGGCCAGAAGGCGAACGACCACGGAATGAAGGACGTGTCGGGGGAGTCGAGCGTGGAGCTCGAGCAGGACAACTTCTATTTCGAGCCGACTGTCCTGGAGGGGACGCCCGGCCAGAAGCTCACCATCGAGCTGTCGAATGAGGGGAGCGCACTGCACAACTTCAGCATTCCCGACCAGAGCATCGATCAGGACGTCCAGCCGGACGCCAAGGGGGAGGTCACGGTCACGTTCCCCGATTCAGGGACGCTGGTGTTCTTCTGCAAGTACCACCAGTCCCAGGGCATGGTCGGGGCGTTGGAGGCCTCCTGACCCACCATCGCATTGCCGGATGCCGAGCGGCTAGGCTAGCCCGGGCCGAGCATGCATTCACGTTAGGGAGAACCTGGTGAGAGACACGCTTCGTGGCGTGCGGCTGGCCGGACTGGCGCTGTCGCTCGTGCTCCTTCTGGCCGCGTGCGGGAGCTCCAGCTCCGACGGCGGAGACGGAGGGGGCGGCGGCGGTGGAGCAGGTGGCGGAGATGGAGCAGCTGGCCTGACCATCACCATCAAGGACCTCGCCTTCCATCCGAACACCCTCTCGGCGCCGGGCGGACAGCAGTCCACGGTGACGATCACGAACGAGGACTCGGTCACCCACAGCTTCACACTGGACGACGGCGCTGTCTCCAGGGACGTGCCGGCCGGCCAGACCGTGGAAGTCACGGTGCCCTTCCCGGCTTCGGCAACCGCGGGGTTCCACTGCAAGTTCCACCCGTCGATGACCGGGACGCTTCGTGCCGCCTGAACGGCTCTAGATGGCGAAGGACTGACCGCAGGCGCACTCGTGCGTGGCCCGCGGGTTCAGCATCTTCAGGCCACCGCCGAGCATGGAGTCGTCGAACTCCAGGGTGGAACCCTCGACGATCGGCGCGCTCGTCCGATCCACCAGGACCTGCACCCCGTCGACATCGATGACGTGGTCGCCCTGGGCCGGGGTCTCGGCGAAGGACAGCTCGTAGGAGAAGCCCGAGCACCCTCCGGCCACCACCCGGACCCGGAGGATGGGGGCCATCCTGCCCTCACGGTCAGCGAGGGCCCGGATCTTCCCGGCGGCCTTGGCCGTGACGGTGAGCACGGTCGCGGTGTCGCTGTCCATCGTGCCTCCAGGATACCCGTCCACGCTGGTCAGTTGACCGCCAGCATCTGGAAGGCCGCCCTGAGCACCTCGGGGAAGGTGGGGTAGGCATGGATGGCGTCTCCCACGACCTGGGCCGGGGTCCGCGCGGCCATCGCCGCCACGACCTCGTGGATCATTGCCCCGGCCTCCTCCCCGACCACGTGGCCTCCCAGGAGCTCGCCGGTCCGCGCGTCCGCCACCAGCTTGACCAGGCCGTGGGTCCGGCCATCCATCGTCGCCCGCTCGCCGTCCTCCATGCGAACCTTGGCGATCCGAACGCCGTTCCCGGCCTCCCGGGCCTGCCGCTCGGTGAGGCCCACGCTCGCCACCTCGGGATCGGAGAACGTCACCCGGGGCACGACCCGATAGTCGCGGGGCCGTGGATTGCCCAGGATGTCGTGGACGACCAGGTCGGCCTCGTACGTTGCCACGTGGGTGAACAGGAGCTCGCCGGTGGCGTCGCCGGCCGACCAGACGTGGTCGTTCGTGGTGCGCATGGTGTCGGTGAGCACGGGCTTGCCGCCGTC
>DASSSA010000092.1:0-2081 GCA_035701505.1 Actinomycetota bacterium
GTGTGGGCTCCCTCGTCGCCGGCACCGGCGGCGGGATCGCGGCGAAGATCCTGGTGGACCGGGCCCGCAGACCCTGGGATACCTCGTTCTTCCCACCTCCGGGCCGCCCCAGAGTTGCGGTGGTCAAGGCGACCTCCTACCAGGCGGACCTGGAACGGATCGTCCTGGACGGGTTCCGGGCAGTTGGCGCCGACGTCGCCGGGAAGACGGTCGTGCTCAAGCCGAACTTCGTCGAGTACGACCCGGGCGCGGCCATCAACACCGACCCCAGGGTGATCGCCGCGACCGTTCTGGCCATGAGGAGACTCGGGGCGACCGAGGTGACCGTGGCCGAGGGGCCCGGCCACCGACGCGACACGCAGTTCGCGGTCCAGACCTCCGGTCTGCTCGAGTCCCTGCACGACGTGGACACGCCGTTCGTCGACCTGAACACGGCGGCGCTGGTGGCCCGCCGACTCCACAGCTCGTTCACAGACCTCGGCGAGCTGTGGCTCCCTCAGGCCATCGTCGAGGCCGACGTCGTCGTGTCCATGCCGAAGATGAAGACCCATCATTGGGCCGGGGTCACCCTGTCGCTGAAGAACTGTTTCGGATGCGTGCCCGGACGTGTCTACGGGTGGCCGAAGAACGTGCTGCACTGGGTGGGAATCAATGAGGCCATCGTCGACGTCTCGGCCGCGGTCCGCCCACACCTGCAGATCGTCGACGGCATCATAGGGATGCAGGGCAACGGCCCCATCCAGGGGACGCCGATGCCGGCCGGGTTGCTCGTGTTCGGCGCCGATCCGGTGGCAACCGACGTGACCGCCGCCCGGCTGATGGGGTTCGATCCCGCCCGCGTCCCCTCGATCGCGGGGGCGGCCCGATTCCTGGGTCAGGGCGACCCCGAGCACATCGACCAGGTGGGTGAGGACGTCGAACGATCGGCGGTGGACTTCGTCACCCTCCCGCAGTTCCAGTGGATGAAGGTGGGAGCCGCGGGCGGCGGAGGCGTGGACGTCGGGCCGGCCTGATCGGCCTGGTGCCGCCGGCCCGAACCTGGGCCGACGGCACGCCTGACGGAACCGACGCCAACGGGAGATGATGGCCCCATGCGACGTCATCGGTTGGGCCTGGCCGCGCTCGGGTCGGGGCTGGGGCTCTCGCTGCTCGCCGGCTGCTCGTCCTCGGGTGCCGGCGACGGGCCCCCGAGCGCCGGCCGGATGCAGGCTGAAATGGCCACCACGGACATCTACGTGAACGCGCCGCAGCGGGTGGCGGTGGGGCTCATCTTCGCCGACGGAAGGCTGGTCACCTTCGGCTCGGTCGGCTTCTCCTTCTCCTACCTGGGCACCGCGAAGCAGCCGATCGCCCCGCAGCCCGGTCCGCAGGCCACGGCGGCCTACATCCCCACGCCGGGCACGCTCCAGGGGACTGGCTCCGGGCCCACGATCGCCGACACGGCCCGGGGCGTGTACGAGGCGGACAACGTCACGTTCGACGCGCCGGGCGTGTGGTCGGTCCTGGTCACCGCGGACATCGCCGGGGCCGGGACTCAGAGGGCCCGCAAGGCGTTCCTGGTGGATGCGGCGCCAGCGCTCCCCGCCCCCGGCCAGCCGGCCCTCCGAACCGAGAACCTGACCATCCACTCGAAGGGGGTGCCACTAGCAGCGATCGACTCGCGGGCCTCCATCGACGGCTCGATCCCCGATCGGAACCTCCACGAGTGGACGATCGCGGAAGCCATCGCAGAGCACCGGCCCGCGCTCGTCGTGTTCGCCACTCCCGTGTACTGCATCAGCCGGTTCTGCGGGCCGGTGACCGATGCGGTCGAGCAGCTATCGCACAAGTACGCGGATCTAGCCGTGTTCATCCACGTCGAGATCTGGCGGAACCACAACAAGCAGGTCATCAACAAGGCCGCCGCTGACTGGCTCTATCGGAATGACGACCTCACCGAGCCCTGGCTGTACCTGATCGGAGGGAACGGCACGATCCTGGACCGGTGGTCGAGCCTGTTCGACATCCACGAGGTGGGCAGGGAGCTCCAGCAGCTCCCGCCGATGAAGGGCTAGGCGGGACCGCCGCGCTACAGTGCGGCG
>DASSSA010000093.1:0-21632 GCA_035701505.1 Actinomycetota bacterium
GGAGTCAGATGACGGGGCGGGCCCGGCCGCCTAGTCATTCTTCTCCTCCCCTCTGTGCTTCCCGTTGTCGTGGTGCTTCTTGGGCGGTTCGTCCGTTGACCTCGCGCCGACGATGAGCGTCACCGAGGTGTCCCGCCGCACCCGTTCGCCAGCGGGCGGGTCGCTCGAGATCACGATCCCGGCCTCCCCGGGCTGACGCTGGACCTCGACGCCCAATCCCACTTCGGACAGGGCATCCTTGGCCTCGGCGACGGTCATCCCCGAGAGCTCCGGAACGGCCACCCGCAGCCCCAGGCGAGCCTCTCGCTGGGCCCGCTGCAGGATCGACCGGTCTCTGGCCTCGACCATCACGATCGCCAGGATCAACAGGAGCACCCCGGCGATGAGCGCGACCGGGATGACGATCCGCCGGCGGTCGCCGTGAGGTCGGACCGGCGAAAGCGGGATCGTCTCCTCCGGACCCAGGGCCACGGGCGCGAGCGGCGTCGTCTCTTCCGGGCCCGCGGGCGCGAGCGGAGTCGTCTCTTCCGGGCCCGCGGCAGGCGCGAGCGGAGTCGCCTCCTTGGGGGCGTCGATCGACGCGAGGGTAGGGTTCGGTCCTCGGAGCATGGAAGTGAAGGCAGCGGCGGACGGCGGGCGCTCGGTCGGGTCCTTCGCCAGCGCGGCCATGGACGCGGAGGCGAGGTTCGGGGGCACGCCCTCGGCCACCTGGTCGAGGGGCAGCGGGTCGTCGCGGATGTGCGCCAGCGCCACGGCGACCGGTGTCTCAGCCACGAATGGCGGGCGCCCCGCGACCATCTCGTACAACATGGCGCCGAGCGCGTAGACGTCGGATGCAGGTGTGGTCTTCTCGCTCTTGGCTTGTTCGGGCGCCAGGTATGAGGGCGTGCCGAGGACGAGGCCCGACGTGGTGACCCGTTCCGCCCATGCCGCTGCGGCGATCCCGAAGTCCATGACCCTGACATCGCCGGTCGGGGTGAGCATCACGTTGCCGGGCTTCACGTCCCGGTGAACGATCCCGGCGGCGTGTGCCTCTTCGAGGGCTTCGGCCACCTGTGCGGCGATCCGGGAGGCCTCCTGCGGAGGGAGTGGACCCTCCCGGGCCAATCGATCCGCCAGGGTCTCTCCACTGACCAGCTCCATCACGATGTAAGGGCGGCCCTCGGAGCGACCGAAGTCGTAGACGGCGGCGATGTACGGCCCGGAGAGGCGGGCCGCCGCCTTGGCCTCGCGTTCGAACCGGCGCACGGCGCGCTCACCCGCCGCCAACGACTCCGAGAGCACCTTGACCGCAACGGGACGGCCCAGGGTCTCGTCCTCGGCCTCCCACACGGTCCCCATGCCACCCGAACCGATCATCCGGACGAGCCGGTATCGGTCGCCGAGGAGGACGTCCTCATCCAGCTGTTGCATGGTGATCTCCGAACGGGTACCCACTGGTCCTTAGAGGATACCCGGGGGTTCGAGGGGGAAACCCTGGCCGAGTGAGGCCTTGAGGGCCTCCTCGATGTCTCGCGCCGCGGCCACGACGGCGGGCGCGTACCGCCCGCCGGGCTGAGGTCCCAAGCGCTGCGCCGGACCGGACACCGACACCGCGGCAAGGACCGAGCCGTCCGCGCCGAACACCGGCGCGCTCACTGACGCCACGCCCGGCTCGCGCTCGCCTGAACTCTCCGCCCATCCACGGCGATGGGCCGCGGCCAGTTGCCGCCGAAGCCGATCCACGCGCGGCGTGCGATCCGTGAACGGCCGGAGCAGTCCCAACAAGCGCTCTCGGTCCGGAGACCAGGCCATGATCACCTTGCCAGCGGAGCCGGCGGTGAGAGGGAGCGACGCGCCGACGGGAACGATCGTTCGCAGCTCGCTCTGGGACTCCACCACATCGATGCACAGTCGCTCGTCACCGCCGCGCACGAAGAGCTGTGCTGTCTCCCCCGTCACCCGAGCGAGCCGCTCGAGGGCGGACCGCGCCAGGTCGCGGAGCGAGGGCTCCCGCATCGCCGCCGACGCCAGGCGAATGAGCCGAGGACCGAGCCGGTAGCCGAACCCCACCTCGAACGAGACCAGCCCGTGCGCCTCAAGGGCCTTGAGGAGCCGGTGCGCGGTCGAGCGGGCGAGGCCGGTCGCCTCGGCGATGTCGGAGAACGTTCGGGAACCGGATCCCACTGCCTCCACGATGGCCAGGGTCCGGTCGAGGACACCGACGCCGGTCTCGACGGTGGCGGCCGGCGAGCCTGACCCGAACGGGCGTGGTAGAGTCACGTTCCATATATTGGTATCACGTTCCACTATTTGGAACAACTGGGAGATGGTGATGACGGCCACCACGCTCTCGCAGAAGGTGTGGGACCAACACCTCGTGCACCGCGCCGAGGGCGAGCCAGACATCCTCTACGTCGACCTCCACCTGGTCCACGAGGTCACCAGCCCGCAGGCGTTCGATGGCCTCCGCCTTGCAAGACGGGCCGTGCGCCGGCCCGACCTGACCGTGGCGACCATGGACCACAACGTCCCCACGGCGCCGGGTCCCCAGGACCCCGTCTCCGTTCGCCAGATGGCAGCCCTCGAGCGAAACTGCGCGGAGTTCGGCATCGAGCTCTATCCGACTGGGCACATCGGCCAGGGCATCGTCCACGTGATCGGTCCGCAGATGGGCCTGACCCAGCCCGGACTGGTCATCGTGTGCGGCGACTCCCACACCTCGACCCACGGCGCGTTCGGCGCGCTCGCCTTCGGGATCGGGACGAGCGAGGTGGAGCACGTCCTGGCCACCCAGACCCTTTCGCAGGAGACGCCGGGATCGATGGCCATCACGGTGGACGGTGACCTGCCGCCGGGGGTCGCGGCCAAGGATCTCATCCTTGGCGTGATCGCCCGGATCGGGACCGGCGGTGGGGTGGGCAACGTCATCGAGTACCGAGGCTCGGCCATCCGGTCGTTGTCGATGGAGGGCCGGATGACGGTGTGCAACATGTCCATCGAGGCCGGGGCTCGGGCCGGCATGGTGGCCCCGGATGACACGACCTTCGCGTACCTCGAGGGCCGACCCCACGCCCCGAAGGGCGCAGCCTGGGAGCGGGCCCTGGACCTCTGGCGCTCGCTCCGAACCGACCCCAACGCGGCCTTCGACCGGGAGGTGCGGATCGACGCAGGCGAGCTCACCCCGTACGTCTCCTGGGGGACGAACCCGGCGCAGACCGTCTCGATCGACGGCGCGGTCCCCGACCCGGCCTCGTTCGAGGATCCGATCCGCCGGGAGTCGGCCGAGCGCGCCTTGGCCTACATGGCCCTCGGCCCGGGCACCGCCATCCGCGACATCAGGCCAGACACCGTGTTCATCGGCTCCTGCACGAACAGCCGCATCGAGGACCTCCGGGTTGCGGCCGAGGTGGTGCGGGGCAGGCGCGTCCGCGATGGCCTGCGGGCGATGGTCGTACCCGGGTCGATGCTGGTGAAGGCACAGGCCGAACGGGAGGGCCTGGACCTGGTGTTCCGCGCCGCAGGCTTCGACTGGCGCGATGCCGGGTGCTCGATGTGCCTGGGGATGAACCCCGACCAGCTCTCCCCCGGAGAGAGGTGCGCCTCGACATCGAACCGGAACTTCGAGGGCCGCCAAGGCAAGGGTGGCCGAACCCATCTGGTGAGCCCGGCCGTGGCAGCGGCCACGGCCATCGCTGGCCACTTCTGCACCCCTGCCGACCTGGGTATCGAACGGCGAGTGGCGGACGGAGGGTAGGACCATGCATCCGTTCACGACCCACACCGGCACGGCGCTTCCCCTGGACCGCTCCGACGTCGACACGGACCAGATCATCCCGGCCGAGTATCTGAAGCGGATCGAGCGCACAGGCTTCGGCCCGTTCCTGTTCGCGGAGTGGCGCAAGGATCCCGCCTTCGTCCTGAACCGGCTGGAGCACGCCGGCGCCTCGATCCTGGTGGTCGGGCCGAACTTCGGGACCGGGTCGAGCCGCGAGCACGCCGTGTGGGCACTGGAGGATGCGGGATTCCGTGCGGTGATCGCGCCTTCCTTCGCCGACATCTTTCGGACGAACTGCACGAAGGTGGGCCTGTTGCCGGTCACGCTCCCGCCCGATCAGGTTCGCCGGCTGTTGGACGCGGTGACCGAGGATCCGACGACTCAGGTGACGGTGGATCTCCAAGCCAAGGCCGTGAGCGCTCCGGGGTTCGACGTGGCCTTCGACATCGACGACTTCACGCGGTGGCGGCTGCTCGAGGGCCTCGACGACATCGGTCTCACGCTTCAGCACGAGGGGGCGATCGCCGCGTTCGAGGCGACGCGGCCGTCCTTCCTGCCGACATCAACTCGGTCAGCGTGAGCGCGTCCCGTACGGCCGCGGCGCCGGTGTCGTTGTTGAAGTAGGCGAAAACATCGCCGGCCGGAAGGGTCCGGATGCGATCGGCCCACTGCCGGAGCTTCGTTCTCGTGTAGCCAGGCGCGAGCGTTCGGCCCTGATGGAACCGGATGTACGCCCACCCTCCGGTGACCACGTCGCCGACCCGCGCACCAGGACGGTCCGCCAGCACGAACGCCGCCCCCGCCGCGTCGAGCGCCTCCAGGACGTCGTCCCTCTCCCACGAGGGGTCACGGAACTCGAACGCCGCCCGCATCCCGCGAGGAAGCACCGGGAGGAAGTCCTTCAGTCGTTCGACGTCGGCGGGGAACCGCGGAGGGAACTGGAACAAGAACGGGCCCAAGCGGGGCCCCAGCTCCGTTGCCCTGGTCCACAGGAGCTCGACCGGATCACGGCAGTCCCGCATCCGGCGGATGTGGGTGATGAACCTACTGGCCTTGAGTGCCGCGACGAAGCCGTCGGGGGTCTGGTTTCGCCACCGGCCGAAGGCCTCCGCCGAAGGCAACCGGTAGAACGAGTTGTTGATCTCCACGGAGGGGAACCGGGTGGCGAAGAACCCCAACCAGGCCCGTTTGGGCAACTCAGTCGGGTAGAACCGACCCCGCCAGTCGTCGTACTGCCACCCGCTCGTCCCGACCAGCACCGCCACACGGTCACGCTAGCGCCCGACAGGTCAGGGCGCCGATCGTCCACCCACAGGAATGAATGAATCCATCCCATGCTGGACGCTGTCATCGACGAAGTGGATGTCCAGCATGGCCACCGCATCCGCATCCGCATCGGCGATCGGGGAGATGGAGCCGGGTTGACCTGGCCCTTCCACTGCACGGGGTGTCCACCGACCGGGTGGTCACGGCCCGTTCGGGGCTGAAAGATGCCTGATTTGGAGTAGCCCGCTATCGTTCAGGTCCCCGTTCCGACCGCCCGATATGACCTCCATGGGGCGCCGAGCGTGGCTTCTCTACATCCTGGGCGGCGCCCTCTTGCTGCTGGGCTGGGAGTTCGCGCCGCCGCTCAAGATCGGTTTGGTCTTCAACGTCATCGCGTTCTCCTCCCCGGTCGCCATTGCCCTCGCGGTGAGGATATGGCGACCAGAGCACCGCCTGCCCTGGTATCTCTTCGCCCTCGGCCAGACGCTGTTCGTCGCCGGGGACGTCATCACGTACAACTACGAGAAGCTCTTCGGCTCGGACCTCCCGTATCCCTCGATCGGCGACATCCTTTATCTCTCCGTCTACCCGTGCCTGATCGCTGGTGTGCTGCTGATGGTGCACCGGCGCAGCCCGGGGCGAGACCGAGAGGGGTTGATCGACTCGCTGATCGTGGCGATCGGTATCGGGACGATCTCGTGGGTGTTTCTGATGTCCCCCCTCGCCCGGACGCCCGAGTCGAACGCGATCCAGAAGCTCGTCGGCATGGCCTACCCGTTCATGGACCTGGTGCTGCTCGTGGTCGTGGTCCGCCTGGCCATCGGTCCCGGGAGGCGCGCTCAGACCTTCTACCTGATGGCGGGTGCGGCCATCGCCTTGTTCTGCACCGACTTCGTCCATAGCTACATCTCGGTGCAGGGGATCGTCTACAACCAGGCCGGATACCTCGAGGCGGGCTGGGCATCGTTCTATCTCCTGTGGGGTGCAGCCGCGCTGCACGGCTCGATGCGGACGCTCTCCGATCCCGCCCCTGGACAGGAGCACCGGGCCACGAAGGCCAGGCTCGGCCTGCTCGCGGGTGCATCACTGATGGCTCCTGCCGTTCAGATCATCCAAGAGATACGGGGCGAGCGGGTCGACGCGCCTTTCCTGATCGGTTCGTCGATCGCGCTGTTCCTCTTGGTGGTGGTCAGGATGGCAGGCCTGGTGCGACGCGAGGAGCTATCCGCCGCGCGCCAGAAGGCCTTGCAGGACGCCGGGCAGGCGTTGGTGGTTGCGACCAATCGCGACGGCATCCATCGAGCGGCGATGCAGTCGGCAGGCAGGCTGGCAGGTGAGACCGCTACAGTGGTCCTGCTGGTGAATATGGACGGGAGTCCCCCCCAGGAATTCACCGTCGTCGGTGCTTCTCACGATGACGGCACGACGCTGGGAAGGACGGTGAATCTTCCGGCCGGACGGACCTGGAAACGGGCGGATCTGATCGCGCTTGATTCGATCCGGGAACCCTCGGCGCGACGCGAGCTCGGCGGTCTCATTCCGATGCCGGACGAGACGCGCTTCGTGTTCGTGGCGCCGCTCTTCATGCTGGATGAGATGAAGGCGCTGCTCTGCATGGGCAGTGAAGCCCCCTTGTCACGCTCGACGTGCGAGGCGCTCGAGACCCTCTCGTCTCAGGCGGCGCTCGCCCTAGAGAGCGCAGCGCTCACAGAGGACCTCCTCCGCCGGAGGAGCGAGGCCCGGTTCTCATCGCTGGTCCAGAACTCCTCGGACGTGGTCATGGTTGTCGCCGCAGACTCGTCGATGACGTACGTCAGCCCTTCGGTGGAGCGCGTGCTCGGCCACGAGTCCGCGCAGCTCACAGGCTCCAAGCTCACCGAGCACGTCCATCCCGATGACAAGGCCCAGGTGCTCCAGTTCCTAACAAGCGGAGACCGCGACGGGGACGACCTCAGGCCGGCACTGACCGAGTTCCGGCTCCTGCACCGCGACGGACACTGGCTCCATGTCGAGTCGCAACGCACGAACCTGCTCGGCGACCCCAACGTGAACGGGATCGTGCTCAACACCCGGGACATCGGCGAGCGCAAGGCCTTCGAGGAGCAGCTCCAGCACCAGGCTTTCCATGACCGGCTCACCGAACTGGCCAACCGTGCGCTGTTCCGCGACCGGGTCGAACATGCGCTTGAGCGCCAGACCCGCGATGGCCGGCCGGTCTCGGTCCTATTCCTCGACCTCGACGACTTCAGTACCATCAACGACACGCTCGGCCACGCCCTTGGGGATCAGGTGCTGAGGGAGGTCGCCGAGCGGCTGACGGGGTGCCTACGCGCCGCAGATACGGCGGCCCGGCTCGGGGGGGACGAGTTCGGCATCTTGTTGGAGGATGGCGGTGTCGGGTTCGAGGCCGCCGAAGTGGCCTCCAGGATCATGGCCGCATTAGAAGCTCCGATCAGGCTCGGGGGGAGGACGGTGTCTGTCCGCGCGAGCATCGGTATCGCCGCGACACGCCCCGGCGAGGATGGCGCGCCGAAGAGCGGCGAGGAGCTCATGCGAAACGCCGACGTCGCGATGTACATGGCCATGGAGGCAGGCAAGGGGCGGTACCAGCTCTTCGAGCCGGCCATGCACGACACGGCGCTGCGCCGCCTCGAGCTGAAAGCGGACCTCCAGCGAGCCATCGACAACGGCGAGTTCGTCTTGTACTACCAACCGGTCATCGAGCTCGAGACGGGCGCGATCATCGGCCTGGAGGCCCTGGTCCGCTGGAACCACCCCGAGCGCGGCCTCGTCCCTCCGCTCGAGTTTATCCCCCTGGCGGAGGAGACCGGCCTCATCGTCCCCTTGGGCGGGTGGGTGATCAAGGAGGCCTGTCGCCAGGCGGTGCTCCTCCACAACCGGCTCCCGGTCGAACCTCCGCTCCACATGGCCGTCAACCTTTCTGCTCGACAGCTCCAGCGACAGGAGATCGTGGGCGAGATCGGAGAGATCCTCACGGAGACCGGGCTGGAGCCCGGCTTGCTGATCCTGGAGATAACGGAGAGCGTGATGATGAAGGACGTGAAGCTGTCCGTTCAGCGCCTCACCGAGCTCAAGGAGATCGGGGTGAAGCTCGCAGTCGACGATTTCGGAACCGGGTACTCCTCGCTGAATTACATCCAGCAGTTCCCGGTGGACATCCTGAAGGTCGACAAGTCCTTCGTCGACGCCGTCAGCACGGACCCCCGGAAGTCGGCGTTAACCGCGACGATCATCAAACTCGCCAGCGACCTCGAGCTCCTGCCAGTGGCCGAGGGTATCGAGCGGGCCGACCAGCTCGAACAGCTCCTCAACCTGCATTGCGACCTGGGTCAGGGCTTCTACTTCGCCAAGCCGCTCCCCATGGAGGGGGTCGACGAGCTCCTGGCGGCCAGAAGGGCCCTCGCCCGCCGAGAGACCGAGCTCTCCTCCTAGCGATTTCGCCGGAATCGACTTTCGGCCTAGGCCGAAGCCCCTTTCGGTCCATCGCCCATCCCTCGTACGATTCGTTCGAAGCCGTTCGGGGAGGGGCAGTCGATGGCATCGACGAAGGCGGGGTCGCCGCCCCGCCATGCTGCCCCATCTGACCGTTGTCCAGTGAGGGATGACCACTCGGCATCCGCGCAACGGAACAGGGAGTTGACGTCGTCTGGCAAGACGCACCACGAAAGAGGACCCGTGTCCTCACCCACCGGGTTCGAACGCCTCGGCTCGTCGCGGAGGCGTTAGGATGCGCCTGCTGAGCCGCGGGGGGGAACCGGTCGGATGAGGGAGCGGACCGCTGGCGACCGCATCCGAGTCGCCATCGCCGGGACCATCTACGCCAAGCGAGCCCTCGTGAGGCGGTTCCTGGAAGACGACGGCTTCGACGTCGTGGCCGAGGCGAACGACCCGGAAGGGCTGTTCTCCGCGCTGAGATCCGAGGAGCCCGACGCCGTCGTCCTCGACGACGACATCGCGGACTGGGACATCGAGGAGATCCGGCGGGCGTCCCCAGACGCAAAGATCGTCCTGTTCACATCGGGGATCCCGGGGGAGCCCGAGGTTCCCGGCGCCGACGGGTATCTCCAGAAGGGCGTGGGGCTTGGGGCGCTGACCTCGCTCCTTCGTGACCTGTTGGCCGAGCCCGTCGCCCCGATCCTGCCCCCGGCTCCACCGGTCAAGCTTCCGACCGGAGCGGCGCACGAGCGCCGGGTCGTTATCCGACTCGCGTCTCTCGTTGCGGCCGTGGTCCTGATCGCCACGGGAGCCCTGGCGCTCGTCGGGCAGGGGCCGACCGGACCGGAGGGGACGCGAACGCTCCCCACCATCCAGCCCACGCCTCCACCTGAGGGAGCACGAACCGCCCTGGACCAGGCCATCGCAGATCTCCGCGATCTCCGGGCGGCGCTGCGCGATGGCAGGTACGCGCAGGCCTCGGCACTGGCCCAAGCCCTCCTCCTGGATCGCCAGGCAGCCCTGGCCGCCGGGTTCTCGGCGAGCGAGCTCGACCGGGCGATCAGTTCCATGCTCCAGCCCCTCATGACCCTCCTCGGCCCCGGCATTCTCGCGACCCTCCAGTCGATCCTCGGCGACCTCCTTCCCGCGATCCCCCAGCCACCCCCGCTCACCGGCGGGGGCGTTCTGCCCGGGACCGGCGCGGCGGGGGGAACCGTCGGGACAGTCGGGACCGGCGGCACTGGAGGTGGCGGCGGTGGCGGCGTCGGCGGCGGTGGCGGCGGTGGCGGCGTCGGCGGTGGCGGTGGCGGCGGTGGCGGCGGTGGCGGCGGTGGCGGTGGCGGTGGCGGCGGCGGCGATGGCGGCGGCGTGCCCAGCGTAGGCGTCATCCCCGAATCCGCGGGCAGCGGCAACCACAACGGGTGGAGGAACAAGCCCCCCAAGGGCGGTTGGAAGGGCGAGAACCCCAAACGTGAGGGCCCGAAGGAAGGTTAGGGGGAGCCCGGCAAGAGCAGAGGGGCCCGGAAATGACTGGGCTTATGCGAAGTCAGACCGGTACCGCACCGTCGGGTAGTTCAAGCAGTCGATGCGCTCGGTCGTCCTCGCGCCCTCGAGCTTCCATCCCGCCTGGTCGTAGAAGCGTCGGGCTCGATCGTTCGATTCGAGCACCCACAGGGTCGCGGCTCCGAACCCTCGTTCCCGCAGGTCCTCGATGGCGTGGGTGAACAGCTGCCGACCCACGCCCGTCCCGTATACGCCTGGGTCGAGGTAGATCGCATAGAGCTCGGCGGTGCCGCGATCGGCATCGGCGTCCTCGCTCGGCCCGGTGACGGCGAACCCCACGACCGATCGTTCCTCGTCCGCCACCCACACACGCCAATCCGGCCGGGGATGCTCCAGGGCCCATCGATGCTGGGGCAGGCGCTCGTCCACGCTCAACCCATCGAGGTACTCGGCGGGGAGTTGGCCGCGATACACGGCTTGCCACGATCGCACGTGCACCGTGGCGATGGCTTCCGCGTCGGCAGGGATCGCCTCTCGGATGCGCACGACCACGCCGGCAGGATATCGAACCGTTGGGCGCGCCCGGTTCCCCAGCCGGGCTATCCCTCGTCGCGCCGGGGGTGAAGCAGGCCGTACAGGTACCCGTCGGTCAGGGCCTCCCAGGACGCGTCGATGATGTTGCTCGACACACCGACCGTGGTCCACTCGCCCTGACCGTTGGAGGTATCGATCAACACGCGGACCGTGGCGCCGGTGCCGATGTTCTCGTCGAGCACACGGACCCGGTAGTCCTCCAGGGTGATGTGCTCGAGCTCCGGGTACTCGTTCGACAAGGCCTTGCGAAGCGCGTTGTCCAGGGCCCCGACGGGACCGTGACCCTCCGCGCTCTCGACGTGACGGCCGCCGGCCTTGACCTTGACGGTGGCCTCGGCCAGGGCCTCCTCTTCCTGCCGTCGTTCCACGTACACCCGGTAACTCTCGACGTCGAAGAACGGCTGCTTCCATCCGTCGTGCCGGCGCATCAAGAGCTCCAGCGACGCGTCGGCCACCTCGAACGTGTACCCCCGGGCTTCCCGCTCCTTCAACTCGGCGAGCAGATCCGGGATGGCGTCGTCGG
The DNA here is from genome assembly GCA_035701505.1 of Actinomycetota bacterium. Classification (GTDB taxonomy): domain Bacteria; phylum Actinomycetota; class UBA4738; order UBA4738; family HRBIN12; genus AC-69. The sequence continues at coordinate 11,100 of DASSSA010000093.1, forward strand.
AGAGCTCCAGGCCGAACTGTCTGGCCTTCATCTTGAGCGACGCAGTGCCGGAGAGATCGGAGGCCACGACGCCCCGCCGGTTGCCCACGGATTCCGGGGGGATGTGCTCGTACGCCTCGGCGAACCTGGCCACGCCGCTGGTGTGCAGTCCGGCCTTGTGGGTGAACGCGTAGCGCCCCGCGTAGGGCTGATGCGAATCCGGGGTGACGTTGGCCACCTCGGCCACGTAATGCGACAGCTCGGTGAGCCGGCCGATGGAATCGGGGAGAAGCGGCTGGGCTCCCATCTTCAGGGCCAGGTTGGCGGCGATCGGCACGAGGTCGGCGTTGCCGGTCCGCTCCCCATAACCGTTGATCGTCCCCTGGACCTGATAAACCCCTGCCTCCACGGCCACGATCGAGTTGGCAACGGCGCAGCCTGCATCGTTGTGGACGTGGACGCCCAGGGGAACGCCAGCGCTCGCACTCACCTCATCGACGACGCGGGAGACGTCGGGAGGCAGGGCGCCGCCGTTCGTGTCGCACAGCACCAGCCGTTCGGCGCCCGCCTCCTCGGCTGCCGCCAGCACGGCCATGGCGAACGAACGGTTCTGCCGGTACCCGTCGAAGAAGTGCTCGGCGTCGAAGAACACCCGCCGACCCTCGGAGACAAGGAAGGCGATCGAGTCCCGGACCATGGCCACGCCCTCCTCCAGGGTAGTCCGCAGGGCCTCGGTGACGTGGAGGTCCCACGACTTCCCCACGAGGCACACGACCTCGGTGCCGGCGTCCAGGAGGTCGCGGAGGACCGCGCTGTCCTCGGCCCGCTCGCCGGCCTTGCGGGTCATGCCGAACGCGGTGAGGGTCGCGTGCCGCAGCTTCTCCTTGGTGGCCAGCCGGAAGAACTCGGTCTCCCGAGGGTTGGCGCCCGGCCAGCCCCCCTCGACGTACGGGAAGCCCATCGAGTCCAACCGATGCAGGATCCGCAGTCGATCCTCGATCGAGTACGAGAGGCCGGCCCGCTGAGCCCCGTCGCGCAGGGTGGTGTCATACAGCTCGACCTGGACGGCCCGGCTCACGCGCTCGCCCCCTCGACGACCAGGTCGCCCACCTCGGAGGTCGTGTAACCCATGTCGCCGGCGCGCATCGAGTGCAGCTTCGAACAGGCGAATCGGATCCCGGCGTCGACCCGGGCGACGGCGTCGCGTTCCTCCAGGTTCTCGAGCAACATCCCGAGGGCGCCGATGGCCGCGAGCGGGTTGATCGTGCCCCTGCCAGTCTCGCTCGGCGCCGTGCCTCCGATCGGCTCGAACATCGACACCCCGCCCGGATTGATGTTCCCACCGGCCGCGACACCCAGCCCGCCCTGCAGCATCGCGCCGAGGTCCGTGATGATGTCGCCGAACATGTTGTCGGTGACGATCACATCGAACCGCGACGGCTGATCCAGGAAGTAGATGCACGCCGCGTCGACGTGCACGTAGTCGGTCTCGATCTCGGGGAACTCGCGGGACACCTCGTCGACGACGCGCTGGTACAGATCGCCGGCGTAGGTCAGTACGTTCGTCTTGTGGACGAGCGTGAGCTTCCTCCTTCGATCCGGCCGCCTGGCGTACTCGAACGCGTACCGAACGATCCGCTCCACGCCGTACCGAGTGTTCACGGATTCCTGCACCGCAACCTCGTGCGGCGTCCCCTTACGGTGGAACCCTCCGGCCCCCGTGTAGAGCCCCTCGCCGTTCTCTCGGACCACCACGAAGTTGACATCGGCCTCCGTCTGGGAAGGGATGAGGGTCTTCACGCCCGGATACCGGATGACCGGACGGAGGTTGACATACTGGTCGAGCTCGAACCGGATCCGAAGGAGAAGGTCGCGCTCGAGGATCCCCGGTTTCACCCTCGGGTCGCCGACGGCCCCGAGGAAGATGGCATCCATCTGTCGCAACACTTGGAGTTCCTCGTCGGGAAGGACGTCACCGGTCTTCAGATATCGGTCGGCACCGAGGTGCAGGCCAACGGTCTCGACATCGAAGCCTTCGGATGCGGAGACCACACCCAGCACCTTCAGGCCCTCCAGGACGACCTCGGGGCCGGTGCCGTCCCCGGGGATCACCCCGACCCGGTAGGAGCGTGGGCTCACCTCGGCCATGCCTCAGTGGTGCTCGTGGACCCCGGTTGCACCTGCAGGGCCCTGTTGATGGCCGCCAGGTAGGCCCGGGCGCTGGCCTCGACCACGTCGGTGGCCACGCCGCGACCGGTGACCCGATGGCCCTCCACGTCGAGTTGGACGACCACGTCGCCGAGCGCGTCGGATCCGGCGGTCACGCTGGAGACGTTGAACGAGACGAGCGTGGCCTCCACGCCAGCGGCCCGCTGGATGGCACCCATCGCCGCATCGATCAGGCCATCGCCGATCGCAGACTCCTCGATGGGTTCCTCGCCCTTCCGCAGTCGAACCGTGGCCCCGGGCTCCTGGCTCGTCCCCCCGGCAACGACCAGCGACTCCAGCACGAACACGTCCATCTCGGCCTGGCCGATCTCCTCGGACACGATGGCCTGGAGGTCCTGGTCGGTGAGTTGGATCTTGCGGTCGGCCAGGTCCTTGAAACGGGCGAAGGCCCGAATCAGGTGCTCGGGATCCAGGCGGATGCCGAGCTTCTCCAACGCATCGGCGAACGCATGCCGGCCGGAATGCTTGCCCAGGACGATCCGGTTGCCCTCCAGGCCGATCTCGAGGGGATCCATGATCTCGTACGTGGCCCGATTGGCCAGCACACCGTGCTGGTGGATCCCAGATTCGTGGGCGAACGCCGACGAGCCGACCACCGCCTTGTTCGGTTGCACCGAGTAGCCGGTGGTCATCGAGACCAGGCGAGAGGTCCGCATGATCTCCTTCGCGTTCAGCCGGTGGCCGACGCCCAGAGCCCGGCCCCTGGTCCGCACGATCATCGCGATCTCCTCGAGCGAGCAGTTGCCGGCCCGCTCGCCGATGCCGTTCACCGCCACCTCGACCTGCCGGGCCCCGTTCACGATGCCGGCCAGCGAGTTGGCCACGGCAAGTCCGAGGTCGTTGTGACAATGCGTTGAGACCACGACGTGATCGGGGACCGCCTCGCGCACCACTCGCACCAGCTCGCCGAACTCGTGGGGCATGGCGTAGCCCACGGTGTCGGGGACGTTGATCGTCGTCGCGCCGGCCTCCACGGCCACCCGGAAGCATTCGAGCAGGAACCCAAGCTCGGTGCGCGTGGCGTCTTGGGCCGAGAACTCGATGTCGTCCGTGTAGCCGACTGCCTGCTTCACGCCGTCGCGGATGGCCTCGAGCACCTGGGGCTGCGACATCCGGAGCATGTCCTTCATGTGGATGTCGCTCGTCGAGATGAAGGTGTGGATCCGCCACCGTTCGGCGCCCTTCAGGGCCTCCGCGGCCCGGTCGATGTCGCCGGGGACCACCCGGGCCAGAGCCGCGATGACCGGGCCGCGGACGCTCGAGGCGATCTCCCGGACGGCCTCGAACTCGCCCTCCGAGGAGACGGGAAAGCCCGCCTCGATGATGTCGACCTCGAGGCGGGCCAGTTGCTCCGCGATCTCGACCTTCTCGGGTCTGGTGAGCGCGATCCCGGGGGCCTGCTCGCCGTCGCGGAGGGTGGTATCGAAGATGCGTACTACATCGTCAGGCATCGGGCACCACCTTCTTCTCCGACTCCAGCCACGGCATCATCCGGCGAAGCTCGCGACCGACGTCCTCGACACGGGACGTCCGGGCCTGGCTCCGGAGCCGGCGGAAGTTCGGGAAGCCGCTCTCGGCCTCGGTGATCCACTCCTTGGCGAACTCCCCGCTCTGGATCTCGTCCAGGATCCGCTGCATCTCCGCGCGCACCTCGTCGTCGATCACTCGGGGGCCCCGCGTGTAGTCGCCGTACTCGGCCGTGTCGGAGATCGAGTACCGCATCCAGCTCATGCCGCCCTCGTACATCAGGTCCACGATCAACTTCAGCTCGTGGAGGCACTCGAAGTACGCGATCTCCGGTTGGTAGCCAGCACGCACCAGCGTCTCGAACCCCGACCGGACCAACTCGGTCACCCCGCCGCACAGCACGACCTGCTCGCCGAACAGGTCGGTCTCGGTTTCTTCTTTGAAGCTCGTCTCGATCACGCCAGCCCGGGCCACGCCGATCCCCGCCGCGTACGCCAGGGCGCGCTGAAGGGCCTTCCCGGTGGCGTCTTGGTGCACGGCGACCAACGCGGGCGTCCCGATCCCCTGCTCGTACGTCCGCCGGAGAAGATGGCCGGGACCCTTGGGCGCGATCATCGTGACGTCCACCCCGTCCGGCGGTCGTACCCGCCCGAAGTGGACGTTGAACCCGTGGGCGAACATCAGCATGTTGCCCGGTTCCAGGTTCGGGCCGATCTCGGACTCGTAGGAGGAGGCCTGCGCGGTGTCGGGGAGCAGCACCATGGCCACATCGGCGTCCCTGACTGCCTGGGCCGTCGGAAGGACGCGGAGGCCCGCCGCCTCGGCCACGGGCCAAGACGTCGAGCCTTCCCGAAGGCCCACCCGGACGTCGTGCCCAGAGTCCTTGAGGTTCAGGGCGTGCGCGTGCCCCTGGCTGCCGAATCCGAGAACCGCGACGCGCTGGCCCGCGAGAGCCGAGCGGTCCGCATCCTTCTCGTAGTAGATCGTGGCCATGGCCCGTCTCCTTCGTCCCACCCGGCCTCGCCAGAGACCGATCCGCTCACACGCCTCCGCCGGTCCACTCCGAAGCGTCTTCCCCGCCCGCGGCGAGCCGGCGCTGCACCCGCTCGCGGATGCCCCGGTCGCCCCGGGTCAGCGCCACCCGCCCCGTCCGGGCCAGCTCCACGATGCCGAAGTCCGAGAGGAGCTCGGTCAAGGCCTCGAGCTTGTCCGGGGGGCCCGTCCCCTCGATGGTCAGCGTTTTGTGCGTGACGTCGAGGACCCGGACCCTGAACACCCCGCAGATCTCCAACACCCGAGCTCGGGCGTCGCCTTCGGCGCGGACCTTGATCAGCGCGAGCTCGCGCTCCACCGCGTCGCCCGATTCGTGCTCCAGGACCTTGATCACGTTGATCAGCCGGTTCAGCTGCTTCGTGACTTGCTCGAGCGGCTTCTTCTCCACGTCGACCACGATGGTCATGCGCGACAGTCCGGGCTCCTCGGTGGGACCAACCGCCAGCGAGTCGATGTTGAACCCCCGCGCCGCGAACAGGCCGGCCACCCGGGTCAGTACGCCGGGCTTGTCCTCAACCAGAACAGAGATCGTGTGCAGGCTCATGCGATCGGGGCCTCCACCGGGTCCTCGGTCGGCCGAACGCCACCGGGGCCGAGGACGATATCGTCGTTCGAGCTGCCGGCGGCGACCATGGGGAAACACATCTCCTTCGGATCGCACCGGAAGTCGATGACCACGCTTCGGTCCTCGACCGAAAGCGCCTTCTCGATCACCGCGTCGACCTCGGCGGGATCCTCGGCCCGAAGCCCGACGGCACCGTATGCCTCGGCCAGCTTCACGTAATCGGGCGTGTCGTGCGATAGGTACACCTGGGAGTAGCGTTCGTTGTAGAAGAGCTCCTGCCACTGGCGGACCATCCCCAGGTGGGCGTTGTTGATGATGGCCGTGACGAACGGGATCTTCTCGGTCGTGGAGGTAGCGAGCTCCTGAGCCGTCATCTGGAAGCAACCGTCGCCGTCGATGGCGACGACGCGACGGTCCGGCCTGCCGGTCTTCGCCCCGAGCGCCGCGGGGACGGCGAAGCCCATGGTCCCCAGGCCGCCCGAGTTGACCCACGTCCGCGGTTCGGTGAACTTCCAGAACTGCGAGGCCCACATCTGGTGCTGGCCCACCCCGGCCACGACGATGGCGTCGCCCCCCGTCAGCTCGTAGAGGCGCTGGATGGCGAACTGGGGCTTCACCGGCCCGTCCTCGGGTTGGTCGTATTGGTACGGATAGCGGGCCTGCCATCCCCGCAGGGTCGACAGCCATTCGGAGCGGTCGGGCGGCCCGCCGGCCTCCTCCTGTCGCAGGCGAAGCTCCCCCACCATCTTGGCGATCACGTCCTTGGCATCGCCCACGATGGGGACGTCCGCCGAACGATTCTTCCCGATCTCCGCGGGGTCGATATCGGCGTGGACGATCTTGGCGTGCGGGGCGAAGGACGCCAGCTGCCCGGTGACCCGGTCGTCGAATCGGGCGCCCAGCGCGACGAGCAGGTCTGCCCGCTGCATCGATGTGACCGCCGTATAGCCGCCGTGCATCCCTGGCATCCCCAGCGCCAGCTCGTGGGTGTCGGGGAACGAGCCACGGGCCATGAGCGTGGTCACGACCGGGAGCCTGCCCTCGGTGGCCAGGTCGAAGAGCTCCTTGGTCGCGTTGGCCTTGATCACGCCGCCGCCCACGTACAGGACCGGGCGCTCTGCCTCCAGGATCAGCCGCACCGCCTCCCGAACCTGTTTCAGGTTTCCCCTCGTGGTCGGCCTATAGCCCGGGAGGTCCACGTGCTCCGGCCAGCTCCACGTGGCCTCCTGGAGCAGGACATCCTTGGGGATGTCCACGAGCACCGGCCCGGGCCGTCCGGTGCGGGCGATGTGGAAGGCCTCGCGGATCGTCTCCGCGACGGCGGCCGCTTCGGTCACCAGGAAGTTGTGCTTGGTCACCGGCATGGTGATCCCGGTGATGTCGGCCTCCTGGAACGCGTCGTTCCCCACCACCGGGGTCGGCACCTGACCGGTGATGGCCACCACCGGCACCGAGTCCATCTTCGCGTCGGCGAGCGCCGTCACCAGATTGCAGCCTCCGGGGCCGGAGGTGGCCATGCACACGCCAACCTTGCCCGTGGCCCAGGCGTAGCCCTCGGCGGCGTGGCCGGCCCCCTGTTCGTGCCGGTTGAGGATGTGGCGGATGGACGAGTCGAGCAGCGGATCGTACGCGGGGAGGATGGCTCCGCCGGGGATCCCGAAGACGACGTCCACGCCCTCGCCCTCGAGGGCCTTGAACAGCGCTTGGGCTCCCGTGACCTTCATCGGGCCGCGACCTCCCCCGGCCGGGCCTCGACGGGCCCGGTCTGCACCCGGCGCACCGTGCACCCCAGCCGGTGCGCCAGGTTGCGGCACGACCGCTCGAACTCCCAAGGTGTCCAGTCCCGGCGGTGCGAGGTCAGCTCCTCCTCGGCCCCGCCGAAATCGAACCCCGCCGACAGGTACGTCACCTCCGATCCGAAGAACCGATCGAATTGCGGCCGGTCGGCCGGATCGGTCACGTCGATGGTCACCTGTGCCGGCCCCTCCCACAGCACGCTCGCCACGGTGCGGCCACCTCGATCGAATTCGTATCGCATCTCGTCCTCTCCTCCCTCGGTGCTCTCAGCCTTCCTGAAGATCGGCTCCTGTTCCATCGGTCGTTCTCGGGGTAGAAAAAACCCCCCGCTTGGCGGAGGGTGTCAGGCGCGGGAGGCCCGTGGGCCGGATCCCGCGCCTAGCGAATAAGTACGAGAGCCTTCGGTTCCCGAGACCTCGTTCCGGCAGTCATGGTCCCCTCAGTGTAGGGACGCATCGTCCCTTGTCAACCCGCCGTTTGCCCTTCACCCGAGCCCCCCGACGGCGGGGAGGGCTCCGGGGACTTCGGGGACTCCGGGGGCTCCAGAGGCTCTGAGGGCTCCGAGCTCGGCACGGGGGACTCGCTGTCTGGGCGCTCATGGGTAGCAGTAACGACCTCCTCGGGGGGGAGGATCGGGCCCAGCGGAGGCGGGGGTGGCACCGGAACCTCACGAGACCGCCACAGCACGTAGGCCATCCCCATCAACGACGTCAGGAACACGCCGGCGGCCAACACCATGGCCAGGGTCAACCCGGTGGAGCTCCCCTCGCCACCCGCCACCGGCGACACGATCACGGTGGTCGCCGAAGACGTGGGAATCGTTGGCGAAACTGTGCCCGTGGGGATGACCGTGCCCGTGGAGGTGGCCGTACCGGTGGGGGAGGCAATGGCTCCGCCCAGAGTCACCTGGAACGTCGTGATGGCCACGCGCTGCTGCCCGGGAGCGTTGGTCTGGGTGGCGGCCACCGCCTTCTCGCCTGGCGGGATCCCACCGGGCACCGGCACGCTCAAGGCGAAGCTTCCGTCGGATCCGGCGCCGATGCCGTCGGCAACGACGATGCCGGCGAAGGAGACCTGGACCGAGGAGCACGCCGGGCTCCCGCAGAATCCGCGGCCGGCGATCCGCACCGTTGTCCCTACACCGCCCGACGACGGATCGACCTTCAGGGTGGGAGCAGCCTGAGCCTGGGCCATCATGGGGCCGAGTGACGACCCCAACGTCAGCAGGACCATGCCGGTGGCGCCAATCACGAGGGCCCTGCCTGCCATGCGCACGTCGGTGCCTTCCGCCGGGTCGCCCGGCCTAGCCTATGGGAGTAGCCTTCGCGCCGTGGCACAGGCCCTCGACCCCGACCTTGCCTCGGTCGTGGCCGCGGTGCCCGCTTGGTCCGGCCTCGAGCCGAAGGTCGCCTCGCTCGGCGGGGGCATCACCAACAGGAACTTCCGCGTCGACATCGCAGGCCAGTCCTTCGTCGTGCGGCTGTTCGGGAGGGACTCAGAGCTCCTGGGGATCGATCGGGCCGCCGAGCACCAGGCGGCGACGTCCGCGGCCAAAGCCGGAGTGGCCCCGGAGGTCGTGGAGTATCTGCCCGAGCTTCGTGCCCTGGTCACCAGGTTCGTCGATGCCGATCCGCTACAGCCGCGGGACCTCGAACGTCGTGAGGTCCTGGAGCAGGTGGTGCGATCGGTGAAGGCCATCCACGCGATGGGCCACATCAGGTCAACGTTCGACTCGTTCGCTGTCGTCCGCGGCTACCGCACGGTGGCCGAGGAGCACGGCGTGCGGGTGCCCGGTGAGTTCGGGTCCGTGCTCGCGCTCGCCGACCGGATCGAGCGAGCCTTTGGCCGGGCTCCGATCCCTCCCCGATCGTGCCACAACGACTTGCTGAACGCCAACCTCCTGGTGAAGGAGGGACGGGTCTTGATCGTGGACTACGAGTACGCGGGGATGGGTGACCTGTTCTTCGATCTGGGAAACCTCTCCATCAACAACGGCATCAGCGAGCAAGCGCAGATGCTGCTCCTCGAGCTGTATTTCGACCGGGTCACTCCTGCCCGCGTTGCTCGGTTCAAGCTCATGCGGGTCATGTCGGACTTCCGTGAGGCGATGTGGGGCGTCGTGCAGCAGGGTCTGTCCACCCTGGACTTCGATTACGTCGACTACGCGGGACGTCACTTCACCAGGTGCCTGGAGAGCGCCGGCGATCCCCGGTTCACCGGATGGCTCGAGGACGCGGCAACGGGCATGTGAGCGAAAGGGAAGCAGCAGGGGATACGAGCGACGTGGACGAGGCGCGAGCGGTCATCGTCGGAGGCGGCGTCGGGGGCGCCAGCATCGCCTATCACCTGACGGATCTCGGCTGGACCGACGTCGTGCTGGTTGAACGTTCCGACCTTACCTCCGGCTCGACGTTCCACTCCGCGGGCCTGGTCGGCCAGCTCCGTTCGAGCGTCTCGCTGACCCGGATGATGATGTACTCGGTCGAGCTCTACCGGCGGCTGCAGGCTGAGACCGGCGTCGACCCCGGGTGGCACGAGGTGGGATCGCTCCGGCTGGCCTCCTCGGGTGAACGGATCGAGGAGCTTCAGCGCCTTGCGGGTTGGGGGCGGACCTTCGGCCTCCAGCTGGAGATCGTCTCGACGGAGGTGGCCCTGGACCGCTTCCCCCTGTTCGATCCGCGGGGCGTGAAGGGCGCGGCCTTCCTCGCCACGGACGGGTACGTGGACCCGAGCGGCCTGACCATGGCCCTTGCCGAGGGAGCCAGACGGCGGGGCTGCAGGATCCTGACCGGCGCCCGGGTCACCGGCATGGACGTCCGCGATGGCCGGGTGCGCGGCGTGTCGTTCGAGGGGCGGGACCCTATCGGCACCGACGTCGTCGTTGACGCCGGCGGGATCTTCGCCAACCAGCTCGGGCGGATGGCCGGGGTGGAGGTGCCGGTGGTGCCGTTCGCCCACCAGTACCTGCTGACGGAGCCCATCGAGGGCGTCGATGCGGGCCTTCCCACGCTTCGCGACCCCGACCGCCTCGTGTACTTCCGGGCGGAGGCCGGCGGCGGGCTCGTGGCCGGAGGCTACGAGCGCAGCCCGGCCCCGTGGTCCTGGGACGAGAACGGTCCACCGGCCGGCTTCAACAACGAGCTCCTGCCTCCAGACTGGCCGCGGTTCGAGCCGCTCGCCGAGGGGAGCTTCGCGGTGATCCCTGCGATGCAGTCCGCCGGCGTGGTGAGGATGATCAATGGCCCCGAGGCCTTCACCCCGGACGGCGAGTTCATCCTCGGGGAATCGGACGTCCGAGGCTTCTTCGTCGCGGCGGGGTTCTGCGCGCACGGCATCGCGGGAGCCGGCGGCGTGGGAAGGGTGATGGCGGAGTGGATCGTCCGGGGCCGCCCCGAGCTCGACGTGTGGAAGATGGACCTCCGCCGGTTCGGGCGGCACTACCG
>DASSSA010000094.1:0-23930 GCA_035701505.1 Actinomycetota bacterium
CAGACGACCTTGTTCTGCATCTCGATGGCCCCGTCGGTGATGATCGCCAGGTGCCCCCGGACGTTGGTGAAGCTGTTGTTCCCATACGCGATCTTGCAGGGGGTGCCGCTCGTGCTGATGACCCGGACCACGTAGTTCCCGGCCGGCTCGGCGCCGCTGGACCCATTGGCGATGAAGGCCTTGGCGGCGATGCAAGGCGCGTTGCTTGTCCCGATGAACGGGACGATCACGTATCCGGCGTTGCCCCACTCGGCCTGCTCGGACGCGCTAAAGGTGATCTGGGGCAGGGCCTGGCCGGGGGGCGGCCCCTGGGCATAGCTCTGCGTGATCAGCCCCGAGATCTGCGAGGCGCTCCCCACGGTCCCGGCGGCCGTGGCGTCCCCCTGGATCGTGGCCGGGTTGCTGACCGAGATGTTCCCGGTGGACGACGTGACGTCCCCGGCCACGGTCGCGCCGTTGCTCATGGTGACGTTGCCGTTGGCCCACACGTTCGACTGGACCGTGATCTGGTTCGACAGCGTCAGGGCCCCCGTCGCGGCACCCGCCGGCGATACGTAGAGGTTCCCGGAGATGGTGATGTGGTTGCTGAGGGTCAGGTCGCCGTTCACGAAGATGTCGCCTTCGGTGCCGGACGCCGAGTTGATCGTCATCCGCTGCCCGATCGTCGTGGGGGTGTTGGCGAAGATGGCCGCGCTCCACCCCCCGTAGATCGGCGACATCCGGACATACGACTGCATGGTCCGCGCCAACGTGCTCCCCGACCGCCCCGTGGAGGTGATCATGGCGGCCACCGCGTTGGCCCCCGACGGTGGGCACGCGATCTCGGCCCCGGCGGCGTTGTAGACCTTGATGCTGGCTTCGTACGTCGCCGTGCTGGGACCGCTGGACACCGTCCCCGAGAGTGTGCACGGCAGGCTCGAGGGCGGCGTCCGCTCGATCGTCTCGTAGTACGAGTCGAGCCCTGCCTCGGCCGCGCCGACCGACAGGAGGCGTCGCCGGTCGTAGCCGCTGGCATCGAGGTTGTGGAGGGACAGCGACACGACGGCCGTGCCGAGGAGGAGGACGACGAACGAGACGAGCAGCGCCACGACGAGGGCCACCCCTCGTTCGTCCCCGAGCCGCATCCGGATCAGCATCGTTTCCTCTCTCTCCTCGTCCGCCTATGGAGGGGTACAGGCGTTCTGCAAGGTCCCATACGTGGTGTTGCGACCCGTGAGGGCTGCCTGGAGCCGGATGGTCTGCTCCGGGTGGTTGGCATAGTCGTCGTTCACCAGCAACGTCACCTGGATCGTCCGGCCGCCCTTGAGGGGGTCGGGGTCGACGGTGAACAGCTGGACGTTCGGAGTCACCGTCAGATTGACGATGCCCTCGGCCACGGTCCGCCACGACGTGGCCGTGCTCGGGTCGTACGGCACCCACTGTCGGGTCTTGAGCTTCTCCTCATCCAGGAGCCACTGCACGCACGTGATGCCCCGGGTCGGCGCGTTGGACTGGGTGTAGATGCGCAGGCTGTAGTAGGGCACGGACTCCGAGGCCGGGTCGAAGAGCACGTTCCCCGATCGGAGCTCGCGGTCCAGGGCCTGGATGGCCAGACGGGCCTGATCGTTCCGGGCGGTGCGCCGCTCCTGAAGCACCACACCTCGCTGCACCGAGAACAGGACGGACAGGAAGATGGCCAGGGCGATCCCCAGGATCGTCATGGTGACCATCATCTCGACCAGCGTCAGGCCCCGCTGCCCCGAGAACACCGCCGACCTGATCCGGGACGCCATGCCGCTCATCCCGTGGGGGCGGCGGTGTAGGTCCCCGACGCCACCATCTGGCCCAGGTCCACGTCGAGGGTCAGGCTCACCACGGTACCGGACCCCTGGATGTCGATCGTGTAGGTGAGGGAGGCCTTGAGGGGGGACTTCACGATGGCCTCGGCCGACGTCCTCGTGGAGCCGGAGACGGTCTGCCTGGTCGATACGCCACCGGCGGTTATCGTCCCGTCGATGGTGACGGTGACGTCTTTGCCGCTGAACTTCTGGCTCTTACAGAGGTGCGTCGTGTACGTCGTCGAGGTGGTCGGAACGGGCACGGTGGTATAGGCACCCGCGCCCGTGTTGCAATTTGCGCCTCCTACCCAGTAGCTGAGGAGGCCGCCGCCGCCGATGGATGCCGAGGGGGCCGAGGTGTTCGTGCCCACCTCCGCCGTGGCCGTGTCGGAGTAGTTCGTCAGCAAGGCCAGGTACGTGAAGCCCGCCGGGGCGGTCATCCGGGAGGGAAGGCCGAGCAGGTTCACCGTCCCCACCCCGCGGCTGACGGTCGGGCGCTCCAGCCCGTCGGCCCCGGCCTGCTCCTGGAAATCGGTGCGGGTGGTCGATTGGACGGATTCGGGAAGGACCCGTGCCAGGGTGACGTTGTTCAGTTGAGTGGTGAGCCCGTCCAGGACCATGGTGGCCGAGAGCGTCGAGGCCTGCTGGACGCTGGCCGCCCCGCAGGGTAGGTGGTCGTTCTCCGAGAGGCCGAGCGGGCAGGGGGCGGTCAGGGTGTCGGCGGATGTGGCGCTCACCGTCGAGCCGACGTCGCCGCCCGCGCCGTTCGAAACGGTAAAGCTGGTGCCGGCCGGGCTGGTCGACGTGACCGTCCTGCTCGCGCCCGTCGCCGGGCTCAAGGTGCTCGACGAGTAGGTGTCGGAGGCAGTCGTGGGGTCGCCGTCCGCAGACGTGCTGGCCCCGCTCAGCCCCACGGTCTGTGGCCCGGAACTGAGGACCAGCTCCGCGCCTGGCTGGGAGGCCGTCCCCTGGACCACGGAGACCTGCTCGCTCGTGATCTCCGACCGCGCGCCCGCCAGGACCAGGGCGGCGCTGTTGAAGGTGCCCAGTCCGCTGACCGTGCCACTGATCGTGATCCGCCCCGAATCCCGAGTGGCGCCGGTGATGAAGATCGCCTGGCACGGGCCGGGGAACGGGTGAACGGTCTTGTCGAGGCATCCTTTGGGATCGAAGACCACGCTCTGGCTCTGGACGTAGTGGGCACCGGCGCTCGTCCCGCCGGTCCAGCTCACGATGACCGTGACGAGGTAGGGCTCGGTCGCGGGATCGTTGTTGGTCACGTACACGGCCCAATCGAAGGCCGTGGGGAAGCCCACCGAGACCGTCCCCCGGTGAGGCACGAGGGGGACCGAGGGCGTCAGCCCCGGCGTGTGCACGATGAGGGCCCCCGTACAGGTCTTGAAGTGATAGGTACCCCCGCAGAGCACGATGTTGGGATCGCCCGTCAGGTCGGATGAGGAGAGACCCTTCACGAACCTGTCGGTGGCAAGGCCCCGAACCTGCTCCATGATCTGGTTGGCCACGCCGGTTGCGCTCTGGCGGTCCCTGGCCAGGCCGGTGTAGGTGAACCCGATCGTGGCGGTATAGGCGAGCATCAGCAGCGAGCCGAACACCACCGTGACGGCAATGATCGTCTCGAGCAGCGTGACCCCGCGTTCGTCCGAGTGCGCGCGACGGCAGACTCGAACCAGCGAGCCGGGATGTCTCTTGACCACGTAGTTCTGTATCGAACAGGCACGAGATCTTCTTGAGCGGCGGACGGCCCGTTCCGTCCCGCCGGCGGCGGTGTCCAATGCCACAGCGACCGAAGCCGATGGGCGGAGGCCGCTCCACGACGGAGGGCGTTCGCCTGGTCCGGAGGAGCTAGCCCGTTCCACGGGTCGCCCCCGTACCGTCCGAGCCGGTCGGGGAAGCGAGAAACCGGGCGACCGGGTGACGAGCCGAATCCCGCTGCTGGGGGATGCGCCGGACGGCCCTGGGATGCCGACCTTATGGTCGAAGGAGGTCCGGGCATGATGCCGAAGAAGTGAATAGTGTTCACGCTCCTGTCGGTCGGCCTCTGCGTTGTGGCGGCGGGGAACGCCTCGGCCGAAGAGCCTCACGTGGATGCGACCATCACCTCCGCGACGCTGCTTGACTCGGGAGGAGTCCGGATTGAAGGCACGCTGACGTGCAACTTCGCGGCCACGTTCGCCGAGATCGACCTGAGGCTCCGCCAGCACGGCGGTGGGCGAGCCGGTCGGGTGGGTGACGGCTACGACCTCGTCAACTCGTGCGGTGCGACTCCGACCCCGTTCACGCTCGTGGTGAGCGGCGGGCCGTACCACCCCGGGCGAGGCAGCGTGGAGGCGTTCCTCAACGCGTGCGACGGGAGCACCTGCGCGTTCCGCTCATTCGCGGCGCACACGCGTATCAGCAGGTAGAGGACTCGACTCGACCGACACGCGACGACGGTTGAGCCCCCGAGGCTCGATCGGCTACCAGCCGCCGGTGCACTCGGGGACCGTGTCCACGTCGGCGAACGCGGCGCCGCTCCCCTGGATGGTCGCCGGATTGGCGGCAACCTGGGCGAGGCAGAAGTACGTGCCGCTCCCCGACTGACCGACGAGCAGGAGCTCCTGCCCGGCGTGGACGACGATCGCGGTCTGGCCACTCACCGGTGGGCCTGGGTCGACCCAGGCGATCCGTGGCTCCTCCGTCGTGGCCTGCGCGGCGTCGAAGCCGTCCCAGTCCTGAGCTTCCGTGTAGTAGGCGAGCGCCGCGGCCAGGCCGCTCCGCATGTTGGTCTGCATGGCCCGGTCCTCGGCCCGCTTGCGTGCCCCGAGGAACGTGGCCAGGGCGATGGCGATCACCACGCCGATGATCAGCACCACCACCATCATCTCGATCAGCGTGAAGCCGTCCTCACCCGAGAGGCCACGTTTGGATCCATCGAGTTCTCGCCGTCGCATCTCGCTCCACTCCAAGTCCTCAGTCCATCGACACGACGCTGCGTGGGCATGAGCTCTCTGTGGGAGGAAATCCCTGGAACAGGCACCACTGCCCGAAGACGGGTGGAAGGGGCGGCCCGGGGGCCGCCCCTTCTCACCGATCGTTACGGTGTGCCTACCACTTGGGGTTGGCTGCGCCCTGCGCGCCGGCACCCGTGCACGCTGCGCCAGTGCCGTAGAACGTGCCCGCGCCGGGGTCGGTAGAGACGTCGTTGATCCACCAACACGTTCCGGAGTCCGACATCGCGGCAGCTGCCCACGAGTCACCGGCCTTGTTCGTCGGGTAGATCGAGTCGCTGACCTCCTTCGGGCCCGCGGAGGCGGCCGCCTGGAACGTGAGTGAAGGCTCCACTCCGTTCAGGGCGGCGTCGTTGCAGCCCGTGTACGTGTCGTTGTCCGTGAAACACGTCTTCGCCGCGGCGATGGCGTTCCGGAGGCTCGACTGGGCTGCCCGGTCCTGGGCACGCTTGCGGGCGCCGAGGAACGTTGGTAGAGCGATGGCGATGAGGATGCCGATGATCAGAACGACCACCATCAGCTCGATGAGGGTGAAGCCCTCCTCGTCCCTGCGGCGCTCCCAAAAGCGCTTGAGCAATTGATTCACCTCCTTCGTTGCGTTGCGAGCGCGGCCTCTTGCCCACGCTCTCCTGTGCACTTACATCGGCCTGGGGCGCGGACCGCTGAAGCCCGTCTCCCTCGAATCCCCGAAATGACCCGTTCGGGCTACCCGGGCTCGGGTAGCCAGGTCTACTGGATCAACTTGATGATGTTGAACATGGGCATGTACAGGGCGATGACCGCCGCGCCGACGGCGCCGCCGATGATGGCGATCATGAGCGGCTCGATCAGCGAGGTCAGGGCGTCCACGGAGGCGGACACCTCCGAGTTGTAGAAGTCCGCCACCTTGTCCAGCATGGTGTCGACGGCCCCGGTCTCCTCGCCCACGGCCAGCATCTGCACGACCATGGGCGGGAAGACTCCGTGTCTGGACAGAGGTCTGGCCATCGACTCGCCCTCACGGACCGCCCCTTGGACGTCCACCACGGCCTTGCTGATGACCTTGTTGTTGACCGTGTCGGCCACGATGTCGAGAGCCTGGAGGATGGGCACGCCCGAGCGAAGCAGCATGCCCAGCGTGCCGGAGAACCGGGCCAGGGCCGTCTTGTGGAACAACCCCCCGAAGACGGGGACCTTCAGCTTGACGGCGTCCACCTGTGCCCGGCCCCGATCCGTCTTCTTGTACCGACGGAAGGCGAAGGCCGTCCCGACGATGAGGACCAGGAACACGTACCAGTACGTGCGGAGCGCGTTCGAGACGGACAGCAGGAGCCGGGTGGGAAGCGGCAGCTTGCCGCCAAGCTGGGCGTAGATCGATTCGAACTGCGGGACGACGAACAGCAGCATCGCCGAAAGGATCAGCATGACCAGGGCCACGACCACAACGGGGTAGGTCATCGCCGACTTGATCTTGCGGCGGAGCTCGACTTCCTTCTCGATGTTGTCCGCCAGCCGGAGCAGGACGTTGTCGAGCACGCCTCCGGTCTCCCCCGCCTTGACCATGGCCACGTACAGGTCGCTGAACGCCTTGGGGTGCCGCTCCAACGCACCCGACAGCGAGGCGCCCTGTTCCACGTCGAGGCGGACCTGGACCAGGACCTTTTGGAGCTCCTTGTTCGCGGTCTGGTCAGACAGGATGGACAGGGCGCGCAGGATGGGGAGCCCCGAGTTCACCATGGTGGCGAACTGTCGGGAGAACACCGCGAGGTCCTTCAGTTTGACATGGCCGGGCCGTAGGTTGATCTCCATCTTCAGGCCGGCCTTGGCCTTCTTGACCTCGATGGGAGTCATGCCCATCTCGCGAAGCTTGGTCATGACCAAGCCCTCGCTGTCCCCGATGAGCTCGCCGCTCACCAGGTTCCCGGCTCGATCCCGGACCTTGTACTGGTAGGTCGTGGGCATGCGTCAGCCTCCCGACGCCGGCCGGGGCCTCACGTGCCCCACCCGCCGCTCGTGGTGATGCCCGCGGAGCCCGCGGCGCCGGCGGCCGCCCCGTAGCTGGCGCCGGCGCCGCCGATCAGCCTGTTCAGCTCCTCGGGATCGTGTGAGCGCTCGTACGCGAGCTGCTGGGAGATCTTGCCTTCCTTGACCAGGTTGGCCAGGGCCTGGTCCATGGTCTGCATCCCGAACCGCCCCCCCGCCTGCATGATCGAATAGATCTGGTGGACCTTTCCCTCCCGGATCAGGTTGCGCACGGCGGGCGTGCAGATCAGGACCTCGCACGCGACGGCGCGGGACCGCCCGTCGCTGGTCTGCAGCAACTGCTGGGTCACGATGCCCTGGAGGGTGGTCGCGAGCTGCACCCGAACCTGCTGCTGCTGGTGCGGCGGGAACACGTCGATGATCCGGTCGATCGTCTGCGGGGCGTCCTGCGTGTGCAGGGTGGCGAACACCAGGTGGCCCGTCTCGGCGGCGGTGATGGCGGTGGAGATGGTCTCGAGGTCCCGCATCTCCCCCACCAGGATCACATCGGGGTCCTGCCGCAAGACGTGCTTGAGGGCCTGGGCGAAGCTGTGCGTGTCCGACCCCACCTCGCGCTGGTTCACGATGCACTGTTGATGCTTGTGGAGGAACTCGATCGGATCCTCCACGGTCATGATGTGAGCGGAGCGCTCCCGGTTCACGATGTCCACCATGCCCGCGAGGCTGGTGGACTTTCCTGAGCCGGTCGGCCCGGTCACCACCACGAACCCTCTCGGATAACGAGCCAGGTCGGCCACGACGCTCGGAAGGCCCAGGCTCTCGACCGTCTTGATCTCGTACGGGATCAGCCGGAACGCCGCGCCGATCGAGTCGCGCTGGTAGTACACGTTGACCCGGAACCGTGCCTTGCCCGGGAGCGCGTAGGACATGTCGAGCTCGAGCTCGCCCTCCAGCCGTTCGCGCATCTTCTGCGGGAGGATCGCGTAGATCATCCCCTGCAATGCCCGTGGCGACAGGATGGGGTAGTCGACCAGCCTGATCAGGTCGCCATGGAGACGGATCGTGGGAGGCGCGCCCGCCGTGAGATGAAGGTCGGAGGCCCCCCGCTCCAGGACGATCTCGAGCAGCTCCGGGACCGGGACCTGGGTGTCCTCCTCGTCCGGCGCCCTCATCACGGAACTCATCTACTTCACCACCCTGGCGATCTCCTCGAGTGACGTGAGTCCTCGGATCGCCTTCTCCAGACCGTCGTTTCGAAGGGTGAACATGCCCTGCTCGATGGCCACCGCCCTGATCTGATCGGACGATGCGCGCTCCACCGTGAGCCGCTCGATCTCCTCGGACACGGGCATGACCTCGTACAGCCCCATCCGGCCCCGGTAGCCGGTGTTCGAGCAGGCCGAGCAGCCCACCGGTCGGAACAGCTCCTTCACCTCGGCAACCCGCCACTCGGGCAAGCCGGCCTCGAGCAGCTCCCTCGGCTCCGGGGCGAAGCCTTCCTTGCACCGGTCGCACAGCACTCGGGCAAGGCGCTGGGCGACCACACAGTCCAGGGCCGAGGCCACCAGGAAGGTCTCCACCTCCATCTCGGTCAGCCGAGTGATGGCGGCGGGGGCATCGTTCGTGTGGAGCGTGGACAGGACCAGGTGGCCGGTGAGGGCGGCCTCCACCGCGATCATGGCGGTCTCCCGGTCGCGGATCTCACCGATCAGCACGATGTCGGGGTCGGCCCGGAGGATCGAGCGCAGCGCGGAGGCGAAGGTCAGCCCGGCCTTGGTGTTGACCTGGATCTGGTTCACGCCGGGCAGCCGATACTCGACGGGGTCCTCAACGGTGATGAGGTTGCGATCGATCTCGTTCAGGATGTTGAGCGTCGCGTACAGCGTGGTGGACTTGCCCGAGCCGGTCGGCCCCGTCACCAGGATGGCGCCGTAGGGCTTGCGGAACGACACCTGGTACCGCTTGAACGCCTCCTCCTGGAACCCGAGGTCCGAGAGCTGGAGGAGGGCCTGCGTCTTGTCCAGGATGCGCAGGACGACCTTCTCCCCGAACACGGTCGGCAGGGTGGCCAGCCGGATGTCGAGGGCCTTCTGCCCCACCTTGATGCTCATGCGGCCGTCCTGCGGCACTCGCCGTTCGGCGATGTTCAGGTCGGCCATGATCTTCAGCCGGCTGATCAGGCCGTTCTGGATGTTCTTCGGCGAGTGCATGACCTCGTGGAGCACGCCGTCCACCCGGAACCGGACCCGGACGTCCCGCTCATGGGGCTCGATATGCACGTCCGACGCCCGGTCGGCAACGGCCTGCGTCATGATGGCCTGCACCAGCTTGACGATGGGGGCGTCTTCGACAGCGGCCTCGACGTCGTCGGGGCGGTCCTCCGCCTCGAGCTTGCTGGAGGCCTCGCTGGCCAGGGCCTCCACCTGATCGCCGGCCCCTCCGAACTTGGCGATGGCCTGCTCCACGTCACTCGCCGTGGCCACGATGGGCTGGACGTCTCGATTGGTGATCGCGCGGATGTCGTCGAGGGCAAACACGTTCGCCGGGTCGGACATGGCCACCAGCAGCTTCCCGTCGCGCTCACCGATGGGGAGCGCCCGGTACCGCCTGGCGAGCTGTTCGGGGAGGAGGCTGGCGGCCAGGTGGTCGATCTGGTACTCGTTGAGATCCACGAAGTCCAGCCCGACCTGCTCGGCGAGTGCCATGACCAGGTCCCGCTCCCTGATGTAGCCGAGGTCGATGAGCGTGCGGCCGAGCGAACGGGCCGTGCTCTTGTGTTCGGCAAGGGCTTTCTCCAGTTGTTCGTTCGTGATGAGCCCCTGCTCGAGCAGGATCTGTCCGAGCTGCTTGGGCTTGCGCTTGGTCATCAGCATGATCCGTTTGGCCTAGTTCGCTTCATTGGTTCTCGTCATCGCTTCTGGTCTCCTGAAGGAGCTTGGACAACTCTTGGGCGAGGGCCACGCGGTCCACCTCGGTCTCCTCTTCCTTCTCTGTCGGCTCTCGCGGACCGGTCGACGGCCGTTCGCCGGTTGACGGCCGTTCGGCGGGTGGCGATCCGGCCGTGGGCTGCGGCGGCTCGGGCGAGACAGACGGGGAGTCGACCGGACTCGGCTCGGGGGCGGGCGAGGGGGTGGGGCTCGGGGCCGGCGTGACGGGGTCGACCCGTGGCTCTGGGACCTGCTCCCCAGGCTGTGGCACGGCCTCGGGGGTGGCCCTGGCCGGGGTGACCGCGGCCGGCGTCGGCACCGACGGCCGAGCTTCCGGGTGGAGGGAGGTTCGTGGCTTTCCGCTCGGAGCGGGTGGGACCTCCGGCACCCTGAGAGCCTCTCGCCTGGCCCGGACCTCCTCGGCCGTGTACAGCATCTGGTCCAACTGGTCGATGAGCAGGCCCGGGCGCACTCCGAGACCACTCACGGCGAACGCGGCGTAGGGTCCGCGCCGAACGTACGTCCAGATCTCGTCGCCGAACTCGACGAACCCCTTCTCCGGTTCGCCCACGACGGCGAAGCGCAGCCAGGCCGATTTGACGGGACCCTCTTCCCCCGCCGGAAAGGCCCCGAGGACCAAGCCGTCCCTGGACAGGATCAGACAGCCCCGCAGCTCGGCGACACTGGCCGCAACCCGTGCCGCGAGGGCGGAGAACTCTTCCATGGAGACTGCTCTGTTGCTATCGGGGTAGGCGTGGAGGCACTTGAGAACGGGGAGGAGGGGACGTCACTCGATGGGTTTGGTCTCCGCCATCTCGGCCAGCGCCGCGGCCGACATGACCGACAGCGGCGGCTCCAGCCCGGTCCACAGCTCGAACGACAGCGCCGCCTGGTGAAGCAGCAGCCCCAGGCCTCCGAACGCGGACGCGCCCGCCGCCTTCGCGGCAGCCTGAAGCGGCGTGAGGGAGGGGCGATACAGGAGGTCGACCACGAGCATGCCCGGTCGAAGCCTCGGGTGCGGCAGCGTCTCACCTGCGGCGCCGAGCGGCGTCGCGTTCACCACGAGATCGGCGTCGACCGCCGGCGCCTCCTCGAAGGAGACCGCCCGAACCTCGCAGGGCACCCCCCCGATCATCGCCCGGAGCGTTTCGGCGCGTGTCGGATCGCGGGCCGCGACGATCAGGGCCACCAGGCCACCGCGGGTCAGCGCGAGGGCACAGGCCCGAGCCGCTCCTCCCGCTCCAAAGATCAGGGCCGACCTGCCACCCGGGTCGAATCCGGCATCGCGTTGCAGGAACCGATCGAACCCCGGGGCGTCGGTGTTGTGCCCGGTCAGGCCGGCGGCCCCCACCACGAGCGTGTTGACGGCGTGGAGGCGTTCGGCGTCCTCGGAGAGGTCACGGACCAGCCGGGCCGCGTCCGTCTTGTGTGGCATGGTGACGTTCGCCCCCGCGAACCCCATGGCCGACAGGCCCGAGAGCGCAGCCTCGAGATCGCCCGGTGCGACCGGCAGCGGGACGTAGGCCCAGTCCATGCCGAGGGCGGCGAAGGCCGCGTTGTGGATGAGCGGCGACAGGCTCTCCTGCACCGGCCAGCCGATGATGCCGACCATCCGGGTGGAGCCCCGTGCGGGCAGCGGATCGCCGGCGTCAGCCATCCCTTCGCGTCACCCCAGGCACCGTGCCTTGTCCTTCAGGAACCGGTCATAGGAGGAACTGAAGGCGTGACTGCCATCGGTCCCGCAGAGCACGTAGTAGAGGTAGCCCACCTTCGCCGGGTCGAGCGCGGCCTGGAGCGATGCCAGCCCCGGACTGGCGATGGGGGTCGGAGGCAAGCCGGAGCGCAGGCGCGTGTTGTACGGGCTTCGGATCTTAAAGTCCGAGACGGTCAACCCGTTCGCCGGATCGGGGTCGATGTATGCGACGGTCGCGTCGATCTCCAGCGCCATGCCCCGGTCCAGGCGGTTGTAGATGACGGCGGCGATGAGCGGCCGGTCCTCCGGGACCCTGGCCTCGCGCTCGATCATCGAGGCGATGATCACCACCTCATAGGGCGACACCCCCAACCCCTCGGCGTTCTGCCAGGGAAGTGAGTCCGCTTCCGTCCCGAACTGCTGAAGGAGGCGGTCGATCACCTCGCCCGGGGAGGTGCCCTGAGCGAGGAACTCGTAGGTCTGAGGGAACAGGAACCCCTCCAGGGACTTCCCCGCGGGTAGATACGGCGGCAGCGAGCGATGGCCGCGGTCGGCGGCATCGAGGAACCGGTCAGCCGGGATCCCGACCACCTCATGGACGCGGTCGGCGATCTGGGTCAGCCGGTAGCCCTCCGGGATCGTGAGGCGGACCGTGGGGACGGGTGGGGGCGCCTTCGTGATGACGGCGAATGCCTCGCTCGGCGTCATGTTGGTCGTGAGGTCGTAGGTCCCCGCGCGGACCTCGTCGGCCTGGCCGTTTCGGGCGAGCATCCACCTGGAAACCGTGGCGCATCGAAGGACTCCACGGTCGTGGAGCGCGTTCACGACGTCCTCGCCCGACGCCCCCTCCTCGACGTTGAAGGCGACGGGCGTCCGGGGTCCCGAGGCCCCCTCGCACCAGACGTAGTACCGAGCGCCCAGGAGCACCAGGAGACCCGCGACCAACAACAGCGTGAGGCCGATCCGCAACCCGCGACTCGGTCTTCGGTGCCGACGCCCGGGGTAGGTCCTCGAGTGGGGCGGGCTGGTCTCGAGCATGGCGGTGTCCGAGCATACCGGCCAGTCCCGCCGGTCTGTCCGCCTACGTCGGGTCTGGCCGGTCCAGGTAGGACTGCAGGATGACCGCGGCCGCCGATCGGTCCACGGCCCGCCGCCGGTCGCGGCTCCCGGCGCCCGCCTCCCGCAGCGTCCTTTCCGCCTCCACCGTGGAGAGTCGCTCGTCCTGCAGCACCACGGGGACCGGGAGCACCTGTCGGAGCGCGGCGACGAACTCCTCTGCGTGGCGGGCTCGGGTCCCCTGGGCGCCGGACATCTTCAGCGGGTGTCCCACCACGACCAGCGTGACCTCGTGATCTCGAACCAGCTTGGCGATGGCCTTCAGGTCGGCCGGCGCCCCGGTGTGCACCGTTCCCATGGGCACCGCCACACGGCGCCCGGGGTCGGAGATGGCCACCCCGATACGCACGTCGCCCAGGTCCAGGCCCAGGATGCGGCCCGCCTCAGGCACCGGTGCCCGAGGCGGAAAGCAGCTCCTCCAGGCGTTTCGGGATGAGCCGTTCGACGGCCTCTCCAACGGCAGCGCCGTTCGGCCCCCCGGCAGTACCGAGGATGGCCTTCCCCCCCGCCCGACCGCCGATGGCCCCTGCCGCCGGCCCGAGCAAGAGCGGCGCCGTGACCCCCCGGCCCACCAGGTTCTTGCTGCAGGCCGCGACGATCAGCGCGCCTCCTCCGCGGGCCGAGCCGAGCACCACGGCGGCCCCCTTCGTGCCCTCCAGGCGGACCACCGCCCCCTGGGCAAGTTCTCGCAGCTCCCCGGCGTCGCCGTCGTGCAGGGCCGTCACCACCCTGGCCCCGGCCACCTCCGAGGCCCGGGAGGCGATCTGCTCGATCAGGTCGGCCCGTTGCGCCGCGCCGATCTTGCCGAGCTCGCTCTCGTACCGCTTCAGCCGTTCCAGGAGCCCGCGGACCCGGTCGGGGATGGCCGGCGGCTCGGTCCGCAGCAGGTCGGAGACCTCCTCGATGATGACGTGCTCCGCGCTCCACTCCTTCAGGGCGTCCGGGCCGACGAGCGCTTCGACGCGGCGCATCCCCGCGCCGATGCTGCCCTCGCCCAGGATGCGAACGATGGCGACGTTCCCGGTCCGCGGGACGTGTGTCCCTCCGCACAGCTCGATCGAGTAGTCCCCGACCTCCACCACCCTGACGAACTCGCCGTACCGCTCGCCGAACAACGCCAGGGCTCCCTGGTTCTTGGCTTCATCGAACGTGGTCTCGTAGATCCGCACCAGCGCGTCCTCGGCAAGCCGGTGGTTCGCCACCTCCTCGGCCTGGGCCAGCAGGTCACGAGGGACCGCCGAGTGATGGGGGAAGTCGAACCGCATGCGACCTGGAGCCACGAGCGACCCCGCCTGCCTGGCGTGCTCGCCGAGGACGTGCCGCAGGGTCCAGTGCACGACGTGCGTGGCGGTGTGCGAGCGGGCCGTGGCCTCGCGGCGGACCCGATCGACCTCTGCGTGCAGGTCCTCGCCCTCCCGCACCTCGCCCGACTGGACCACGCCGACATGCACGATCACGTCGCCCGGCCCCCACTGGGCGTCCACCACTCGGATCAGCCCGCCGCCGGTCCGTACGTAGCCGTGGTCCGCGACCTGGCCTCCGGACTCCGCATAGAACGGAGTGCGATCCAGGATGAACCGAACGTCCTGGCCCTCCTCGGCCCCTCCCGACCGGTCGCCGTCGAGGAGGAGGGCGGCCAGGTGGCCCTCCGCCTCGAGGGTCTGGTACCCGAGGAACTGAGTGGGGCCGGCGGTGGAGGCCACCTCGGCAAGCTCGTCTTCCGCCTGCTCCTTCTTCGCGGCCCGGCGGGCCCGGTCCCGCTGCTCGGCCATCAGGGACTCGAACCGCTCCTCGTCGATGGACAAGCCCGCGTCCTCGAGCAGCTCCCTGGTGAGCTCCCGTGGGAAGCCGAAGGTGTCGTGCAGCTTGAACACGACGTCGCCCGAAAGGACGCCGGCACCCTTCGCCTTGTCCAGCTCGGCCTCGAGCAGGGCCATGCCCTGGCGAAGGGTGCCGGCGAAGCGCTCCTCCTCCGAAGCCGCCACCTGGTTCACCTGCGACCGGTTCTGTACCAGCTCGGGATAGGCGTCCCCGAACAGCTCCACGGTCCGGTCGGCCAGGTGCCCCACGACCGGACCCTCGATGCCCAGCCGCCGGGCATGGCTCACCACCCGCCGGAGCATCCGGCGGAGGACGTACCCCCTGCCCTGGTTCGAGGGCAGGACACCGTCGGCGATCAGGAACGTCGTTGCCCTGCCGTGTTCCGCGATGACCTTCAGTGAGACATCGGTCGAGGGATCCTCCCCGTGCCGCTTGCCCGACAGCGACTCCGCCACTTCAAGGAGTGGATGCAGGAGGTCCGTCTCGAAGATGTTGTCCACGTCCTGCAGGACGGTGGCCACCCGTTCGACGCTCGAGCCGGTGTCGATGTTCTTCTCCGGCAGTTCGCCGACGAGCCGGCACTGATCGTCCACCTCCTCCTGCATGAAGACGTGGTTCCAGATCTCGAGGAATCGTTCCTCGTCGACGGCGGGACCGCCCTCGGCGCCGTACTTCGGGCCACGGTCGACGTAGATCTCCGAGCACGGTCCGGCCGGGCCGGCCGCATGGGTCCACCAGTAGTTGTCCTCCTTCCCCCGCCGGACGATCCGCTCGGCCGGGATCCCGATGTCGCGCCAGATCCCCACGGCCTCGTCGTCGCTCTCGTAGACCGTGACCCAGATCCTGTCGGGCTCGATCCCGAACCCGTCGGTGACCAGCTCGAAGCCCCATCCACACGACTCGCGCTTGAAGTAGTCCCCGAAGGAGAAGTTCCCGAGCATCTCGAACAACGTGAGATGCCGGGCCGTGTGCCCCACGTTGTCGATGTCCACGGCCCGGAAGCACTTCTGGACCGATGTGGCCCGGGGGAACGGCGGCGGCGTGTGTCCGAGGAAATACGGGATGAACTGGTTCATCCCGGCGTTCGTGAGCAGCAGCCCGGATTCCGGCGGTGGGATCAGGGACGAGGACGGCACTCGGCGATGGCCTCGCTCCTCGAAGAAGCGAAGGAATCGCTCGCGTATCTGCCGGCCCTCCATGGCCGGCTAGTCTAGCTTTCGGCTCTCGCCCGACTCCCCCCGCAGCTGCTCCTCTTTCTCCCGCATGGCCCGCCGGCCTTCCTCCATGGACTCGGAGACCCGCCGGGACAGGTCGAGGAGCCCGCCGCGCGCCTCGCGCGCGAGTGTGGAGGGAGCAACCTTGTCCATCTGCCGGCGGGCGAAGCGCGCGGTCATGATCGCTCCGGCCGCCCCGGCCCCCAGGCCGAGCGCGAGCCAGAAGAGCCGCTTCACTTCTTGCCGTCGGCCTTCCCGCTCCGGAACCGGGACGCGGCCTTGGACAGGCCGGCGCCGAGCGAGATGATCCGGACGAGCGGGCCACTCGCGGCCTGTTCGACGAGCCGCGAGATCTTCTCCACCCGAGCCACGATGTTCCCGGCCGACTCCAGCATCCCGTCGACCCGGTCGAGCTCGCGGTTGGTCTTCATCACCGAGTTGCGGACCTCCGAAAGGAGCGGGACCGTCTCCTCACGGATCCCGTCGATCAGCATCTTCGTGCTAGTCAGCACGTTGAACGTGTTGACCAGCACCAGGCAGAGGCCGAGGACGAGCAGGCCCCAGAACGCGGCCAGGACGATCAGCGCCACGTCTCCGGCGCTCGCGAGGACGGCCATCGCAGTCTCCTTCGGGAACAGGTCCGCGCATCATACCGGGGCATCGGGCCCGGGTTCCCCTGCGGTTTCCTCCCCTTCGCCGGATGGCTCGTAGTAGCGCGCCCCTTCGAACCGGGCCGGCCGGTAGTCCTGCTCGACCGAGTGGCCGGGGAAGTCATGTGGGTACTTGTACCCCTTGCCGTAGCCGAGCCTGCGGGCGGTGGGGGTCCCCGCCTCCCGGAGGTGGAGGGGCACCGGGTCGGCCGAGGCCGCATCCTCCATGGCCTTGGACAGGGCGGTGATGACGCTGTTCGATTTCGGCGCCCGAGCCAGGTAGATGGCCGCCTCCGCCAGGTTCAGCCGGGCCTCGGGGAGCCCCACGTACTCGACGGCCTGGGCGGCGGCCACGGCGATCTGCAAAGCATGTGGGTCGGCCAGGCCGATGTCCTCGGAGGCGTGCACAACCATCCGCCTGGCGATGTACCGGGCGTCCTCCCCCGCCTCCAGCATCCGGGCGAGCCAGAACAATGTGGCGTCGGGGTCCGAGCCCCGGATGCTCTTGATGAACGCAGAGATGACGTCGTAGTGCGCATCGCCCTGCCGGTCGTACACGATGGCCTTCTTCTGGACGGCGTCGGCAGCCCGCTCCCGGGTGACCACGACCTCTCCCGCCTCCTTCGCCGAGAGCACCGCGGCCTCCAGCCCGGTCAGCGCGATCCTGGCGTCGCCGCCGGCCACCTCCACCAGGTGGTCGAGCGCATCGTCCTCGACCTTCACCGGGATGTTGCCGAGGCCTCGGTCCTGGTTTTCCAGCGCGCGAAGGAGGAGCGCCCGAACCTCCGCCGGCGACAGCGGCTCCAGGCGGAGCAGGAGGCAGCGCGACAGGAGCGGCGTGACCAGCGAGAAGTACGGGTTCTCGGTGGTCGCGCCGATCAGGGTGATCGTCCCCTCCTCCACCGCGGGCAGCAGTACATCCTGCTGGGCCTTGCTCCACCGGTGGACCTCGTCGACGAACAGGACCGTCCGGAGCATCCCGTCCTTGGCCCGCTCCATGACCTTGCGAGCGTCGGCCACCCCCGAGGACACGGCGGAGAGCTGCACGACCTCCGCGCCGACCGCGTCGGCCAGGAGGTGGGCGAGCGTGGTCTTCCCGCTCCCCGCCGGACCCCACAACACCACCGAGGGAAGGTGCCCGCCCTGGATCAGCTCAGTGAGGGCCGTGCCCGGGCCGACCAGATGGGTCTGGCCCACGAACTCCCCAAACGAGCGGGGCCGCATCCTCGTCGCCAGGGGGACCTCCGCCATCGCTTACAGCCGCTGCCCGTACCGGATGATCCGGTGCGGCTCGATCCGGTAGAGCACCCGGACCTGTCCCTCGACCGGTGACCACGGCTCACCGTCGTACCGGCGGGACAGCCTGTCGATGTGCGCCTCCGCCTCCGGCCCGGTCACCCGAGCCACCACGGGCCCCTGGATCGATATCCACTGGTAGAAGTCCTCGCCGATGACGGTCACGGCGGCGCGGGGGTCACGGCGCAGGTTGCGGTCCTTCCGTCGGCCCTCCGCCGTGTTGACCAGCACGTGACCGTCCGCCGCATCCACCCATGTCACCGTGGCGTGCGGCGCCCCGTCCTCAAACAGCGAGACCAGCACGCAGTAGTTCCCTCCGGTCAGAAGCGCGAGGTCCCAGTCGGTCAGCGGGGCGGTCACGCACCTCCGTCCTTCGTCGTCTCCGGCCGAGCGATCACCTTGATGCCGAGCTCCCGGAGCGGCTCCTCGGGGACGGGAGCGGGAGCCCCGGTCAACGGGTCCGCCCCCGACTGGGCCTTGGGGAACGCCGTCACATCTCGGAGGGTGTCCTTCCCCGCCATGAGCATGGCCAACCGGTCCAGGCCCATGGCGATCCCACCGTGCGGTGGCACGCCGTACCGGAACGCCCGAAGCAGGTGGCCGAACTTCTCCTCGGTCTCCTCCGGCGTGAGGCCGAGCACCTCGAACACTCGTCGTTGGGTGTCCGGGTCGTGGATCCGGATGCTGCCTCCGCCGAGCTCGAAGCCGTTCAGGATCAAGTCGTAGGCCCGGGCGGTGGCCGTCTCGGGCGACAGGTCGTCGGAGGCCGGCGCGGTGAACGGGTGATGGACCGACACCCACTTGCGCTCCTCCTCGCTCCACTCGAACAGGGGCGGCTGGATCATCCAGCAGAACCGCCACTCGCCCTCTGGGACGAGGCCCAGGCGCGCCGCCAGGTGGCGGCGGAGCCCGTCGAGGGCAACGTTCGTCCGGTCGACCCGGTCCGCGACGATCAGCATGAGGTCACCGGGCCCGGCACCTGTGGCCATCGCAGCGGCACCGGCTTCCTCCGGGGTGACGTGCTTCTCGACCGGAGAGCGGATCGCGTCCTTGTCTTCCACCACCATCCACACGAGCCCGGCGGCGCCACGCTCCTTGGTCAGCTGCACGAGCTCGTCCAGCTCCCTACGCGACAGCTGCGATCCCCCCGGCGCCGCGAATCCCTTGACCACGCCACCCCGGGACAGGGCGTCGGCCATGGCCCGGAATCCGGTGCCGGCGAAGGCCTCCCCCAGGTCGGCCAGCTCCATGCCGTAACGAAGGTCGGGGCGGTCCGTCCCATAGCGCGCCATCATCTCGGCGTACGTCAGGCGCCGGAACGGAACCGGGACCACGACGCTCTTGATCTGTGCCACGATCCTCGCGTACAGCGGCTCGATGATGCGGAAGACGTCCTCCTCGTTCACGAACGACATCTCCATGTCGAGCTGGGTGAACTCGAAGCTGCGATCGGCCCGGGGAGCCTCGTCGCGCAGGCACCGGACGATCTGGTAATACCGGTCCTGACCGGCCACCATCAACAATTGCTTGAGCTGCTGGGGGGACTGGGGGAGCGCGTAGAAGCTGCCTGGCCACAGGCGAGCCGGCACCAGGAAGTCGCGGGCCCCCTCGGGAGTGCTCCGGGTCAGGAACGGCGTCTCGACCTCCACGAAGGCCAGGCCCTCCATGTGGTCGCGGATGATCCGGCTGATGGCGTGGCGGAGCTGCAACACCCGAGTCATCTCGGGACGGCGGAGGTCCAGGTAGCGGTAGGTGAGCCGCAGGAGCTCGTCTGCCTCGATGCGGTCCTCCACCGGGAACGGCGGCGTGTCCGCCACGGCGAGGACCTCGACGGTACGAACGGCCACCTCCACCTCGCCGGTCGGCATCGCCGGGTTCACGGTCCCCTCGGGCCGTCGCCGGACCTCCCCCGTTACCCGGATCACCGATTCGGTCTTGAACTGCTGGGCAACCTGCTGAGCCTCCGGCGCCTCCTCCGGGTGGAACACCAACTGCACCATGCCCTCGCGATCGCGGAGGTCCACGAAGGTCAGCCCGCCGTGGTCCCGTTGGCGAGCCACCCATCCGCACACGGCCACCTCGGATCCGACGTCGCTTCCGCGGAGCTCCCCGCACGCGTGGGTGCGCATGGAGGTGGCGAGCTCAGACATCGCCGCTCGCCAACCGTTTCACGGCTTCGTCCCGAGGCACGGTCTCCTCCACGCCGTCGGCCAGCCGGCGGACGGTCACGGTCCCATCGCTCAGCTCTCGCTCGCCGAGGACCGCTGCGTACGCCGCGCCCGAGCGATCCGCCATCCGGAACTGAGCGTTCAGCGGCCGGACCTCGAACGGCAACTGCGCGGGAACCCCCGCCTGGCGGAACGCCCGGACGAGCTCCCTGCCGGCGGGGAACGCGTTGGGACCCACGGTCACCACGAAGACCCCGAACCTGGCACCCAGGTCGCGGACCCCCCCGGCATCCAGCGCGATCAGGATCCGCTCCATGCCCAGGGCGAATCCCACTCCCGGTGTCGGGGGCAACCCCAGGACCTCGGCGAGGCCATCGTACCGGCCTCCCCCGCCCACGCTGGCCTGGCCCTCGGGGAGGGCCGGGCTCACGTACTCGAACGCGGTGCGGACGTAGTAGTCGAGCCCCCGAACGAGGGTGTCCACCTGGTGAACGGCCAGGTCCTCGTCTGCCAGTGCGCGGAGGACCCCGTCGTAGTGCTCCCGGCACGGCCCGCAGAGGTTGTCGACGATCTTCGGCGCGTCGCGGGCCACGGCGCGACAGGACTCATCGTTGCAGTCGAGCACCCGAAGGGGATTCTCGCGGAAGCGGTCCCGGTGCTCGTCCCGCAACCGTTCCCGGTTCGCCTCCAGATACGCCAGGAGCCGTTCACGGTACGCGGGACGGCAGACCTGGTCCCCCAAGGAGTTCACCTCGAGCCGAAGGTCCCGGATCCCGGCCAGCCGCAGGTACTCGTGACCGAGCAGGATGGTCTCGGCGTCGGCGGCGGGGAGCCCAGAGCCGACCACCTCCACGCCGAATTGACGGAACTCGCGCAGCCTTCCTTTCTGGGGGCGTCCGTACCGCCACATCGGTTCCACGTAGTACCCCTTGAACGGCAGGCTCAACTCGGCGCTCGCACCCAGTACGGCCCGGACCACCGGCGCCGTCCCCTCGGGACGGAGGGTGAGTTGGCGGCCACCCTTGTCCTGGAAGGTGTACATCTCCTTCTGCACGACATCGCTCGTGGCTCCCGACGTCCTGACGAACAGCTCCGTCGGTTCGAACGAGGGCGTTTCTGCGTAGCGATAGCCGTACAGGGTGGACACTTCGTGCGCCAGGTCGTAGAGGCGACGCATCCGCTCGGACTCCGGTGGGAGCAGATCCGTTGTCCCCCGAGGCGGGGCGAGCTCCATCTGCCTAAAGCTCCGAGAGGAACGGATTCCTCGACCGTTCCCGTCCCACCGTCGTCCGAGGCCCGTGGCCGGGAAACACGTCGAGCGGGTCGGGCAGATCAAGGAATCGTCTGAGGCTCCGATGCATGTCTTGCGACGAGCTGTTGGGGAAGTCGCTCCGCCCGATGGAACCGGCGAATACGAGATCCCCCGACAGGACCCACCCGTCGGTGACGAAGCAGGCGCTCCCCGGAGTGTGCCCGGGGGTGTGCATCACCTCGATCTCGTAGCCGGCGAACGTCAGCACCTCCCCCTCGATCACGGTCCGTACGTCCTTCACCGGCACCGGCGGCACGTCGTGCCCGGCCCCCCAGCGCTGGGGGTCCGACAAGGCCGGCGCATCCGCCTCGTGGATGTACAACGGGAGGTCGTCCCCACAGAGCTCAGCGGCCGACCCGATGTGATCGAAGTGGCCGTGCGTGGCCAGGACCGCTCGGGGTCGCTTCCCCGCCGCGAGCAGGAGGGCGCGGATCCGCTCCGGGGAGAAGCCGGGATCGACCACGACGGCGTCATCGCTCCCGTCTGCGCCAATGAGCCAGCAGTTCGTCTCGAAGGAGTTGTCAGAGAAGGAGTCGAGATACATCGGGCGGTCATCGTATCCGATGGCCGCCCGATGCCCCTTACAGCGCCGTGCCGTCGATCCACAGCGTGACCGGGCCGTCGTTCACCGATTCGACCTCCATGTGTTCCCGGAACGCGCCCCGTTTCACGGTCGCCCCGGCAGCCTCCAGGGCTCGGGCGAACGCCTCGATCCGGTCCCGGGCGACCTCCGGCGGCGCGGCGCCGACCCACGAGGGCCGGCGCCCCTTGCGCACGTCGCCGTACAGGGTGAACTGGGGGACCACGAGGACCTCTCCGCGCACCTCGGCGAGGGACAGGTTCATCTTCCCCGCTTCGTCCTCGAAGACGCGAAGGTGCGCCACCTTCTCTGCCAGCCGGTCGTACTGGCCGAACGCGTCGTCCCCGCCCACCCCGACCAAAAGGAGGAGGCCCGGCCCGATCTCGGCGACCGTCTCCCCCCGCACGCGCACGGCGGCTCTCGACACCCGCTGCAGGACGATCCGCATCCGCAGCTACCGCGGAACGACGCGGTAGGCCTCGTAGACGTTCTCGACCTTCTTCACCGCCGACAAGATCTCGGAGAGATGCGTGATGTCGGCGAGCTCGAAGGTGAACCGGAGCGTCGTGATCCGATCCCGGCTCACCGTCGACGTCGCCGAGATGATGTTGACGTGATGGTCAGACAAAGCGGTGGCGACGTCCGAAAGGAGGCGCGTGCGGTCCAGGGCATCGACCTGGATCGTCACCACGAACGACGTCGGGCGGCCGGTTCGCCATGACACCTCGATCAGACGCTCGGGCTCGCGGGCCAGGCCCTTCGCGTTGGGGCAGTCGGTCCGGTGAACCGAGACGCCCTGGCCCCTGGTGACGAACCCCAGGATCTCGTCCCCGGGGACCGGCGTGCAGCATCGGGCCAGGCGCACCCACACATCGGCGGAACCCGGC
The DNA here is from genome assembly GCA_035701505.1 of Actinomycetota bacterium. Taxonomy (GTDB): domain Bacteria; phylum Actinomycetota; class UBA4738; order UBA4738; family HRBIN12; genus AC-69. Next base: position 22,452 of record DASSSA010000094.1, read on the forward strand.
ACGACGACGCCGGAGCTGACGTCGGGCCCCCCAACCCGAACCGGCCGGGCCAGGGGGACCTCGGTCGCGTCCTCCTCCGTCGTCCCGGCGACGATGCGCATCAGCCGGGCGAGGACAGACTGCGGCGAGACGTGGCCCTCCCCCACCGCCACGTACAGCGATTCCAAGCCGGTGAACTTCATCTCCGCAGCCACCTGTTCCAGGGCCTCCTCGGTGGCCAGGCGCTTGAACGGGACGTTCTGCTTGCGCATCAGCCGATGCAGCTGTTCCCGGCCCTCTTCCAGCGCGTCCTCCCGCCGCTCACGGGAGAACCATTGGCGGATCTTGCTACGGGCCCGCGGCGTGACCACGAACTTCAGCCAGTCCTGGGAGGGGCCCTCGCCCGCCGCCTTCGACGTCAGGATGTCCACGGTGTCGCCCGTCCGCAGCTCATAGTCCAGGGGCACCAACTTGCCGTTGACCTTGCCGCCGATGGTGCGGTGGCCAACTTCCGTGTGGATGGAGTACGCGAAGTCCACGGGCGTGGCCCCCGCGGGGAGGTTGACCACGTCGCCCTTGGGGGTAAACACGAACACCTGCCCCCGGTACAGGTCGATCTTCAGGCCCTCCATGAACTCCCGGGGGTCGGCCATGTCCTTCAGCCACTCCATCATGTGGCCCAGCCACGCGAGGTCGGCGGCCTCCTTGGTCGGTTTGCCGTCGCGGCCCTCCTTGTATCGCCAGTGCGCCGCGATGCCGAACTCCGCGGTGCGGTGCATCTCCTGGGTCCGGATCTGGATCTCGATGGGCCGTCCCTGGGGGCCGACCACCGTGGTGTGGAGGGACTGGTACATGTTCGACTTGGGCATCGCGATGTAGTCCTTGAATCGCCCGGGTACCGGCTTCCACAGGGAGTGGATGGCGCCGAGGGCGCCGTAGCAGTCGCGGAGGTTGCCTACCAGGATGCGGATCCCGGCGAGGTCGTAGATCTCGTTGAACTCCTTGCCCCCGAGCACCATCTTCTCGTAGATCGAGTACAGGTGCTTCGGCCGGCCCTCGACCTCGGCCTTGACCCCCGCATCCTTGAGCCTGGCCCGGGCCGTCGACAGGACGGTCTCCACGTACCGCTGTCGGTCGCCGCGCCGCCGTTCCACCAGGCTCGCGATCTCTCGGTACGGCCCCGGATACAGCGTCTTGAACGAGAGATCCTCGAGCTCCCACTTCAGCTGTTGAACGCCGAGGCGGTGCGCGAGTGGCCCGTAGATCTCCAGGGTCTCGATGGCGTTCTCCCGCTGCTTGGTCGACGGGAGGGCGGACAGCGTGCGCATGTTGTGGAGACGGTCGGCCAGCTTGATCAGCAGGACCCGGATGTCCCGGGCCATGGCCACGATCATCTTGCGGACGTTCTCGGCCTGCTCCTGCTCGCGGGTTCGGTACTCGATGCGGTCCAGCTTGGTGAGCCCGTCGACGATGGCCGCCACCTCGCCCCCGAACTCGGTC
>DASSSA010000095.1:0-2915 GCA_035701505.1 Actinomycetota bacterium
GGGAATCTTGATGACCCGGGCGTTCCCGGTCCAGAACACCTCGTCGAACGAGCGGGAGAACTTGGCCTCCCGGTCCCTGATCACCAACCGGATGTCTCGAAGCCGCCTCCCGACGGCCAGGTTGCGGGCCTGCTGGGTCACCCACGCCAAGTCGGGGTTCCTGGTGACTCCGAGGACAGCCCCTCGTCGACGACGGTCCCGATGTCCATAGGCCGATTGGTCCCTTACCGCCCGCCCGATCCGGCCTAAGCTTTCTCCAGATGTTATTGGAGGAGTGGAGAAGATGCGTCAGCCCACCGGCCGCGAGGTGAAGGAGGCCCTGTACGAACAGTTCGCCAGGATCGGCAAGGCCGTGGCCTCCCCCAAGCGGGTCGAGCTCCTCGACCTCCTATGCCAGGGCGAGCGCACGGTGGAGGCCCTGGCCCGGGCCACGGGGATGGGCATCACCAACACCTCCTCCCACCTGCAGGCCCTGGCCGCGGCCAGGCTGGTCGAGGTGCGGAAGGAAGGGACGAAGGCGTTCTACCGACTGGCCGACCCCGAGGTCTGCCGGTTCTTCTTCTCGCTCCGCGACCTCGCCCGTGGGCGCCTTGCCGAGGTGGAGCAGATCGCCAGGGACTTCTTCGAGGGAAGGGACGAGCTGGAGCCGATCCGGCGAAAGGACCTCGTGGAGCGGCTAGGGCGCCAGGAGGTCGTCGTGGTGGACGTCCGCCCTCCCGAGGAGTATCGGGCCGGGCACATTCCTGGCGCCCTCTCCGTTCCCCTGCCGCAGCTCAGGAACCGAGTGGACGAGCTGCCGAGGGACATCGAGATCGTGGCCTACTGCCGGGGCCCGTACTGCGTGATGGCGCCGGAGGCCCTCCAGATCCTCCGGGAGAACGGCTTCCGGGCCCGCCGCCTCGAGGACGGCTTCCCCGAGTGGCGTCTGGCTCGTCTCCAGGTGGCGGTGGGAGAGGGGTGAGTAAGCGATGAACGTGCTGGTGATCCTGAACGACCCCCCCTACGGCACGGAGCGGTCCTACAACGGACTTCGGCTGGCTCTCTCGCTCGCCAAGCGCGATGATGTCGATCTCCGGGTGTTCCTGATCGGGGACGCCGTGTCCTGCGCCATGGTCGGGCAGAAGACGCCCGAGGGGTACTACAACCTGGAGCGCATGATCGGCTCCGTCGCCCGGCGCGGCGGCGACGTGGCGTGCTGCGGGAGCTGTCTGGACGCCCGGGGCATCACCGAGGACCTGATCGCCAAGGGCGCTCGTCGCTCCGGCATGGACGAGCTGACGGAGTGGACCCTGTGGGCGGACAAGGTGGTGTCCTTCTGAGAGGTGGTGGCGATGCTGGCCGGTGACGTGGTGGTCCTCGGTGGGGGCACCGGAGGGCTGGTCGCCGCGAGGCAGCTCCGCCGGCGCCTCGGCCGGCTCGGATGGACCGGGCGGGTGGTCCTGGTGGATCGGGACCTCACCTACCGGTTCGCCCCCTCGTTCCTGTGGGTGATGACCGGGGCCCGGCGGCCCGAGCAGATCACCGCCGATCTAGACGGACTCCGGCGGCGGGGCATCGAGGTCGTGCCGTCAGAGGTCCTGGAGATCGACACCGATGGCCGGATCGTGAAGACGACCGAGGCCGCCCTCCCCTATGACCGCCTGGTGATCTCGCTCGGCGCGGAGCTCGCCCCCGACGCCCTCCCCGGATTCGCCGAGGGAGCCCACAACGTCTACACCCTGGAGGGTGCGGCCGCCGCCGGAGAGGCCCTGCGAAGCTTCGACGGGGGGCGGGTCGCCGTGGTGGTGTGTCGGCTCCCCTACAAGTGCCCGGCCGCGCCGTACGAGACCGCCCTCCTCGCCGAGGCCTTGCTCCGCGGGCGAGGGATCCGTTCCGGTTCCACGCTCGACGTGTATACCCCGGAGCCCCTCCCCATGCCGACAGCCGGACCAGCCTTGGGTCGGGCTTTGACGGGCATCCTCGAGGCCCGCGGCATCGGGTTCCACCCCGCCCGGACGGTCGAGATCGTGGACCGCGATCACCATGAACTCATCTTCGATGACGGCGAGCGGGCCCCCTACGACCTCCTCCTCGGCGTGCCGCCCCACCGGGCGCCCGAGGCCGTGCGCCGGAGCGGCCTCGCCTCCGACAGCGGCTTCGTGCCGGTGGATCCCCGCACGCTGGCGACTGCGGCCGAGGGCGTCTTCGCCATCGGCGACGTCACCCAGGTCCCCATCGCCGGAGGGAAGTTCCTCCCCAAGGCGGGCGTGTTCGCCCACGCTGAGGGCGAGGTGGTGGCCCGCCGGATCGAGCGGGAGTTCGCGGGCCGGGAGCCGTCCGCGGTCTTCGACGGCAGGGGATCCTGCTTCGTGGAGATGGGGGGCGGCGTGGCCGCCTTCGCCACGGGGAACTTCTTCGCAGAGGACGGGCCCAAGGTCCACCTCCGCCGGCCCGGTCGGAGGTGGCATGTGGCGAAGGTGGCATTCGAGAAGTTCTGGTTCCGGCGATGGCTGTGACGCTGCACCGGTCTCCCGGGCGAAATGAGCTCGTGTGCACTGCCGGGCCACTACGTGGCGGGCATGTTTGAGCTCGACATCCGCTAACAGCGCGCCGTCCTCGAGGGCGTAAAGCAGGCCTGATGGAATCCTGATGGAACCCTCTGGTTCCCGTGGTGATGCGGCTGCAGCTCAGCGCTTCAGCGCAGCCGTAGCCGCTGTCGCAGCCGCATCAACCGTCGCAGGTCTGGTCCGACTCCCCCCGGGGGCACCGATCCATACGGTGGTCCAAAAACCGGTACGCGGAAGACCGGCTGGATGTGGTCACGATCCCGGACCCGGACCTCAGCCACGACGGCCTGCATCACGGCCTTGCGCTCAGGCGGCGCTCCGTCCCGTAGGGCCCGCTCGATGTCCTCGACAAGCTCGCCGAGCTCCGCG
>DASSSA010000096.1:0-15583 GCA_035701505.1 Actinomycetota bacterium
TGCGAACCCGAACGCGTGGGCCTGGGCGGCGAGCTTGTCCCCACCGAGCCGAAGGCCGATCTCGCCGAACACCACGTTGCACGAGATCGTCAGGGCCTGAGCCAGGGTGATCTGCGATGCGCCGCCCAGGCAGTGCTCGCCGCCGAAATTCTCCAGTGTGGCGGTGGTCTGCGGGAGGTCCAGCACCGGCGGGTTCGGCCACGTGCTTTCGGGCCCGAACCCGGTCTCCAGGGCGGCCGCCGCGGTCACCAGCTTGAACGTCGATCCCGGCGGATACAGCTCGTCGATCGCACGGGAAAGGAGCGGCTTGTCCGGGTTGGAGTTGAGACCATCCCAGGCAGCACGGACCTGCTTGGGATCCTGTGAGGCGAGCTCGTTCGGATCGTAGGTTGGATTGGCAACGATCGCCTTCACGTCGCCGGTGTGAGGATCGATGGCCACGACGGCACCGGGCTGGTCCCCCAGCTCCCGTTCTGCTGCCCGTTGGATCGCTGGATCGATGGTGGTCACCACGGTGGCGCCCCGCCTTGGCCTCCCCAGTACCTGGTCGATCAGCGTCTGGGGGATCAGCTCCGGCGCTTCGCCGGACAGATACGGGTTGTAGGCCTGCTCCAGCTCGCTCCGCCCGAAGATGATCGAGTAGTACCCGGTGATGTCGGCGTACAGGAGCCCCTGCGGATAGTGCCGCTGGTACTTCAGCTGCCCCGGGCTCTTCCGGCTGAGCGCCAGCACGGTCCTGCGGTCGGCGGCCAGGATGCTTCCTCTCTCCACCCGGTACTCGGCGATCAGCTGGCGGGTGGCGTTGGCCGGGTTGTCGGCCAGCCGTTCCGACGCGACCACCTGGATGTAGGTGATCTGCGCCAGGAGCAGGACGAACAGCGCCAGCATGGCGCCACCCAGCCGCCGGATGAACCGGTTCACCTACCGAACCTCCGTCCGGGCCGATCCCGACGACACCCGGATAAGGAGCGCGAGCAGGACGAAGTTGGAGACCAGGCTGCTCCCGCCGTACGAGACGAAGGGCAACGTGACTCCGGTGAGGGGGATCACGCGGGTCACGCCGGCCACGATGACGAAGGCCTGGAGGCCGATGCTCGCCGACAGCCCGGTGGCCAGCAGCTTGCCGAAGCCGTCAGGGCATTGAAGCGCGGCCTTCAACCCCTTGCCCACGAGCACGACGAACAACAGGAGGACGGCGGCCGTCCCCAAGAATCCGAGCTCCTCGCCGATGGCCGCGAAGATGAAGTCGGTGGAGGCGTAGGGGATGAGGGTCGGGGATCCCCGGCCCAGGCCCGCTCCCACCAACCCGCCGGTCGCCATGGCGAACTCGGCCTGGGCCAGCTGCCCGTATCCGAACTCGAAGACCTTGTGCGGGTCGAGCGCGTGGAGCCAGATGTCCACCCGTGACTGGACGTGCGCGAATTCCCGGTAGCCGACCGCCGCGCCGACGGCGAACAGGATCCCCCCGATCACCAGGTAGGCGGAACGGCCGGTGGCCACCCACAGCATGACCACGAAGATGGCGAAATACAGGAGAGAGGCGCCTAGGTCCTTCTCCACGAACAGGACGACGAGCGACATACCCCACGCCACCAGGACCGGTCCCAGGTGCTTGGCGGGCGGCAGCCGGAAGGGACCCAGGCTGGTCGTGGCGAGGGACAGGAGCTCACGCTTGGCGGAGAGGTACGAGGCCAGGAACACCACCACGAGCACCTTGGCGATCTCGGACGGCTGGAAGCTGATCGGTCCGATCTCGACCCACAGTCTGGCGCCGTTGATCGTCCGTCCGACCCCCGGGACGATTGGCAGGAGGAGCAGCCCCAGGCCGAGCAGCCCGATGGTGTAGGTGTAGGCATCCAGCTGCCGGTGGTCCCGGACGAGTATCAGGGTGGCGCAGAAGACGGCGATACCGACGGCGATCCAGGTTGCCTGCTCCGCCGCCAGGCCACCGGAGAGTCGGAAGATCATGGCGAACCCCACACCCACAAGGACCGCGGCCGTGGGGAACAGAGCGGGATCGGCCAGGGGGGCGAACCGCCGGATCACCAGATGCGCCGCGACATAGCCGACCGCGAAGATCGACCCGTACAACGCGAGGTTGACCGGGACGTGGCCACGCCTCCCCATCCCGACCAGGGCGTAAGCCCCCACCGACAGGATGAGGGCCAGGATGGTGAGGGCGAGCGCGGTACCCTGGCGGCCCCGGGCGACGGCGAGGGCTTCCCTGCTCACGGCCCCGAGGCGTCCGTCGAGCCGGGTTGGTTCGGCTTCGGGACCTGCCGGATCTCCTCCACGTCCTGGCGGATCCGCTCCACGATTGCGTTGGCCCCTTCCCGGTCCTCCGCGGTGATGCCGTCGCCGAGGTCCTGAAAGAAGGCGAGGGATTCGGCCTTCTCAGCGGAGATCGTGGTCTGCACCACGACGTGGTGGAGCTCGAATCCCGCCACCTCGGTGGGGATCCCCCGGAAGATCGCCACGTGCCCGTTCGAGACACCGACGTACCACTGGGAATCGAGATACAGGCGGGAGCCCACGAGGGCCACGACCGCCAGAGCCACGACGATGGCGATCCACAGCAACAGCTTTCGGAGGAGGCGGCGGCGGGATCGCGCCGGCCTCCCCGTAGGAGTCGGCGCGATCGCCTCACTCGAGGGCGGGGGCTCCTCCTTGGGCCGCCCCGCAACGGCGTCGTCGGAGAAGTCGAGGACGACGACGGTGGTGTTGTCCGAGCCGCCCCCCTCGTTGGCCAGGTGGACCAGCCGCTGCGCGGCCTCCTGCGGGTCGGGAACGGCTCGTAACGCCTCCTCGATCGCCTGCTCGGAGACCATGGAGGTCAGGCCGTCGGTGCACAGGAGCAGCCGGTCGCCCGGACGGACCTGGACCGTGTCGTCGTCGACGTCCACGACGTTATCCACTCCGAGCGCACGGGTGAGGACGCTTCGTTGCGGGTGGGTCTCGGCCTCCTCCTTGGAGATCTCCCCCTCGGTGACCATCCGATGAACCAAGGTGTGGTCCTCGGTCAGCAGCCCAAGATCCCCATCCCGAAGCAGATATGCGCGCGAGTCGCCGACGTGGGCCAGCCTGACCCGGTCGCCCTCCACCAACGCCGCCGTGAGCGTCGTGCCCATGCCGGCGACTTTCTCGTCGACGACCGATCGCTCGAAGACCACCCGGTTCGCTTCCTGCACCTGGTCGGGGAGTTCGCCGGCGCCCTGCTTGAACCGTTTCTCCAACGTCTCCACCGCGAGCTGAGAAGCGACCTCGCCTCCCCGGTGCCCGCCCATGCCGTCCGCCACGGCGAAGAGCGGCTCCTCGGTCAGGTAGGAGTCCTCGTTCCCCTCGCGGACCAGGCCGATGTCCGTCGCGGCGGCCGCGGTGACCCTCATCGCCGGAGCTCCAGCACCGTCTTGCCAACACGGACGACGTCGCCCGCCCGGACCTGCACGGGCGCGGCCACCCGTCGATCGTTCACGAACGTCCCGTTCGTGGAGCCGAGGTCCTCGACGAACCACGCGCCGTCGCGCGCGTACAGGCGCGCGTGGCTCTGTGACACATATGAGTCGTCGAGCTTGATCGTGCTCCGCTCACTCCTCCCTATGCTCACCGCATCCGCAAGCCGGAACGAACCGACCTTCTTGCCGTCCGGCGCGTGTACGACCACGGACGATGGTGGCTTTCCCCGCTGTGCCGGCTTCGGCTTGGGAGTCCTCGCCGGGGCGGACCGGGGACCCCGCCGGCCAGCCACGTCCACGGCGACGGTCTTGACGGCGCGGTAGATGAAGAAGTACACGAGAACCAGGAGCGAGTACTTCAGCACCGAGAGGACGAACGGCGACACTCACTCCCTCCTGAACTCAAGGACGGTGTTCCCGATGGTGATCCGGTCACCGTCGGTCAGCACGTGCTCCCCAACGGGCTCGTCGTTCACGATCGTCCCGTTCGTCGACCCCAGGTCCGTGAGCACGTATTCACCGCCGTCCTCGCGGGTGATGGTGGCGTGCCGTCTCGACGCGCCGGGATCGGAGATCACGATGTCGCATTCGGGCAGGCGCCCGATGGCCACGCTCTGCTTGTGGAGTTGGTACGTCCTTGCCTCGTGGCCTTCCTCCAGGAGGACGATGACCGCCTCCCCGCCCGTGGCCGATGAGGCAGGAGCGGGCTCCGGCTCCCCTTCCACGAGCGTCGCCTCGCAGCCGAACTGTCCCCTGCCGATGGAGTCGTCGGTCCGGAACTCGATCTCGGGGGGCCCGACCAGTCCCCATCCGCGCTCGGCCGCCGCGTCCCGGACGACCTGCTTGAGCTCACCCACCAGTGCGCCCTCGGCCTGCTGGAACCGCTCGGCGTCCTCCGCGGAGAGCGTGAACACGAAATGGTTCGGTGCCCATACTTCCTTGACCCCCACGCTCTTACCTGCGTCCATCTCACGAAGGATGCGCTTGGCGAGCTCCACGGGCTGAAGCCCGCTTCTGAACGCGGTCGCGAAGAACCCCTCGACCATGTTCCCCAGACGTCGCTCGAAGTCACGAAGGATCGGCACGGTGTGGTGGTGTTTCCGCAGGTAGACGCGATCGGCCCGATTATAGCCGCGTGGTCGGGCCCAAACCCGGAGTCCGTGCACGCCGCCGACCGCTTGCTAGCATCCCTTCGCCTGCGACGGGCGAGTGGCGGAATTTGGCAGACGCGCAGGATTCAGGTTCCTGTGGCCGCAAGGCTGTGGGGGTTCGAGTCCCCCCTCGCCCACGGATCCCCTCGTCCCCGGTGGCAAGGTCTCACGGCGCTGCACGGTTGTTTAGGCTCATCCTGTTGAGGAGGGGGAGGGGCATGAGCACAGCGGTAGGGATCATCGTGCTGATCGGGAGGATCCTGTTCTCGGTGGAGTTCGGGCCGGCAGCGGGAATAGGGTTCCACATCCGTCAGTCCAAGATGGCGGAGGGGTACGCGCGGTCCATGAACTTCCCCGTCCCGGCCATCGCCGGGTGGCCGACCGGCATCTGGCTGACTGCCGCGTCGCTGTCGATCGCCCTGGGGATCTGGCCGGACGTCGGGGCCCTCATGGTAGCGGCGTTCGTGACCCCGGCCGCATGGTGGTTCCACCGGTTCTGGGAGGTCGGGGACCCGATGCAGAAGCAGACCGCCCAGATCCTGTTCTTCCGGAACCTGGCGTTCCTGGGGGCCTCGCTCGCGCTGTTCGGGCTGTTCGTCGAGGTCGGCGACGGCCTTCGGTTCGCAATCACCGGGCCCCTGTTCAGCTTCTAGCCGGGGATTATTTCTCGACGGGGGCCTATGCTCGGCCCATGTTCGAGCGGTTCACGGATCGGGCCCGGCGGGTCGTCGTCCTCGCCCAAGAGGAATCGAGGTTGCTGAACCACAACTACATCGGCACCGAGCACATCCTCCTCGGGCTCGTGCACGAGGGTGAGGGCGTCGCGGCCCTTGCGCTGACGAGCATGGGCATCGGGCTCGACGCCGTTCGGGGGCAGGTCGAGGAGATCATCGGCCAGGGCAAGGCGGCACCCACCGGGCACATCCCGTTTACCCCTCGGGCGAAGAAGGTCCTGGAGCTCTCGCTGCGAGAGGCGCTCCAGCTCGGCCACAATTACATCGGTACGGAGCACATCCTCCTCGGCTTGCTGCGAGAAGGGGAGGGCGTCGCCGCGCAGGTCCTGCAGAAGCTCGGGGCCGACCTCGATGGGGCGCGCCAGGCGGTGATCCGGCTGATGGGTGAGGAGGGACAGGTGCCCTCGACGGCGCGTGAGGAGGTAGAGGAGAGCGGTCTCCCCGGGCCGCGGTGTCCCCGATGCAACGCCGATCTCGCCGTGTTCGCCACCTATCGCACGATCACGGTCGCCGACGAGGAAGAGACCGCGGGGCGCAAGGCGGCATTCGTGTTCTGTCGGAAGTGCTCCTACACGCTCGGCATGCTTCCCGAGTGACGTGTAGGCCGCGGGGCTCAGCTCGAGGCCATGAGGTCTTCGGCTTGGAGGATATCGGTGGAGACGACCGGCGGATCGGGTGAGCGGAACGGCAATCTGACGGTGAACCTGCTCCCATGCCCCGGCGAGCTCTGGACCTCGATGGTCCCCCCTAGGTGGTCGAGGAGATCCTTCACCAGGGACAGGCCGAGCCCGGCGCCCCGGAAGGTCCGGGTGCTGGAGGAGTCCACCTGGTAGAAGCGCTCGAAGATCCGGGAGAGCTGTCCCGCGGGGATGCCGATCCCGTGATCCTCGACCCAGAAGATCAAGCGATCGCTCTCGGCCCGAGCTCCGAGGTCGCACGGCGCGTCCTCCGGCGAGTACTTGAGCGCGTTGTCGAGCAGGTTCGACACCACACGCCCGAGGAGCTGGCGGTCGGTATGGAGAACCGGGAGGTCGGCGGGGACGTCCACCCTGATCCGCTCGCTCTCCACCGCGAGCCCCTCGACCACCTCCCTTACCAGGTCCTCGAACAGCACCCGGCCGACCGAGAGCGGCAGCTGCTGGCTCTCGATCCGGGAGGCGGTGAGCAGGTTCTCCACCAGCCGCAGGAGCCGATCGCCCTGGCGCTCCATCCTTTCCAGGAACTCCTGGCGCATCACGGGGTCCTCGGCGAACTCCGGCTCGCGCAAGGTCTTGGCATAGCCGATCAGTGCGGTGACCGGGGTCCGAAGCTCGTGCGAGACCACCGCGACGAACTCCCCCTTCATCCGGTTCAGCTCTCGGAGCTCGTCCACCCGGTGGTGCTCCTTCTCCAGCAGCTCCTCGAGCTTTCGGGTCTGGTCGGCGAGGATGCGGTTCTGTTCGGCCAGCCGGTCGGCCAACAGCCGGCTCCGGAAGTACATCTGGCGGGCGAAGATGAGTGGCGCTAGGAGCACGGCCACCGACCACAGGCCCTCGGAGACGTAGAACCTGGCGATGACCGCGCCGAACAGCCACCCGAGCCCCAGATACGACAGCAGGAACTCGTAAGGGGCCGTGCCGTGCATCTTGGCCAGGACGCTTCTGACCGAGATGCGACGGGAGATCGACGTGTACAACGCCACGAAGAAGGTGTTGACCGTATAGGCCACCACGCTGGCGAGCATGATCGCGGGGACCATCCGGGTCCATGGCGATTCCAGGCTCGCCAAGCGATGGAACACGGCGCTGCCGGCGAGGAATGACAGACCGAGCTGGCATCGGTTCCACACCGCGCGAGTGAACGGGATCTCCCTCCGGAACTCCCGGGGGTCGAAGGAGCCGGCCACCGCCGCGAATGCGGCGATCGGCGCGGGGTAGATCATCGCCACGCCCAGCAGGATGGGGAAGCTGAGCGAGAGCTGCAGGCCGCCCCACGCTGGGACCGGAATGAGGTCGACGACGGCCACCGCGAAGATGAAGAACAGGAGGCTGAAGGAGAGCTGGTCGCCGTACCCGGGGAGCGCCCAGATCAGGTAGGCCAACGTGGGGATGATCACGACGAACGTGAGGATCGCCGTCCAAACCGGGTTGGCCCGGGGTTCGTCGTCGAACACCAGGATGTCGGCAGCGGGGTCCGAGGGCGCTGCGTGTTTCATCAGAACGATGTCTCCACGATCTGTGGGTCCGCGGGTGAGACTACCCCACCTCGGCGATGCATTCCCCGAGCGATGAACCGGGCGCGCCCGCCTCAGCCCTCATGGTCCCCGAGCTGGTCCCGGGCCAGTCGCGCAGCCTCCTCGTACACGTGACGCGCGGGAACGCCGGCTTCCCTGGCCACCCTGGCGCAATCCTCGTACTCGGGAGACACCGTCACGGCTCGACCCTCGAACAGTCCGACCTTCACGGCCACGGCGCCGTGTGCCGTCTCGACCTTCAGCACCTCTCGGTCCAGGGCCCGCTTGGCCACCTCGGTGGACCGCACGCCGAGCGTTCCGGTCTCCCGAAACAGGATGGCCCGCATGGATTCCACCCTCTCCGGGGAACACAGCACCGAGACCGTGACCGCCGGCCGGCCCTTCTTCATGACGACCGGGGCCAGCCAGGCGTCCTGGGCCCCCGCGGCCAGCAGCTCCTCGATCACGTACTCGAACACCTCTGGATTGAGATCGTCCACGTTGGTCTCGAGCAGGACCTCAGTCGAGTCGCGAGGGGCCGGGGGGGCGGCCCCGCGGGACTCGACCTCCTCACCGACCAGGATCCGAAGGACGTTGGGGAAGTCCAGGCGGTGGCTGCCGGCCCCGTACCCCATGGATTGCACCGACATCAGGGGAAGCTCGCCGTAGCCTTCGACCGTCGCCGCGAGGATTGCGGCGCCGGTCGGCGTCACCAGCTCCACGGGCACCCCCTTCGAGTACAGGGGCGCGCCGCGCAGCAACTCGACCACGGCCGGCGCCGGGATCGGCATCGCGCCGTGGTCGGTCCTGGTCATGCCCAGGCCGGTGGGGACGGCGGAGGAGAAGGCTCGCTCCACCCGGAGCATGGTGAGGGCGAGGGCGGTACCCGCGATGTCGACGATCGAGTCGACCGCCCCCACCTCGTGGAAGGTGACCAGGTCGATCTCCTTTCGGTGCACGCGAGCCTCGGCCTCGGCCAGCCTTCGGAAGATCCGCTGCGACAGGTCGAGCGCGTCGGGAGGGAACGCCGCCGAGTCGAGGAGCGCGCGGATGCTGGCGTAGGTCCGGATGATGCCGGCGGCCGTGGCCTTGACCTCCACCCGCTTCGCGTGGAGCCCGTTCGTCTCCACATCCCGCACCTCGATGTCGAACGGCTCGAGCGGCAGCTTGGCCAGCTCCTCGCGGAGCAGGTCGAAATCCGCCCCGGCGTCGATCAGGGCGGCGAGAGCCATGTCGCCGGAGATCCCGGCGATGCAGTCGAAGTAGGCCAGCCGCACCGGCTCAGCCCCGGTTCCGCACGATGCGATGGGCCACGAGGGCTGCCCCGAAGCCGTTGTCGATGTTGACCACCGACACCCCGGGAGCGCAGGCGTTCAGCATGGCCAGCAGCGCCGCCAGTCCGTCGAAGGATGCGCCATACCCGACGCTGGTCGGGACGGCCACAACCGGCCTGGAGATCAGACCGGCCACCACCGACGGGAGCGCGCCGTCCATCCCGGCGACCACGACGACGACGTCGGCGGCTTCCATCTCCGCCCGGCGTTCGAGCACTCGATGGATCCCGGCCACGCCGACGTCGGTGATACGCGCCACATCGAGTCCGAGGGCATCCGCTGCCTCGGCGACCTCGTCAGCTACCGGGAGGTCGGCGGTGCCGGCGGAGACGACGCACGCCCTCCCGAGCTTCAGGCGCGCTTCGGCGCGCTTGGCCACCACGAGGCCGGACCGAGGGTGGTAGGTCGCATCGGGGATGGCGTCCATGAGCGCATGGAACTGCTGGGGAGCGGCCTTCGTGACGAACACCGCGCCGGACGCCCGCGCCACGAGCGCCGCCGCCGCGTCGCGTACCTGCCCCGGCGTCTTCCCCGGCGCGTACACGGCTTCGGCCTGGCCGGTTCGCAGCTCCCGATGGTGATCGATGGTGGCGTCGGACAGATGCTCGTGCGGAAGGTCTCGAAGGTCCTCCAGGGCCCGGTCCACCGAAAGCGCGCCCGAGGCCACTCGGTCGAGCAGGTCGGACAGGCGGCGTTCGTCCACGAGGGCGTTGATTGTATACTCCGACTCTCGCAGAAGCCCAGGTAGACGGGCCTATTTGAGGATCGAGGTCCCAGCCGCGTGACCTTTTCGGCCAAGACGCTCAGCCTGTTGGTCCTGATCAGCATGGGGCTGTCCGGATTGGCGCTGCTGGTCACGGCGACCGGCTCGGGGAGGAGGACCCGCGACACGCGAGGACCGATCCACCTCGACGACGCGCTCCGAGGCATCCTTGAAGGGCAGGGGCGGGCCATCCAGCGGCTGGAACGCGCCGTTCGAGGGCTTCAGCGGTTGGACGGTCGGAGGAAGGAGTCCATCGAAGCGGCAGTGCGAAACGTCGGGCTCGTTCGGTACGACGCGTTTGAGGACGTCGGCGGCCGCCTCTCGTTCTCCTGTGCGCTGCTCGACGACAAGGGGAACGGCGTGGTGGTCACGTCGATCAACGGGCGGCAGGACACGCGGGTGTATGCGAAGCCGGTGACGGCGAGGAAGAGCGGCTACAACCTCTCCGTCGAGGAGGAGGAAGCGATCAGGCAGGCGATGGCGGGGCCCCGGGAGGCGGTGAAGGCCAGATGATCTGGAGGCGGGAGGACCGTGAGGAACCCCGGAAGGAGGAAGCGCGCCGGGAAGACGGCAAGCGCTACGAGGGCCGGCATGAGGCACGAGGCTCGGAGCCGGAGCGGGAGGATGTCGAGGCACGAAACGAGGACGATCAGGTCCGCGAGACGCGCAAGGGGGTGCGACGCATGGCGGAACAGGGAGAGGTGACGATCATCGGCGCCGGGGCAAAGCTGGAGGGCACCGTCGTCTCCGCGGGGTCCCTCCGTGTGGACGGCCAGGTGAAAGGGCAGATCAGCGCCGACGGCGACGTGATGCTGGCGCCGCACAGCCAGGTGGACGCGGACATCAGGGCACTGAACGTGTCGGTGGCCGGACGGTTCAAGGGGAGCCTCCAGGCGAAGGGACGGGCCGAGCTCAATCGGGGAGGTCGGGTGGAGGGCACCATCACGTCGAAGACGTTGGTCGTCGAGGAAGGCGCGATCTTCCAGGGGCAGAGCATCATGGATCAGCAGGCCGCGCCAAAGCCTCAATCCGGACCCGCCCACGCCCCCAAGTCGCAGGCGCAGCCGGCACAGGAGGCGAAGGTCTAGCCGGCGTGCTCGACGTCAAAGCCATCCGCGAGAACCCCGAGCACGCTCGACAGGGGCTTGCGCGCCGAGGGATGGCGGAGGCGGTCGACGAGCTGCTTGCGCTCGACGAACGCCGTCGCGAGCTGACCGCGGGGGTCGAGCAGCTGCGGGCGGAGCAGAACCGGGCGTCCAAGGCCATCGGCAAGGCCCAGGGGGATGAGCGCTCGAGGCTGATCGAGGAGGTCTCGAAGGTCTCGTCGGAGATCGAACGGCTCGACCCCGAGCTCGAAGAGGCCGAGAAGCGACTGGCCGACGCGCTGGCCAGGACCCCCAACCTCCCCGATGAATCCGCGCCGGACGGGTTCACCGAGGAGGACGCCGTCGAGGTCCGCCGCCACGGCGAGCCGCCCCAGCTCGGATTCGAGCCACGCGATCACGTCGCGCTCGGCGAGCTCCTCGGGATGCTGGACATCGAACGGGCCGTCCGGACCAGCGGCTCGCGGTTCGTCTACCTCATCGGCGACATCGTCCACGTCCAGTTCGCCCTGGTCCGCTACGCGCTCGACATCCTCACGGCCAAGGGGTTCACGCCGGTCATCCCACCCGTGCTTGTCCGAGAGGAAGCCTTGTTCGGCACTGGGTTCCTCCCCACCGACGCCGTGAACATCTACGTCACGCGAGAGGACGACCTTTACCTCGTGGGCACGTCGGAAGTCTCCCTCGCCGCCTTCCACATGGGTGAGATCCTCGACGAATCCGATCTGCCGGTCCGGATGGCTGGCTACTCGACGTGTTTCCGACGTGAGGCCGGCTCCTACGGCAAGGACCTCGGGGGGATGTTCCGGGTCCACCAGTTCGACAAGGTCGAGATGTTCAGCTTCACCCGACCCGAGGACTCGAGGGACGAGCACGAGTTCCTCGTCGGCATCGAGGAAGAGATCGTTGGCAACCTCGACCTTCCCTATCGGGTGGTGAACGTCGCGGCTGGCGACCTGGGACTCGCGGCAGCCAAGAAATACGACATCGAGGGGTGGCTCCCGGGCCAGGCCAGGTATCGGGAGGTCACGTCGTGCTCGAACTGCACCGACTACCAGGCCCGGAGGCTCCAGACTCGACTTCGCCGGGGGGACGGCGCGATCGAGGTCCTCCACACGCTGAACGGGACGGCAACAGCCATCGGGCGGACCCTCATCGCCATCCTGGAGAATCGCCAGCGCCAGGACGGGTCGGTCGAGCTGCCGAAGGCCTTGTTCCCATACCTGCCGGAGTCCCTCCGCGTGCTCGGGCCGAAGGATTCGGAGGCCGGCTAGGCTCGATCGGGATCGGGCCCCAGTTGGCCCAGCATGGCCTGGTACCGGCCCTCGAGCTCCCGGAGGTTCTCCTCGGCCTCCTTGCGCGCCGTGATGTCCAGCGCAACCGTATGCCAGAACCGGGGGGCGCCGGACTCGTCGGTGACGAGCACCGCCTGGCAGTGAATCCACACCACGCGACCGTCCTTGGCTACGACCCGATATTCCTGATCGACCGGCTCGCCCGTCCGCTCGGAGTGCTCGTTCACCGCCAGCACCCGGTCCCGGTCGTCGGGGTGCAGCATGCGGGCGAAGTGCCCCGGGTCATCGATCAGTTCCTGCGGCGTGTATCCGAGGATCGGCTCGGTCTGGGGACTGGCAAACGTGAGGTGGATCGAACGGGGATCGTCCGGAGAGCGCATCTCGATGAAGGTCATCGCCGGGATCTGCTCCACAAGGGTCCGGTACCTGGCCTCCGCGATCGTGGCCTTGGACTGGGCCGCCCGGGCGCTCGCCTCCGCCTCTTTCCGCGCGGTGATGTCCACCAACACGCCATGGAAGGTCTTCGGTAGCCCCGCCCCGTCGCGCTCCAGGAGCACGGCCTCGTCCAGGAGCCACACGATCCGGCCGTCCTTTGCCAGGTACCGAGCCTCGGCGCTGAAGGACTCGCCGGTCGTCTGGGACCGGAGCGTGTCGGCCATCACGCGCGTGCGGTCGTCGGGATGGAGCCGGGACAGCCACAGGTCGGCCGTCCCCCACTCACCCGGCGTGTAGCCGAGGAGCCGCTCGATCTGGGGGCTGGTGTAGTCGATCTGGCCGGCCTCCTGATCCACGTGCCAGACGTAGGTGACCGCCGGGATCTGCTCGGCCATCATCCGGTACTTCCGTTCCGTCGCGCGAAGTTCATCCTCGGCCCGCCGGCGCTCCGCGATCTCCAGGGCCATCATCTCGTTGGCCTCTTCCAGCTCGTGCGTGCGGAGCAGCACGCGGAGCTCGAGGTCATCACGGGCCCGGCGGAGCTCCTCCTCCACCCGCTTCAGCTCGGTGATGTCGAGCTGCACACCCTGCCAGTGCAACGCTCGCCCGTCCAAGTCGCGGACCAGGGTGGCGACGTCCCGGAACCAAACAGCGCGTCCATCGCTCGCGATCAGGCGGTACTCGCGGCTCCACGGTTGGCCCGTCTCGTTGGCCGCGTCGTGGGCGGCTAGGGTCTGCTCCCGGTCATCGGGATGCAGAAGCTCCATCCAGATGTCCGGCTGATCCAGCCACTCCTCACGGGGATAGCCGAGCGCTCGCTCTACCTGCGGGCTCACGTAGAGGGTGCGCCGGTCGTCGTCGGGGGCCACCAGGTACACGACTGCCGGCACGTTCTCCACGAGCGCCCGATACTTCTCCTCGGCCTCCCTGAGCGCCTGTTCGGTCTCCTTCCGGGCCGTGACGTCGTGGAGTACGCCCTGCCAGGCTTGGATCTCGCCACCCCCGCCTCGCACGGGCACGGCCTCGTCGCGAACCCAGAGCCACCGCCCGGCCCGGTGCCGGACCCGGTACTCGCAGGCGAACGCCTCCCCGTTCGCCCTGGCCGCCGCCCAGGCATCGGCCACCACGGGGCGATCCTCGGGATGGGTGTTGTCGCGCCAGAGCTCCGGTTGGGCCACGTAAGCCGAAGGCGAATAACCGAAGACCCGCTCCGATTGCGGGCTCATGTAGAGGGAGTCGGGACGCTGATCGTCCGAGTCGATATAGACCACGGCCGGGACCTGCTCCACCAGCGCCCGAAAGAGGGCCTCGGGGGACTCGAAGAGGCCCTCGGCGGACGGGCTTTTGGCGGGATGGGTCTCTGGCATCGAAGGGACGATATCTTCCCCGCCGCGACGGTGGGCGACAAGCAGCGGCCACCGCTACAGTCGAAAAGGGAGGATGGCCGAGCGGACGAAGGCGATGGTCTTGAAAACCGTTAGCGGGGCAACCCGCTCCTGGGTTCGAATCCCAGTCCTCCCGCCATCTACCTGCGGTTTCGTGCGGTCGGGAAGGGGAGACGGCGGCCTCCCGAGACCCGGTGGGGCCACATTGGGGCCACAACTGGCGGAAAGCTGGCGCCTTGGCGTCCGCTCAGCAATCGTAGGCCGTGCGATGGAGCGATGGTTCAGGAAGCGCTACGCGGAGCGATATGGTTCCTTACGATCGGCGCAAACTGAGTCTGGGGTGCGTGACTGGCCACAGCAAAGAAGCCTGAGGATGAAGGGACTTCGCCCATGAGCTCGTCCATGAAGTCATCGACCCCAGACGGTTGTCGCTGAAGACCGTTCTCCCAGGAGGCTCACGACTACGCCTATCCGGCAATGTCTCTTCGTGACGGAAACGACTACTCAGCGCGGACGGGTGTGCCGGAGATGGGGCGCCGCGGTAAGGTCGCTTCGTGGTCGAGCAGCGGACACGTTGGAGAAACCGGATTGGCTGGCTCTGGCTCACCCTCCTGGGGCCGATCGTCGGAGTAATAGTCTTGGCGCTCTCGCCATTCGCAAGCTCGCATGCATCGTGGCCGAGTCGGCTCGGTGACGTCATGGTCTTGGCTGCGGTGTGGCTCGGACCACTCCTGCTGATCTGGCCGCACGACCGCGACTGACGTCGGTACTCGTTCGCGAACATAGCGGGACGAGGTCGCTTTCCGCCGGAATCGACACTCGGACGGGTGTTCCCTACCGTAGGCAACGATAATTGGGGCATGCTCGCCTTGACCAGATCCGGCCTTTCACGGTCCTGGAAGCAGGGGCTGTAGCGGCCGATCTTCCACAACTACATCTTCTCGGGCTCGTCGTGGCAACGGTTCAGCGAGTATCGGCATCCCGGCGGGCTTTCAGCAGGCGCTCGCGAAGGGCACCGTTGAGATCACGTTTCCGAGACGTCAGGCTCCGGCACCACTCGATCCTTTGCGTGTGCGCGAAGCCACGGAAACAAGCGGCGGCGACGCCGAGCCGTGAGGGCGAGGTTAACTGCCACCCGCTGAACCCAGGCCCCAGGCCGGTCCATCTTGGAGACGCTCCGCGACCGTTCATACGCGCGGGCGAACGCCTCTTGGGCAATGGCGAGGGCATCCTGCCGATTCCCCGTCATCCAGAAGGCAAGGCGTACGACCGCCGCGTACTCAGCGCGACAAAACGCCTCGAACCCGCCCTCACCTCCATATCTCCCATCGTTTCAGACGCGGGAGGCGTGCAAACCGCTTAGGAAGTCGCGAGGGCGTCGAGGGCTCTGGACGTGCCAGCCCGGCCGGTGCTCCAGGTAGGTGTCGCTTCCCGTTGGAACGGCCAGTCGACGCGCCGCCCCTTCCGGTATCGGTTCCCGCCGGAACCGACATCAAGCCGCATGCCCACTCCGTCTCGATGACTTCGGGTGAATCCGCCAGCGGGAGACAGTCGCCTCTCGGCCCTTGTGAGAGCCAGGATGGAGTACGAGGATGGCAAATCGTGCGGCTCAGCGCGGTAACCGCTCCCAAGGCCATGAAAGATCGCGATGGCCGAGGTTGACGTGGTGACCGGGGCCTTCGGCTACACGGGCAGGTACATCACCGCACGCCTGCTGGA
>DASSSA010000097.1:0-5225 GCA_035701505.1 Actinomycetota bacterium
TGGCCCGCTCGGCGCTGCACTACTACCCGGGCCTGCATCCCGACGACATGCGCTGGGTCCTGGTAGAGGCCACCTCACGCATCCTGCCCGAGCTGAGCCCCGATCTGGCCACCTACGTGAGCTCGCGGCTCCGGGTGCGAGGGATCGAGGTGCTGGTGAACACGACGCTCGTGTCGGCCGAGGGCGGGGTGATGCGCCTGTCGAACGGAACGCGCTTCCCCGCGGACACCCTGGTGTGGACGACCGGGGTGAAACCGGAACCGCTCGCGGCCCGCTCGAACTTCCCCATCGACGAACAGGGACGCGTGGTCGTGGACGAGTTCCTGCGCGTCCGTGGCGTCGAGGACGCCTGGGCTGCCGGTGACAACGCGGCGGTTCCCGACCTCGCGACGGGCGGACTCTCCCCCCCAACGGCGCAACACGCGCTCCGCCAGGCTCGCCGGCTGGGCAGGAACGTGATCGCGTCGCTTCGCGGGGAACCGGTGGAGCCGTTCCGGTGGCGAAACCTGGGGCAGCTCGCCTCCCTCGGCCGGTTCAAGGGAGCGGCACTCGTGCTCGGGGTGAAGGTCAAGGGGTTTCCCGCGTGGTTCCTCCACCGGAGCTACCACCTGTGGATGATGCCGACCCTGAACCGGAAGGTCCGGATCGTGATGGACTGGACGGTGGGATTGCTCTTCCCTCGCGACGTGACGCAGCTCGGTTCGATCCACCACCCACGCGACGCCTTCCAACGGGCGGCGCAGGGGGAGTAGCTCCCAGCCGGCCCCTCAGCGGTTCCGGTTGATCTCGGCGGCGGCCGACAACGTTGTGTGGCTGCGCTCCAGGTCCGGCAGCTCGTGGCCGCCGGTGATCTCCTCGACCGCCCAGTTGGTCAGGTCGCGGATGGAGATGATCCCCACCAATGCACCCTTGTCCAGGACCGGCAGGTGGCGGATCCGAAGCCTGGCCATGTGCTCGGCGGCCTCGGCGATATCGGTCCGGGGCTCGACGGTGTCGAGCTCGGTGCTCATGCGGTCGGCGACCTTGACGGCCTGCGGGTCCAGGCCGTCCGCCACCAGGTTGACCAGGTCGCGCTCGGTCACGATGCCGGCGAGCCGGTCGCCATCCATCACGACGACTGAGGAGATGGCGTTGTCCTTCAGCAGCTTGGCGACGTGGGCGAACATCTGGTCCGGGGTCGTGGTCCTCACGGCGCTCTTCATCACGTCTCCGACCTGCATCGGGTCACCTCCGTCCTGCTGCCTTGGGGACAGCCCTCTGCGGAGGGTACCGGAACGGGGCGGCGAGGGTGAGATCCGCTTCCGTGCGTCGTCAGTGATCCGAACGGCCGGTGAAGTGGAACGAATCCACCTTCAGGGCGGGAACGCGGGAGGCGGAGAAGAAGAACTCGCTCGCCAGCTCGGCCTCACGACCAACCATCGACGCGGACCGGAGGGCCTCGACGATGGACTGGGTGAACCGGAAGTTCTTCACCGGCTGAGTCACCTCCCCTGAGTCGATGAGGAAGGTCCCGTCGCGAGTCATCCCGGTGATGGTCGACTCCAGGGGGTGAACGACGTTGGAGTAGTGGAACCGGGTGACGAGCAGGCCGCGGTCGGTCGAAGCGATCATGTCCTCCACCGAGGCCTCCCCGGGCTCCATGAACAGGTTGAGGGGGAACGGACCCTCCGGGTTCGGCGGGGGGAGGGCGTGGCCCGTCGTTTCCGTGCCCGCCTGCCGGGCCGTGCGCCTGTCGTATACGCCGTCGATGAACACGCCGTCGCGGATAAGGTCGACGCGGCGACGGGGCGTTCCCTCGAAGTCGAAGGGGAGCCCGACGGTGTCGGGCGAGGTGGCGTCGTCGTAGATCGTGATGGCCGGCTGGGCAACCTGCTGCCCCCGCTTCCCGGAGAAGCAGGACCGCTCCTCGGCAAGGAGCCGCCCGCCGAACCCGATCCAGGCCAGGAACCCCACCAACGTGGAGACCGCGGCGGGCTCCAGCACGACCGGGTACCGGCCCGGTTCGAGAGCGATCGGCCGGCGAGAGGCCGCCGCCTTGGTCGCCGCCCGATGGCCCACGGCCCCGGGATCGACCTCGGCCAGGGAGGAGGCGAACGTCTCGGCGAAGCCGCTGCCCCCCTCGTCGGCGGTGACGACCGTGGTGACCGAGGCCAGGGTGGAAGGGGCCCAGCAGAATTGACCCTCGCTGTTGAGCACCGCGACCTCGCTCGCGGCGGTCTCGAACGCTCCGGAGGCCACCAGGCCTGGACCGCATTCGGCGATCAGCGCCGCAACGCCCTCCGCGCGGTGGTCCGGGGTAGTGGAGGCCGTGGCCTCGTCGAAGCGGCCGCTCGGGGGAACGGGCTGGGGAGGCGTGAGCCCGGGGAACAGCGGATCGGGCGCCACCACCTCCGCCATCTCTCTCGCGCTCTCGGCCGCCAGTCGAGCACCCTCCTCGGAGAAGTCATTGGAGGCAGCAACTCCGATGCGTCCGCCCTTCACCACCCGAACGCGGATGCCCGTGTCCTCCTGCCAGGTGCTCTGGTGGATGGCCGAGGAGGCGAACCGGGTGAGCCCGACCCATTCATGGATGAACAGGACCTCGACGCCGTCCACTCCAGGCACGGTCAGCGCCGGCTCGGTTACCGACCGCACTCGGTCCGGTCCGATCGCCCCCGGCATCAGCGCACCCCCACCTGGACGTTGCGGAAGCGGGCCGGCGCCGTCCCGTGACCCACCCGCGCGGTTTGCACGGGCTGCCCCTTGCCACAGTTGGGCGTGCCCCACAGGGTCCAGTCCTCACGGCCTCCCACCGCGTCGCACGATCGCCAGAACTCAGTGGTGATGCCGGTGTAGTTTGGGTTGCGGAACATCTGCGTGAGCTTGCCGCCCTTGATGCGCCAGGCGATCTCGCACCCGAACTGGAAGTTGACTCGCTTGTCGTCGATGGACCACGACTGGTTCGTGGCCATGAAGATGCCATCCTTCGTGTCGCCGATGATGTCGGCGAGCGATCCCTCGCGGGGCTCGATGTTGATGTTGGTCATCCGGATGAGCGGGAGGTTGCCCCAACCGTCAGCCCGCATGGCCCCCGTGGACCTGCCGCCGATCGCCCCGGCCGTCTCGCGGCTGGAGATGAAGTCCTGGAACGTCCCATCGACGATGATGGGTACCCGCTGCGCTGGGGCGCCCTCGTCGTCCCATCCGAACGAGCCCAGGCCACCGGGGATGGTCGCGTCCGCCGTGATCGACACGAGGTCGCTCGCGTAGCGAAGGTTGCCCCGATCGCCCGGCGAGACGAACGAGGAGCCCGCGTAGGACTCCTCCATGCCGAGCACCCGGTCGAGCTCCACCGCGTGGCCGATGGACTCGTGCACCTGGAGCTCCATCTGGCCGGAATCGAGGACCAGGGTGGTCACCTCGCTGGGGCAGTCCGGGGCCGAGAGCAGCTCCACTGCCTCCGTCGCGGTCCGTTCGGCCTCCTCGATCAGCCCGAGCTTTGCGATGTGCTCCCAGCCGGCCGCGGCGATGTGGCCGCGGAACGAGTTCGGGTACGAGCGCCGCTGGAGCTCGCCCTCGGAGATGGCGGTGGCGTCGAGGCCGGCCCCCGAGTGCAGGACGGTCTGCTCGGTCGCGCTCCCCTCAGACGATGCGAAGGACGTCCGGACCCGGTACAGATCGATCCCGCCCTCGGCGAACGCCAGGCCATCGACCTCCTGCATCCGTCGGGTGGCCTCCATCAACAGGGCCACTTTCTCCTCCAGCGACACGTTGAACGGGTCGTCCTGGAACGGGCTGGCCCAGGTGCCCGTGGCCGGCTCGACCTCGGTGAGCTTCACCGGTTCGCGGGGAAGGCGAGCCGCCGCCCGAGCGATCTCGACAGCCAGGCCGGCGGTCCGGGCGATCTCTGCGCCCTCGGGCCGTGCGGTGGCGGCGAATCCCCAGTACCCGTCGACCAGCACGCGGACGCCGATACCCTCGGAGGTCGCCCGGTCGATCCCCTCCATCTCCTGGTTGCGGACCGTGATCGACTCGGAGTCCTCGTGGACGAACCGGGCGTCCGCATAGTGGGCGCCTGCGGCGCGTGCCGCCTCGACGGCCTCCTTCGCTACGTGGAGCATCATTCGGCGAGCCTCCGGCGAGGGACGGGGAGCTTCGGGCGGCGGACAGCCTACCCGACGGTACCGACTCCGGCAGTCGGGAGCGCAGTCGGGAGTCGGTCGCGTCCCGGCTCCGCGGGTGGACGCCCGACCTTCAGGCGCGCTCGGCGAAGACGTATTCCTGGGCCACCGAGTCGCAGGGGTTGCCACGGCCGAATGTGATCCGCATCTCGGTCACGTCGGCAACGCACCAGAACGCGGTGGCCGTGTCGCCTCCCCACCGCTCTGGGTGCCGGCACAGGGCATCGGGCGGGTTGTCGTGGTTGGACAAGATGGTCCGGAGCCGGTCGGCGGTCACCGTGCCCGGCTCCTCGGCCCGGAGGAGCTCCGACGCCCGTCGGTACCGGATGGCGGAGTGCGCGGCGTATTCGGGGTCGCCCTCGTAGCCGAGCATGCCCTCGCAGACGTAATGGTTCGTATGGACAAGGTGGCCCCGCTCGTCCGGCTCGGTCATCTCGGCCGACATGGCCGACCCCTCGACGTTCACAACCTCGCCCCGGCTGGAGACGAGCACGTTGTTGTAGGAGGATGCGCGATCGTGGCGGAGGGCCTCGCCGAGCATCATGTCCACGGTCGGTCCCCGCAGCATGGACCGTACCTGGATCTCGCGGGGGACCCCGATCCGCTCGTCGTTCGGTGAGAGCTCGTTGCCGGTGAGCGACAGCCCCGCCGAGTTCCATCCCACACTGATCCAGATGCCGTTGCCGATGGTGATCACGACCGGATCGCCGGGGACCTCCCACTCGATCGCGACCAGCTGCTCCTGGTACTTCCGATGCATGTCGTTGTTGTGGGCCACCAGGACGCGTTCGCCGGCGGTGGCGGGCGGGACCGCCACCAGGTCGGTGCACCGACCCTTGAGGGCGTGGGTGCGCGGCTCGTACCAGATCTCCTCGGTGGCGCAGGCGAACAGCGCCAGGGGATCGACCCCCGCAGCCTCCGCGGCCCCCTCGAGCTCGTCCAGGTACCAGGGATGCGCCTCGGCCGTGACCTCTCGGTACCGATCGGCCAGGGACAGCTGGTCGGCGCGGGTGCGGCCCCGGGGGATGTCGGCGTCGAACTCCACCGCCTCCCGCAGGACGGGGG
>DASSSA010000098.1:0-46333 GCA_035701505.1 Actinomycetota bacterium
GCCTTTGGGCCGGGCGGCGTCACGGTCATCTCGCATTCCGACCGGCGTCGGTTCGCCTCGGGCGAACGGATCGACGGGGTCCCCCAGCCGGCCATGTAGCTCCGCGTCACTGATTCCCCGGTGGAATGATTGCGCAGGGGCTGTCGCCCACGGAGGGAGTCTCGGATGGCCGGGCCAACCGGTGTGGACGACTACCTGGCCGCCCTTCCAGAGGACCAACGCGCCGCCCTGGAGCAGGTTCGGAAGACGGTCAGGGCCGCCGCGCCCGAGGCGACCGAGATGATCAGCTACCAGATGCCGACGTTCAAGCTCCGTGGTCGAGTCCTCGTGTACTACGCCGCGTTCAAGGACCACTGCAGCCTCTTCCCCGCAAGCGATGCGGTCATGGAGGCACTCGGGGAGGAACTGAAGCCCTACTTCTCGGGCAAGGGGACGCTCCGCTTCACCACAGATAAGCCCATCCCAGCCGCACTCCTGAAGAAGATCGTCAAGGCGCGGATCGAGGAGAACGCAGCGCGCGGACGTCGTTGAGGCGATGGGACCGGGCTCGCCGACCCAGCCACCTGAGACCTTCCGAGCGATCGAACCTATACTCGACCCTTCCGGGGGAGAGGAGCCCTGTCATGGCAACAGCAGGCACGCCCGTCGTTTTCATCCATGGCCTGTGGCTGCACGCCGACTCGTGGGGGCCTTGGGTCGACCGGTTCCGGCAAGAGGGATACGCCCCGACCGCGCCCGGCTGGCCCGGGGACGCGGACACGATCGAGGAGACCCGGCAACGCCCCGAGCGCGTCGCCGACTACGGCATCAACGACGTGGTCGAGCACTACGCCCAGATCATCGGCAAGCTCGATGCGAAGCCCATCGTCATCGGCCATTCGTTCGGGGGGCTGATGGTTCAGCGCTTGTTGGGTGAGGATCACGCGGCTGCGGGGGTGGCCATCGACGCGGCGCCGATCAAGGGCGTCGTCTACCTGCCTCCTTCGGCGCTGCGGGTGGCCTCCGTCGCGTTGCGAAGTCCTTCCAACAGGAAGCGCGCCGTCTCGTTGACCCGACAGCAGTTCCGCTACGGCTTCGGCAATGCCCTCTCCGAGGAGGAGTCGGACGATCTCTACGACCGCTGGGCGATCCCGTCCCCCGGGCGGACGTTGTTCGAGGCCGCCGCGGCCAATCTGGTTCCGCACTCTCCGGCCAAGGTCAACACGGAGAACGCGACGCGAGGCCCTTTGCTTCTCACCGCCGGCGGCAAGGATCACACCGTTCCTGCGGCGATCACCAGATCGACCCTCAAGCAATATCGGAAGTCACCCGCGGTGACGGACTACAAGGAGTTCCACGACCGGGGCCACTCGCTCGGCATCGACAGCCGCTGGCCGGAGGTGGCCGACACCGTGCTGAGCTGGCTCAAGAGGCATTCGCTGTAACCAGACTCGACCCCTAGGGACACGCCTCTGGATCAAGCGGGCAGTGGGATTGTCGACCGGATGATGATGGGGCTGCTCGGCATGCGGACTGACCTGACGCCTCAGGACCTGGGTGGCTTCCTGGACGAGCCTCGTGTTGCGATCTTGGCCACCTTGCGCAGGGATGGGGCCGTCCTGCTCTCTCCTGTCTGGCACGAGTGGCGAGATGGCGGGTTCAACATGTGGATCGCGGCCGAGGACGTGAAGATCCGACACCTCCGACGCGACCCCAGGGCGACCGTCGTGGTTGCGGAGTCCGAACCGCCGCTTCGAGGCATGGAGGTTCGAGGCTCCGCGGCGCTCATCGACGTGGGAGTACCCGAGACGGCAGTCCGGATCGCCGCGAGGTACATCGGCGCGGAGAGGGGCACCGCATACGTGGGATCATTGCCCGGCGAGCATCTGATCGTGCGTTTGACGCCGGGCGACATCCGGATGTGGGACTACGCCGATGAGTACGACTGACGCCGAAGAGATGCCGCCCTCGTGACCACCCGACGGATCGTCGTCGACCACGTGCTGTTCGTCGTGGACGACCTTGCGGCGAGCCGGCGCCTGTACACGGCGGCGCTCGCACCCATCGGGTACGAGGAGCTCCACGTTCAGGAGGACGGGGTCCATTACGGTGTCGAGGGGCTCGACGACTTCGCCATCTATCTGGGCACACCGGTGACCACGGCGGCGCACGTCGCGTTCGACGCCGCCGACCGGGCGAGCGTGGACGCGTTCTTCGAAGCAGCTCTGGCCAAGGGGGCAACGGCCAGAGGGGAGCCCGGGGTGTGGGCCCAGTACTCGGACCGGTACTACGCGGCGTTCGTCAACGACCTTCACGGGAACAACGTCGAGGCGGTCTGGCATGCGCCCGAGCCGGTGAAGGATGCGCCGATCCGCGATGGCGCTCCTTAGGACGTGCCGGTCCTCGTTCCACGGGCAGGCGTGTCGTACCTGGGTGCTACGCTCATGATGCGATGACCGCCGCGATCTGGACCGCGATCGGCTTGTTGGCTGCCACGTCGTTGGGGACGCTCTTCTACCTGGCCTCGAGGATCGATGCCTTGGCGGCTCGGATGGATGCCGGCTTCGCGCGAGTAGATGACGGCTTCGCGCGAGTAGATGACGGCTTCGCCGGGGTGGACGCCAAGTTCGATCGTGTGGACGCCAAGTTCGATCGTGTGGATGCCCGGTTCGATGCCGTCGACGCGCGTCTCGACGCCCTGAGCGCGAGGATGGATTCACACGTGGATCGTCACACCGGCTGATCCCGTCGCACGCCGCCGAGCCCGAGCGAGGTCCTGCCAGTCTGGGCGAAATCCCACACCTGGCCCGGTCGGGGCGCTAGCATCCGGCCCCCTGATCGGAGGCTGTGATGCAGACGGACCGGTGGACCTACACCAAGAGACGCTCTATCAGGTGGGGGTCCGGGAGATCCCTGCCCAGGCCCCAATACGAGTTCAACGTGTTCGCGGCAATCCTCATGGCGGTCTGCGTCCTGCTCATCGCGGTTCGCCTCTAGCCCACACCACCATCTGGCTCTCGGCGGCGCGGGACACAAGTCGCCGCCATCGAGATGCGCCCTCCGGTCCTAGACTCCTGGCGTGCGATGCCCGAACTGTGGTGAGGAGAACGCTGAGCGCGCGCGGTTCTGCTCGTCCTGCGGCGCACCGCTCGGCGAGGTGCCGCCCTCACGAGGAGAGGAACGCAAGGTCGTCTCGGTACTGTTCGTCGACCTGGTCGGCTTCACGGCGCGTTCGGACCGCGCCGATCCCGAGGACGTCCGGTCGACGCTCCGCGTGTACCACGACCTCCTCAAGCGAGAGATCGAGCGGTTCGGGGGGACCGTGGAGAAGTTCATCGGCGACGCGGTGATGGCCGTGTTCGGCGCTCCGGTCGCCCACGAGGACGATGCCGAACGCGCCGTGCGCGCCTCCCTCCGCATCACCGACGCGATCGCCGAGTTGAACGAGGAGCGGCCGGGGTTGGATCTTTCCGTCCGCGCCGCGGTCAACACGGGCGAAGCGGTGGTCACGCTCGGTGCCCGGCCGGAGCACGGAGAAGGGTTCGTCACGGGTGACGTCGTCAACGTCGCCTCGCGCCTCCAGGGCGTCGCCCCAGCGGGAGGAGTCGTCGTAGGGGAGCTCGCCTACCGGGCGACTCGGATGGCCATCGAGTACGAGGAGCTCGAGTCCGTCGGGTTGAAAGGGAAGGATGAAAGGGTTCCGATCTGGCGGGCCCTGGCCGCCCGGAGCCGGTTCGGCGTCGACGTCGAGCTGGGGACGCGGACGCCGCTGATCGGGCGCGAGCCCGAGCTCTCGCTCCTGAAGGACCTGTACCGGCGGGCGATGCGAGAGCAGAGCCCACAGCTGGTCACCCTGTCGGGAGAGCCAGGCGTCGGCAAGTCGCGGCTCACGTGGGAGTTCCAACGGTTCATCGACGACGAGCCCGACCTGGTCTTCTGGCGCCAGGGGCGATGCTTGCCGTACGGCGAGGGCATCACGTTCTGGGCCCTCAGCGAGATCGTCAAGTCGCACGCCGGCATCGTGGAGAACGACGGCCCCGACGAGGCAGCGGCCAAGCTCGCGGATGCCGTGGGGTCCGTCGTGGACGACGAGATCGAACGCGACTGGATCCACGCGCGCCTCGCTCCCCTCGTCGGGCTGGGCGCAGCCGACGCGGTCTCCGCCGAGCGAGAGGAGTCGTTCGCCGCATGGCGGAGCTTCCTGGAGGCCATCGCCGCCAGCAGTCCTCTCGTGCTGGTGATCGAGGACATGCACTGGGCCGACCCGGCCATGCTCGCGTTCGTGGAACACCTGGCCGATTGGGCGAGCGGTGTCCCCATGCTCGTCCTGTGTACGGCGCGGCCCGAGCTCTTCGATCGCCAGCCAGGATGGGGCGGAGGGAAGAGGAATCACACCGCCGTGTCGCTCTCGCCGTTGTCGCCCGACGAGACCGCGCGGCTCATCGCCGCGCTGCTGGACCAGGCCGTCCTGCCGGCCGAGACCCAGGCGGCGTTGCTCGCACGCGCGAGCGGGAACCCGCTCTACGCGGAGGAGTTCGTCCGGATGCTCGTCGATCGGGGCGTCCTGGTGCGCGGCGGGGCCACTTGGGGGCTCGCCGCCGATGAGCACGACATCCCGGTCCCCGAGTCCGTGCATGCGATCATCGCGGCCCGGCTCGACACCCTGTCACACGAGCGGAAGTCGCTGCTCCAGAACGCCGCTGTGATCGGGAAGGTGTTCTGGGCGGGCGCGCTCGTCGAGATGGGCGGGCCGGAGCCGAGCGAGGTTCGCGAGAACCTGCACGAGTTGGCGCGAAAGGAGCTGCTCCGGCCGGCTCGGCGGCCGTCGATCGAGGGGGAGACGGAGTACGCGTTCTGGCACCTGCTCATCCGCGACGTGGCCTACGGGCAGATCCCGCGCGCCGCTCGGGCCGAGAAGCATCGGGCCGCCGCGGAGTGGATCGAGCGGATCGCCGGCGAACGCGTCGCCGACAGCGCCGAGCTGCTGGCGTACCACTACGAGCAGGCTCTGCAGCTCTCGCGTGCGGCGGGCGCCGATGATCCCGAGCTCGGATCTCGCGCCCACCGGTTCCTCATCCTGGCGGGCGAGCGGGCGGAACGGCTGGACACCGCGAAGGCGGTGGCCTATTACGAGCGGGCCCTGGAGCTGACCCCGCCCGGGAATCCGGATCGAGTCCTGGTCCTCCTGCGCGTTGCCAGATCGCTCTGGGGAACGGGGGGACTCGCCAGGGCTGAAGCATGCTGCCGCGAAGCCCTGGAGGCCGCGCGCGCTGACGGCAACGCGCTGGGCGAGGGCGAAGCGCTCACGTGGCTGTCGAAGCTGGCGTGGGCGGGAGGGGACACCTCCCGGCAGTTCGAGCTACTGGAAGAGGCGGTGCGGATCCTCGAGGCCCGTCCTCCAGGTCCGGAGCTGGCATCCGCCTACTCCCGGCTCTCCGCAGCCTACGGCCTCGCGTGGCGTCCGGCGGAAACGAGGCGCGCCGTCGAGCGGGGCTTGCCCGTTGTCCGCGAATACGGGAGCGAGGCAGACCTCATGACCGTCCTCCAATTCCGAGGGCAGGCCCGGGCGGACTTCGGTGAGGTCGAGGGGGGGTTCGAGGATCTCCGCGAAGGCCTCCGCCTCGCGCTGGAGGCAGCGCCGGCAGCCCTGGCCGCCGCTGCGCACGTCAACTTGGGCGATATGACCTGGGTCCATCACGGTCCGACGAAGGGGCAAGAGTTCTACGAAGCCGCCGCTGAACTGGCGGAACGGCGTGGAGCGCCAGGAGCCGCGGACTGGGCGCGGATGGAATCGATGTGGACCCGGTTCGACCTCGGGGACTGGGACGGGCTCCTCGCGATCGGCGACCGGATACTCGACCGGGTGCAGGGACCTGGGACCAGCCAGATCTGGGTGCTCACCGAGGCTTATCGGCAGGACGTACTGCTTCATCGGGGGGTGGCCGACCCGGAGGCGGTGGTCGAGGGAAGGATCCTGCCTCGGGCCCGCGAGATCGGCGACGGTCAGGTCCTCGTGCCGGCGTTCCGGGTCGCGGCCCTCGGGCGGATCGTTCGGGGAGACCCGGCTGCGGCCGTTGACCTCGTCCGTGAGCTGGACGAGCTCCTCCGAAACCGTCCGGGTCCGAGGAGCTGGATCTTGAACGGCGCGGCGCGCGTGTGTCTCGCCGCGGACGAGGCCGGCCTGCTGCGATCACTCATCGATCAGGGAGTCGAGTACCTCACGAGGGACAAGAACAGCATGGCGTCGGCACGCGCGATGCTGGCCGAGCTGGAGGGGGACGACGAGCGAGCCTCCGCGGGATATCAGGACGCCGCCGACCGGTGGGAGGCGTTCCCCGCCGTCTTGGAACATGGACTCGCGCTCATGGGGGTGGGTCGGTGCCTCCTGGCACTCGGCAGGCAGAGCCAGGGGACCGATCGCTTGCGAGCGGCGCGGGAGCGGTTCGGCGCGCTGAAGGCGGCGCCGCTGGTCGCCGAGGTGGACGAACTGCTCGCCCGCGCCACCTCGAAGACCTCCTGAGGTCGGTCGATGAACACGAACCGGCTGGAGACCTTCGCCGACGGTGTGTTCGCCATCGCCGCAACGCTGCTAATCCTGAACGTGGACGCGCAGGTTGCCGAAGACGTTTCCGACCTGGGGGGACAACTCCTCCGCATCTGGCCTTCCTACGCCGCGTATGCGGTCACGTTCTTCACGATCGGGATCGTCTGGGTGAACCATCACACCGTCATGTCGCAGATCGATCGGGCCGACCGAGTGTTCCTGTTCCTGAACATCGGGTTCCTCATGTTCGTGGCCTTCGCGCCGTTCCCCACGCGGCTTATCGCGGAACACATCATCCGAGGGGAGGGGGCCAGGGCCGCGACGCTCACCTACGGCATCACCCTGGTTCTCATGGCCGTCCTGTTCAACGCGCTGTGGCTCTACGCCTCGGTCGGAGCGCGGCTGCTCCGTCCGGACCACGACCCCAGCGTCGTGAAGGGAATCACCAGGAGTTACCGGCTCGGACTCCCGATGTATCTGGCCGCGACGCTCATCTCCATCGTCAGCCCAACCGTCGGGGCGATCCTCTTCGCGGCGATCGCAGCCCTCTACATCCTGGAGAGTTCGCTGTTCGGCCGAACCAAGCAGTCAGGCTGATGTCCTCGCAACTCGCTGGAGTCACGGACACCATCCTCCGGCTCCATGGCTTCGCCGCGCTCGCGATCGTGTTCCTGATCCCGGCCTTGGAGGCTTCGGCGTTCGTTGGCTTCGTGTTCCCGGGGGAGATCGCCGTCCTGCTCGGCGGGGTGCTCGCCTATCAGGGCCGGGCTCCGCTGTGGGCCGTGATCGTCGCGGCCGTGCTCGGCGCGGCGATCGGGGACAGCATCGGCTATGCCGTCGGCAAACGGTGGGGGCGCTCCCTGCTCCACGGCACGCTGGGAAGACTGCCGATCATCCGGCCGGGGCTCGACAAGCACCTCGATCAGGCGCAGGAGTACGTCCGACGTCGTGGCCCACGTGCCGTGTTCGTCGGGCGGTTCACGGCGGCGCTCCGCGTGCTCGTGCCGGGGCTCGCGGGGATGGCCGGGGTCCCGTACAGGAGCTTCGTCACGTTCAACGTGCTCGGGGCGATCATCTGGGGGACGGGGTTCGCGCTCCTCGGCTTCTTCGCCGGCGCCGCGTGGCGGCGGGTCGCCGGTATCGCGGGCTGGGCCGGCCTCGGGCTCCTCTTCTTGATCCTGCTCGGTCTCATCGGCGCGAGATTCGCGCGCCCCGCTCGCGAACGGGGCGACTCGGTAGCGGACAGCCTGGCGGCGCTGCCGCCCGCCCGATGGTTCCGGCTGGGCTTCCCTGCCCCGGCGTCATTGCTCGCCGGCCGGGTGGACCCCGCGAGGGCGACGGGGTTCTCACTGAGCGTCTGGGTCATGGGAGGCGTCATCGCCACCTGGCTGTTCGGCGGGATGCTCCAGGACGTCGTGGCACGAGAGGAGGCCGTTCGGTTCGACCCCAGCGTCTTACGATGGTTCGTCGAGCACCGCGTGCATTGGCTCACCGGATTCATGAAGGGCGCGATGTGGCTCGGGTCGAACGCGGTCGTCATCCCGGTCGCGTTGATCGTCGCGGCGGTGTTCGTCGTCCGACGTCGCTCGTACCGACCGCTCGTCCAGCTCGCCGCGGCAGTCGTTTCCTCGATCGTGCTCTATGACGTGGTCAAGGCCGTGGTGCACCGTGCTCGCCCACCTGTGGCTGCCCGGCTCGTCCACGTTTCCGGCTTCTCCTTCCCCTCGGGCCACGCGACGGTCGCGGTGGCCGTGTGGGGAGCGATCGCGCTCGTCGTGGCCTCGGGCCGGCGCTCGAGGATGAAGGTCCTCCTGGGAGCTGCAGCGGGGATGATCTCGCTCGTCGTGGCCGTCTCGCGTCTGTACCTCGGGGTCCACTGGTTCACCGACGTCGTCGGGGGGTGCGCGCTTGGCGCCGCGATCCTGTCGTGCATCGCCGCGCTCTGTCTCATCCTCGGGCCGGGACGCGGCCGTTCCCGTACTGAGATCCCGGCACGCTCCGACGGCTCGGTTGGCGGCGTGCCCGTCCCTACCCGGCCACCCTGATCGTCCCGAACAGACCGTGGGTCTCGTCATCGGGGCCGGCGGTGAAGAACAACGTGTCGGTGGGGCCGTTGTTGGGTGCACCGTTGCCGAACTCCAGCGCCCACAAGCCGTCGATCGCGATCCGCATCCCGTCGGTTCCGCGGAGCGCTCCTCGAGGGCTCCAGGTCCCGTCCACCAACTGGAAGGCATGGATCTCACCGTCGCCGAAGTTGCCGACGAGCAGGTCGCCCGCGAATCGCCCGAAGCTACCGGGCGCGAGGGCGAGACCCCACGGAGCGTTCAGCCGGCCACGGGTCGCCACCCGGCCCTGGAACGCCCCGCTCATGTCGAACACGTCGACGAAGCCCAGGCTGTGCCCGCCGACCTCGTCCTCCGCATCCGCGTCCTGCTTGGCGTAGGTGACGAAGACCTGGGCGCCGATCGACTGGATGCCGAACGGGGCGTATCCGGTAGGAAGCCCGGGGTCGGTGAAGGCGCCCGGCGTGCTGACGAGGTTGAAGCTGCCGTCGAACACGTCCACGCGGGCGTTGTGGAAGTCTGCGGCGTACAGCAATGGACCGCTCGAGGGTGTCGAGCCGATGGCCAGGCCCTTGTAAATTGCCCCCACGCTCGACCGATCGACGGCGACCTGCGCCTCGTGTGACGGCACGGGGGGCGGAACGGCGGGATTCCAGCCGCGGATCGTGCCGTCCTCACTCGCGAACAGGAACAGCGCCGGGCCGGACGCGGTCCCGCTGGAGACCACGAAGCTGGAGGTGCCGTCGAAGACGGCGCCGGTCGGTCCGCCACCCACTTGAACCTCGAGCGGGATCTTCGCGCCGGCGGCGTTGTACAGCGTGGACAGGTCGGTGCCGTTATCGGCCACCCACCAAGGCGACGTCGGGCCGGCGGTCAGACCCCAAGCATTGACCAGGTTGGGGTCAATTGTGTCCGCGGGGTGAGCGCCATCGGAGACCAGATCGTGCACCACGTACGCGTTTGCGGGTGCAGCCGAGGCCGAAACCGAGGCCAGCGGGACCGCGATCGAGGCCCCCAATCCGATGACCAACGGGAGGTGTGTCCAACGATGCGGCTTCATGATCTTCTCCCCTCGCGCGCCTGGATCTGGCCGACGAGGTACTACGGAGGGGATCCGGTGGGGGATTGGGGAAAGAGGTGTCTGTCTCGGGGAGGGCGGGCCACCTGCCCGCCCTCCGCCACGACCCTCAGACCGAGCGCTGGTAGGCGCGGAACGCGCGGGTCGCGAGCCACGCGCACACCGTCGCGAATACGAGCAGGTAACCCGCGCGGGCCAACACGATGCCCCAGTTCGGGGTGGCGGTCAGCGCCTCCCGTCCCGCCACCACCGCCCAGTTCACCGGGTTGAATCGAGCCACGGATCGGATCCAACCGGGCACGAGGTTCTGGGCCATGAACACCGACGACAGGAATGTGAGCGGCAGGATCACGAAGTTGACCGCGGCGATGACCGTCTCCTCCTTGCGGACCACCGCTGCCAACCCGGTCGACAGCGACGCGAACGCCGCGCCGAGCAGCACCGAGCAGGCCACCAGCACGACCAGCCCGAGGAGCTCCGGGTACCGGGCGCCGAGCGCTAGGCCCAGGGACACCAGGATGGCCGCCTGGATCACCGCCACCAGGCCGAGCTGGACCAGGCGCCCGCCGATCAGCGCGCCCCGGCTGACCGGGGTCACCAGGAACCGGTCGATCACCCCGTTGTCGAGGTCCCAGATCAGGCCCATGCCGGCCCATCCGCCGGAGAACAGGACGGTCATCACGACGATCCCTGGAGTCAGGAAGTCGATGTACGACCCGGCCCCGAAGCCGGGGATCTGGACGATCCGCTTGAACAGCTGCCCGTAGAGCAGGATCCAGATGATGGGCTGGATCAGCGTGAGCGCGACCCACGCGGGCTGGCGGAACAGCGCCCTCAGGTGACGCACGGTCATGTACCAGGTTTGTCTCAGAGCGGCGGTCATCAGCGAGCCTCCTTCTTCTCGTTTCGGTCCCCTTCGGGTGTCTGCTGCTCGGCTTGGCTGAACGTGCGCCCCGTGTACCGCAGGTACACGTCGTCCAGCGATGGCCGGGCGACGGTCACCGACGCGACGCGCACGCCGCTCGCCTCCAGCGTCTGCAGCACGATCGGGACGGCCCGCGCCCCGTCGTCGGCCCGCGCGCGCAGCGACCGGCCGTCGACCGAGACGTCGCGGACCTCGCCCAGTCGGCCGAGCGCGTGGGTCACCCGGCCGTTGGACTCGGGGTCCTGGAGCTCGATGCTGATGGCGTCGCCGCGAAGCTCTCCCTTCAGCTGCTCGGGCTCTCCCTCGGCCACGATGCGGCCCCGATCCACGATCACCAGGCGGCGAGTCAGCCGGTCCGCCTCCTCCAGATAGTGGGTGGTGAGCAGAATCGTGATGCCCTCCTCGGACGCCAGCCGCCTGATCTCCTCCCACATGCCCGTCCGAACCTCTGGGTCCAGGCCGGTGGTGGGCTCGTCCAGGAACAGGATCCGTGGACCGTGGATCAGCCCGAGCGCGATATCGAGTCGCCGCTGCATCCCGCCCGAGTACGTCCGCACGATGCGGTCGGCCGCCTCGGTAAGACCGAACCGTTCGAGGAGCTCGGAGGCGCGCCGCTCGAGGTCGCGCCGGCCCATCCCGAACAGCTGGCCCTGCAGCCGCAGGTTCTCCCGGCCGGTGGCCTCCTTGTCGACGCCCGACCGTTGGCCCACCACGCCGATTGTCCGCCGAACCCTGTCGGGCTGGCGAAGGATGTCGAACCCGCCCACGCGGGCCTGCCCCTCGTCCGGCCGGGACAGCGTGGTCAGGATCTTCACCGTGGTGGACTTGCCGGCCCCGTTTGGTCCGAGCATCCCGAAGACGGTCCCCGCCTCGACCTCGAAGCTCAGCCCGTCGAGGGCCCGGACGCCGCCGGGATAGGTCTTGACCAGGCCGGAGGCCTCGATGGCCGGTGTCGCCTCGCTCATGTCCTCGCCTCCTCGTGCGTGGTAGCCTTTAGAACGTGGAACAGTCTAGAAGTCGAAAGATTCGAATGTCAAATGAATCTCGGGAGGACCTGGTCCGGCAGATCGGCCGGGACATCACCGAGTTCCAGGAGGCCACGAATGCCGTGGACGACGCGGCGTCGCAAGTCTTCGGGCTGAACCGCACCGACCTTCGCTGCATGAGCCTGCTGTTCACCCGGGGGCCACTCACGGCCGGGCAACTCGCGGAGGCGACGGACCTCTCCCCGGGCGCGATGACCACCGTTCTCGACCGGCTCGAGCGAGCGGGGCTGGCGCATCGGCTGGCTGACCCGGATGATCGGCGCCGGGTCCTCGTCGACATCACGCCCGATGCCCGGGACCAGGGCGAGCGGCTGTACGGGCCCCTCAGGGACGAGGGCGCGGCCAGGCTGCTGCGGTATTCCGACCAGGAGCTCCGGTCGATCCGGGATTTCGTCCGCGCCGGGATCGACCTGCAGGAGCGCCACGCGGCCAGGATACGAGCGCTCGCGCCGCCCCAGGATGTTCGCACCGTCGTCAGGAATGCCGCCCGTGATGTGAAGGCCGCGGCCAAGGAGGCCAAGGCCGACGTGAAGGCCGCGGCCAAGGAAGCGAAGGCCGCCGCGAAGCAGGCGGCGAGGTCCATGACCGGCCGCGCCGGCCGCTCGAGCAAGACATGAGCACGGACGACGCCACGACTCCGCGCACGGCTCGCGGCCTCCGAGCCGCGATCGAGGGGGTCCTGCCGGCGGAACGGTTCGCCGACCAGCGCAACATCCTCGGCAACACCGGCCAGAACGTCCTGGGGCTGGCCATCGGCGCCCTCGCCACGTTCGCCGCGCAGGTCCTGATGACCCGAACGCTGGGCGACGAGTCGTTCGGCATCGTCACCCTCACCACCCAGTTCGCGTTCATCGCCGCCGCGGCCACGAGGTTCGGCATGGACGTGGCGAACGTCCGGCTGATCGCCATCCTCGCCGGTCGGGGGGAGACGGCCCGAACCCGGGCGCTCGTGAATCGATCGACGATGTTCGCCGCGGCGGTGTCCGTGGCGGTCGGCGCCGTCGTGTTCGTGGCCGCTCCCCTTCTCGCGGACCGGTTCTCGGCCCTGCCGGCTGCCGCCGAGCCGGCGTTCCGAGCAGCCGCGGTGACCATCCCCCTGGCCGCCCTTGCCTTCACGTACATGGGCGCCACCCGTGGTCTGAAGATCATGCGGCACACGCTGTACTCGCAGTGGATCGGACAACCGATCGGGTGGATCGTCCTGGCCCTGATCCTGTGGGCGGTCCTCGACCAGACGGCCGGCGTGACGACGCTGGCATTCGGCGCGTCATGGGCCCTCGCGTTGGCCATCGCGTGGTACGGGTGGGAGAAGGAATCGCGCGGCTTTCCCCGGGACCTCACCGGCGCGGGCATCCCAGAGGAACGAGCTAGCGCGCTGTTTCGGTTCGGCGCCCTCCGCGCCCCGGCCACGCTGTTCTCGCAGCTGATCTTCTGGACCGATTTCTTCGTCCTCTCGGTGCTGTCGTCATCGCAGGGCCGAGCCGGCGCCGCGGCGGTCGGGGTGTACGGTGCGGCGCTGCGAGCGGCTCAGTCCCTGTTCCTGTTCCTGACGTCGGTCTCGCTCACGTTCAGTCCCTTCGTGGCCGACCTGCATCATCGGGGCGAGCGAGACCGCCTCGATGCGCTCTACAAGTCGGTGACCCGGTGGACGCTTGCGGCGACCATCCCGGTGCTCCTCCTGCTGGCCATCCTGCCCGGACCCGTGCTTCGGATCTTCGGTGGGGACTTCGTGGAGGGAGAGGCGGCCCTCCGCATCCTGATCGCCGGGATGATCGTGCCGGTGATCGTGGGGACGGTGGGATTCGTCCTGATCATGGCGGGGCGGACCGGGTGGGACCTGCTCGTGTACTTGGGTGGGTTCGCCATCGACGTCGGCGTGGCTCTCGCCCTGGCCCGTCCTGAGGTCCTGGGTATACGGGGTGCCGCCGTCGCCCAGGCCCTGACGCTGTCGTTCTCGGCCGTGGCCCGGCTGATGCTGGTCCGCCGGTTCCTGGGCATCTGGCCGTTCGACCGGAACTACCTGCGGCTGGGCATCCCCGCGGCGCTCGGTGGGGTGGCCATGGCGGCGACGCACTTCGCGCTGCCTGCGGAGAGGTGGCTGGTCGATGTGGTCGGGTCGTTCCTGATGGGCGGGGCCGTGTACGCGGGTGCGCTCGTGGCCATTGGGCTGAAGCCAGGGGAGCGGCGGGCCGTGATGCACGTGGTCGGGCGGGTGCTCGGCCGCGGGGCTCCCGCGTGACGTTCGAGGTGCGGCCGGTCCGCGATGAGGACCGGGACTGGATCCGCCATCTGATCCAGGATCGATGGGCAGACGAGTTCGTGGTGGGTCACGGGGTCGTGTACCGCCCGGTCGAGCTGGAGGGGTTCGTGGCCATGGAGGGGGACGACGTGGTCGGCCTGGTGACCTATCACATCGAGGGTGATGCCTGCGAGATCGTCACCATCGACGCGCTTGTCGAGGGGCGCGGCGTGGAGCACGCTGGTCGAGGCGGTGCACGAGCGCGCGCATCGGGCGGGCTGTTCTCGCCTGTGGCTGGTCACCACGAACGACAACGAGCGGGCGCAGGCCTTCTACGACAAGCTGGGGTTCCGGGTGGTCGCCGTGCGGGAAGGGGCGGTGGACGAGGCCCGCAAGCTCAAGCCCTCGATCCCGCTGATCGGTGCCGGCGGCGTGACGATCACCGACGAGCTCGAGCTCGAGCGACACCTGTAAGACCCTAGGCGATGGCGTCGAGAGCGGCCCGAATGGCCTCCCGCGGAGTCTCGGTCTGGACGATGTCATGGACGAAGGATCCCGCCTTTGCGAGCTCCCACGTGTGCAGGCCCACGACGGGGGTGCCAGCCTTCAGCGCCAACGCGATCTCCGACAGTGTGCCGAACTCTCCACCGATGGCGATCACGGCGTCGGCGGCCCGAACGACCAGCGCGTTGCGAGCTTCGCCGAGCCCGGTCGGGATCGAGACCGTGAGATGCGGGCTGGCCGGGTCACGGCGCTCACCGGGGAGGATGCCGATCGAGAGGCCGCCCCCGGCCTCGCACCCCCGGGCGGCCGCGTCCATCACGCCGCCGAGGCCGCCGCAGACGAGCACCGCGCCGGCGTCGGCGATCCGCCGCCCGACCTCCTCGGCCCAAGCCACTTCCTGCGGGGTTGCCTGCCCCGATCCGCACACGACGAGGTAGGGTGCCCCAGTCTTGGCCATCTCAGCCCCAGGAACGGCCGAGCATGGCCGCCAGGAGCGCGACGGCCCCGGGCTTGTCGAGCGGCTCGTTGCCGTTGCCGCACTTAGGCGACTGCACGCAGGACGGGCACCCGTGGGAGCAGGGGCACTGCCGGACGGTCTCCAGCGTGGCTTCCAACAACCTTGCCGCGGAACGGAACCCGCGCTCGGCTATCCCGGCGCCACCCGGGTACCCGTCGTAGATGAAGATCGCGCATGAGCCCGTGTCGGGGTGAAACGCGGTCGAGACGCCACCGACGTCCCACCGATCGCACGTCGCGACGAGCGGCAGCAGCCCGATGGCGGCGTGCTCGGCGGCATGGGCCGCCCCCGGGAGGTCCGCGGGCTTGATGGCCGCTCGTTCGATCACCGACGGCGGGATGGCCCACCAGACGGCCCGCGTCTCGAGCGTCTGCGGCGGCAGGGCCAGCGGCACCGTGTCGACGGTCTCTCCCGTGGCCACCAGCCGTCGGACGAACCCGACCACCTGGTTCGTCACGCGCACGGACCCGTAGAAGCTGGGTACACCACCGCCGGTCACCGCCTCCTGCATGGCCTCGACGACGTCGATGTCCGTGGTGTCCCGGGACTGTGTGTAGAAGTCGGGGTCCGACCTGGTGACCAGCGCGACCCGGGTCGCCAGGGCGAGCTCGGTCACCTCGAACTGCTCGCCCTGGTGGAGATACACCGCGCCCGGATGCACGTGGTAATAGGCCCTCGATTCATCCACTGTGCCGAGAAGCTCGCCGGTCTCCTCGATCACAATCGAGAACAGGTGGCCCGAGGCGCTTCGGATGTCCACTCCCCGGTGCGGCGAGGCCGTTCCCCGGTGATGGATGAGCCCGCGGCGGCGGACGAGCACGCCCGCCTCCACCAGCCGCTCCACGGCCGTCGGCGCGTCCGGGCCGAAGAACGCGAGCTCGTCCTGTGCCAGCGGGTACTCGCGGGCCGCGCACGCGAGGTGAGGGTCAAGGATGAAGGGGTTGGAGGGATCGACCACTGCAGCCTCGGCCGGCTTGTCGAACACGTCGGCCGGATGCGTCACCAGGTACTGGTCCAGAGGATCATCCTGAGCCACCATGATCGCCAGCGAACCGTCCTCTCGCCGGCCGGCACGGCCGGCCTGCTGCCACATTGAGGCCCTGGTCCCCGGGTAGCCGACCAGGATCGCGGCGTCCAGCGATCCGATGTCGATCCCGAGCTCGAGTGCGCTGGTGGAGGCCACCGCCACCAGCTCGTCCTCCGCGAGCTTGCGCTCGAGCTCCCGGCGCTCAGACGCCAGATACCCGGCCCGGTAGGACTTGATCTTGCCCTTCAGACCGCCGGGGACCTCGCGACGGGCGAATTCGGCGAGCAGCTCGGCAGCGCGGCGGGAGCGGGTGAACCCGATCGACTTCACGCCCTCCTCGGCCAGCCGGGCCATCAGCATCGACGCGTCGGTGAGGGCACTCCGGCGCGCGCCGGACTCCTCGTCGAGCACCGGTGGGTTCCACAGGGCGAAGAGCTTCTCGCCCGAAGGGGATGCGTCGTCGGTGATGGCCTGGAACGGGAGGCCCACCAACCGGTCCGCGAGCTCCTCGGGGTTGCCCACCGTCGCCGACGCCAGCACGAACCGAGGGTCGCCGCCGTAGTGGGCGACCAGGCGCCTGAGACGTCGGAGCACCATGGCAACGTGGGAGCCGAACACGCCGCGGGCGACGTGCGCCTCGTCCACCACGACCATCGCCAGGCGGAGGAAGAAGTCCGCCCACCTCGCGTGATCCGGCAGGATGCCCGCGTGGAGCATGTCCGGGTTCGACATCACGACGTTCGCGTTCCTTCGGATCAGGGGCCGTTCGGACCGTGGGGTGTCGCCGTCGTAGACCGAGGCCTTGAGCTGCGGCAGCTTGAGCGCTCGAACCTGGCGGAGCTGGTCGCGGGCCAGCGCCTTGGTGGGGAACAGATACAGGGCCGTGCGTTTGGGATCGGACATGACCTCAGCGGCGAATGCCAGGTTGTACACGAGCGTCTTCCCGCTCGCGGTCCCGGTGGCCATGATGACGTTTCGGCCCTCTCGCACGGCGTCGAGGGCGGTGCGTTGATGCCGGTACAACCCCTCGACCCCCAGCATCTCCAGGCGACCGACCACCGTCTCGGGGAGATCGTCGGGGAACGGTTGGAGTGCCGTTGGCCGCGCGGGCAGCTCCCGCACGTGCGCGAGCGACTCCTCGCCGGCGACGGAGGCGAGGAACGCGCGGGGGTCCACGGGGTGGATGGTATCCGGGGAGACCGGGAGCGAGCCGCCGCTCAACCCGGTTCGGCGAGGTCGCGGTACGGCGTCCGGAAGCCGTCGCGTACCAGCGGGACGACATGGCTTCGATCCCGGAGGAAGACGAGGGCGCCGAGGACCAGGTACGCGACGCCCAGGCCGACCAGCTCGAGCCCGCCGAACGAGTCCGGAACGGTCGCCCCGATCACGAACTGTCCCCAGAACAGCGAGAAGAGCAGCAGTGCCTCCCGGGTGGTGATCGACAGCGTCACCAACACGGCCAGGGCGAGGAACGACTGTGCAGCGGTCAGGAACAGCTCCTCACGCTGGTGCGGGTCGATGGGCAGACCGTGTAGTCCCCCGAGGCCCAGGGCGAACACGATCGGGAGGGTGCCGACGAGCAGGGTCCACTGGTTCACTTTCGAG
Source organism: Actinomycetota bacterium (assembly GCA_035701505.1). GTDB lineage: Bacteria > Actinomycetota > UBA4738 > UBA4738 > HRBIN12 > AC-69. The sequence continues at coordinate 17,528 of DASSSA010000098.1, forward strand.
GACACCAGCGTGCCGAGTGCCGCGTTCGTGTTCAGCCGCCACGCGAACAGCCCGGCCACCAGGAGCTCCGGCGCTTCGGACGCGAGCGGGGCCACCCACTGGACGAGGAGGAACTCGCTGATCCCGAGCTCCTGGCCCGTGGAGACGAGCGCATCGGCGAAGCGCTCCGCGCAGAGCAGGATGACGGCGGCCGAGAACAGGAACAGGCCGACGACCCACGTCCGCCGGGCCGAGGGGCTGAACATTCCGAGGTAGCGCGCCGGACCGACCAGGTGCGGTTCCTCTGCCGGCGCCCGCGAGACCCGCACCGTGTATGCCGCGAAGATGGCAACCAGCACGGCTGCGTCCACCAGCGTGATCGAATGCTTGAGCGGCAGGGACAGGCAGTACACGGTGGCCAGGCCGAGGAAGGCGACCTCCACGGAGTGGGACCGCTCCAACCGGATCTCCCTGACCGGGCGGGGCGCTCCACGGGACCGGTACCACGCGATGAACACGACCATGGACCACCCGATGCCGATCAGCAGCCGGTTCGCGCCCGTCATGTTCGCCAGGGCCAGGGAGCACGCCGTCTCGCCCGGCGCACCCGGCGGATGACATGCGGGACCGAACGCCTGCACCGCGTTCCCGCCCTTGAGCGCGAACACCATGTCAACCGCGTACTCCGGCAGCACCGCGATGGACGCGAGCACCGCTATGGCCAGCCCCGCCGAGACGTCGAGCTGGGCGACCTCGGCGGCCCACGAGAGCAGGAAGGCGGCGCCCACGATGGCCAGCCCGAAGAGAAGCGCGGCCAGTGGCTCGGGGACGTGGGCCCCGGTCGCCCGCAGGGCGATGCCGGGCACCGTGGCGGCGAAGGCCAGGCCGAGCGAGAACCACTGGGGGCCGGGATGGAGCCCTTCGAGCTCCTCCTTCCGCGTGGTGGTCACGAAACCTCCTCAGCCCGACTCGCCGGTTCAGGCCGAAGGTCTCGTCCCCGCCGCCGCGGAGGACCCACCGGGCCGCGACGCGCGGCCGTGATGACGGCGAGCCCGCTTCCGGACTACTCCCCTTCGAGCGAGCCGGAGACTAGCAAACGACCCAGATGCGAGAATGCCGCGCCGGATGGAGTGGCTCGAGCTCGTCCTCTCGTTGTTCGTGATCCTCGGCGGCGCCGAGCTGTTCACGAACGGCATCGAGTGGGTGGGCGAGGGGTTCGGCCTCTCGCAGGGAGCCGTCGGCAGCGTGTTGGCGGCGGTCGGCACGGCCCTACCCGAGACCATCCTTCCGCTGATCGCCATCCTGTCGGGACACGCGGCGGGGGACGAGATCGGGATCGGGGCCATACTGGGTGCCCCATTCATGTTGACGACGCTGGCGATGGTCGTCATCGCCGTCGCCGTCTTCGCGTACGCCCGTTCGAACGGACGAAGCCTGGAACTCGCTGGGGATCGAACGGTCCTGCGACAGGACCTCGGGTACTTCCTGGTGATGTACGCGCTGGCGATGGGAGCGGGACTGCTGCACGTCCGGGCCGTGAACTGGGTGCTGGCAGTGGCGCTGATCGTCGGCTACGTCTTCTACGCCCGCCGGCACTTCCAGGCCCCCGTTGTTACCCGTCTTGAGGAGGAAGGCAGGAGCGAGGTCAGGCCCCTGTATGCCTCTGCCATGCTGGGCCGGCCTCGACACGAGCATCCGGGCACTGCGACGGACTCGACGAACTGGCCGACCTTCCTCCAGGTCGCGGTGGCGCTGATCCTGATCGTGGGGGGCGCCAGGCTGTTCGTGGACGCGGTGGACGCCATCGCCACGCGGTTCGGCCTGTCCCATCTCGTGTTCGCCCTGCTGGTCGCCCCGGTCGCCACCGAGCTCCCCGAGAAGTTCAACAGCGTGATCTGGGTGAGACGAGGCCAGGACACGCTCGCCTTGGGGAACATGACGGGGGCCATGGTGTTCCAGTCATCGTTCCCGGTCACCGTGGGACTCGTGCTCACGCCGTGGCACCTGGCGCACGAGGCCCTCGTGGCCGGAGGCATCGCCCTGGCAGCGGGAACACTCCTGTACCTCACGGTTCGCCTTCGCGGACGGTTCTCGGCGCCACTGTTGCTGTTGCAGGGGGGCTTCTACGCCATCTACGTGGTGTACGTCCTGACCCGGCCGGGGTGACCGGCTAGCCGAGAAGGCCCGCGTTGGGGCTGGGCGGGATGTTCCGCTTGGAGACGAGCCCGTCCTTCTTCAAGTCGTCGAAGATCGTCTGCGCCTCGCTCGACAGATTGACGATCGAGGTTCCGCCGGCCATCCCCGTGGTGCCCGGGGCGACGACGTTCTCCACGCGCTTGGGGTTCATCAGGGTGCAAGTGAACGCGAGGGCCAGGACCTCATCCAGCGGGGCCTGGGTCTGCACGTTGCGAAGGCCGCCGGCGATCCAGGTCAGCAGCCGGCTGGGGTCCTTGCGGAACTCCTTTCGGAGCTGCGTCAGGGCCGCGATGATCAGCCGACCTCCGTCCTCGGAGCGACCGAAGTCGCCCGCAGGCAGGCTGTGCCGGTCCCTGGCGAAGGCGAGCGCCTCCTTCCCCCGCAGCTTCTGGACACCCGGCTCGAAGTTGGAGCCGGATGCCGAGTCGCTCATGGGGAAGGGGACGTCGACCGTAAGGCCGCCGATCGAGTTGATCATGGCCTGGAAGCCCCCGAACGTGGTCAGCGCCCAGTAGTCGAGCGTGATCCCGGTGAGGCTCTCGACGGTCTGCACGAGGAGTGGCGGCCCGCCGTAGACCATCGCCGAATTGATCTTGGCGGTACCGCGGTCGGGGATCGAGACGTACGAGTCGCGGGGGATGCCAAGGATGGCCGCCTTGTGCTTGGCGGGGACGATCGACACGATGTGGATCGAGTCCGCCAGCGAGTGCTCGACGTCATCGCCCGGCCGAGCGCCGCTCCCGATGAACAGGATGAAGATCGGCTTCGAGCCGTCGAGGGACGGCACGTAATCCGCGTGCGCCTGCTCGATCTGCAGGAGCGGTTGCGCTGAAGCGGTTCTGGGCGGGGTCACCGTGCCGATCGTCGACCCGGCGATCCACGCCACCAATGCCAGGGATGCGACGGCCATCCGCCGCCTCACGAGGACGCCGCCGTCGCGCTCGCGGACGGGCCAGGGGAGGGGACCACCTCGTGGTCGTCCCGGCTGACGCTGAACGCATACACCAGCCACCCGTCCGAGACGGACCGCAGGAAGTACTGACCGGTGCTCACGACGGCGATCGTCGTCCCGTCCTTTGCGCTGGCCAGGGCCTTGAACTTCACGATGGCCACCGCGGTGGCCGGCTGGTTCTCCCTGTCGAGGAGAACCCTGACGTTCAGCGTGCCGATGGGCTGGTCGACCCGGTCGAACCGGTCCCCGGCGGAGGGACCGAGGGTGAGCGTCGCCCCATCCTGCTGCGCGGCCTCCTGGGATGCCTCTTCGAACAGGGGCCACACCTCGTCGTAGGAGCCGCCGCGCCAGTTGGCGGGGTCCAGGAACGCCTCCGTGTACATGGCTGTCATCGTGTCGCCCACCTGGGCGCCCACGTCTCGGGCGGTCGTGTCGAACTTCGTCGGCTTGTTGTGCGTCACAAGGACGGGGACGGCCCTCGCCAGCCGGAAGTCGAACGCTGGAATGGTGTTGTCGCTACCGTCCAGCAAGCCATCTCCACCCCCACCCCTGAACAGAAGGAACAGCACGACCCCCAGCGCGACGAGCGCCGTGGGAACGATCCACACCGCGGGAGGAAAGCGCCGCTGAGGGGTCGCGCGATGGCGGCCTTCTACCAAGTCGCGGCAGAGGTTACCGGTGCGAACCACTTCCCACAACCGCCGTCGAACGACCGCCGGTCGCGACTCGCGCATCTCGTTTCCGGATAGCATGAGAACGTCAAACGGTGAGCCGGGAAGTCTGGTCGGCACGAGGTGTGCCGTGCCCAACCAGCACGAACCGGGTCGCACCGGCCTCCGATCGACATGGTCCCGATCGGACCGCCCCATCCCTCGCCGGGTCGTCCGCCCGCTCCAGGCATTCCTCGCGGAGGAGGCCGCGGGCGGGACGGTCCTCGTCTCAGCCGCGGCCGCTGCCCTGGTCTGGGCCAATGGCCCGTGGCGCTCCTCCTACCAAGAGGTCTGGCAGACGACCCTCAGCGTTCACCTCGGGCCGTGGGGGATCACGGAGTCGCTTCGTGGATGGGTGACCGAGGGCCTCATGGCCCTGTTCTTCCTCGTCGCGGGCCTGGAGATCAAGCGGGAGTTGCTGACCGGGGAGCTTCGGGACCGTCGCGCCGCGCTCCTGCCGATCGTGGCCGGCGTGGGGGGTATGGCGTTGCCGGCCCTGATCTATCTCGCGTTCAACCCTCATCCTCCGGCCTCTCGAGGCTGGGGGGTGGTGATGCCCACCGACATCGCGTTCGCTCTCGGCGTCTTGGGGCTGGCGTCGAGGCGGGTTCCCGCGGGGTTGAGAGCGTTCATCCTGGCCCTGGCCATCATCGACGACCTTGGCTCGATCGTGGTGGTGGCGCTGTTCTACTCCACGGGGATCGAGTGGGGTGCGGTCGCCGTGGCGGCGGTGCTGGGCGCAGCCACGGTCGGTCTCCGTCGGATCCACGTCCGGGCGATCGCGGCGTATCTGCTCCTCGGGGTGGGGATGTGGATCGCGCTGCACGGCTCCGGTATCTCCCCGACCCTTGCCGGGGTGGCACTTGGATTCCTCACCCCCGCCACGGCGTTCCAGCGCCCGAAGGCCGTGAGCCGGGAGGCCCATCGGGTGGCCGACGAGACCGTCGACGAGCCGGAGCCACCGGACGCCGATGCCGCGCAGTGGCTGTACCTCGCCGAGCTATCGAAGGAGGCGGTATCCCCGCTCACCCGGCTGGAGACCGTCCTCCACCACTGGACGAGCTTCCTGGTGCTCCCGCTGTTCGCACTGGCGAACGCGGGGGTCCTGCTGTCCGCGAGCGCGCTGGCCGACGCGGTGAGGAGCCCCGTCGCCGTCGGCATCGTTGCTGCCAGGCTGATGGGAAAGACCGCGGGCATCTCGCTCGCCACGTTCCTCGCGGTCCGTCTGTTGAGGGCTCGACTCCCCGCGAACGTGAGCGTCCACCAGGTCGTGGGCGCCGCCGCGGCGGCGGGGATCCCGTTCACCGTCTCGATCTTCATCTCGGAGCTGGCATTGCCCGCCTCGCTCGTTCCGGTGGCGACCATCGCAGTGTTCGCCGCGGCCGTTTTGTCGGGTGGGCTGGCGCTCTTGATCCTTCGTTGGCCGACGAGAGGTAGCGATGCCTGATCTCCACCGCGGGATCAGCGGCGCGCTGTTCCCCATATAATCGGTCCGTTTCCGCTGGCGAGACGCACTTCTCATACCGGTCGAGGGGGATTGGATGCACGTCCTGGCCGCCGAGGGCGGGCCGATCAACGCGGTCTTCGACTCATTCGAGGACCGGGCGCTCTGGGTGGTGCTGGGAATCTCGCTCATCGCCCTGGCCTTCGCCTATTACCTAGTCCGCGAGGTCCTCGCCGCCCCCGAGGGCACAGAGAGGATGAAGGAGATCGCCCGGGCCATCCAGGAGGGGAGCCGGGCCTACCTGAATCGCCAGTTCCGAACCGTCGGTGTCTTCATCGTGCTGCTCACAGTCGGACTGTTCTTCATCCTGCCCGTGCCGAGCGGCACGGCCCACGGCGCCATGTTCGTCCGGTTCGGGCGCTCGCTCGCCTTCATCCTCGGCGCCGGGTTCTCGGCCATCACCGGGTTCACCGGCATGTGGTTGGCCGTCCGGGGGAACGTCCGGGTGGCCAACGCGGCACGGGAGTCCGGTCTGAGGCGGGCGCTTCGGATCGCGTTTCGGACCGGCGGCGTGGCCGGGATGTTCACGGTGGGCCTGGGCCTCCTCGGCGCCACCGTGATCCTGATGATCTACAAGTCCGATGCCACGAGCGTGCTGGTCGGGTTCGGGTTCGGCGGCGCGCTGCTGGCCATGTTCATGCGAGTGGGCGGGGGGATCTTCACCAAGGCCGCCGACGTCGGCGCCGACCTGGTGGGCAAGGTCGAGCAGGGGATCCCCGAGGACGACCCGCGCAACGCTGCGACGATCGCCGACAACGTGGGCGACAACGTGGGCGACTGCGCCGGGATGGCCGCCGACCTGTTCGAGTCCTACGAGGTCACGCTGGTGGCCTCGCTGATCCTGGGGGCCGCCGCGTTCGCCGACTCGCCACAGGGTGCAATCGTCGGGGTGATGTTCCCTCTGTTCGTCCGGGCCATCGGGGTCATCACCTCGATCGTCGGCATCCTGGCCGTCTCCCCCCAGAGCGAGACCGAGTCCGGGATGAAGGCGATCAACCGCGGGTTCTTCGTCTCCGCGATCCTGTCGGCTATCGCCGTACTCGTGCTGTCCGGCCTGTACATGAAGGAGTACCGGCCCGCATTCGCCGTGGTCTTCGGCCTGATCCTGGCCAGCCTGATCCAGGTCCTCACCGAGTACTTCACGTCGACCGAGCGGCGGCCGGTGGAGGAGATCGCCGAGTCCTCCCTCACCGGGCCGGCCACCACGATCCTCCAGGGATTCGCTGTGGGGCTGGAATCGACGGTGTGGGCCATCCTGGTCATCGGGGGCGCCGTGATCTCGGCCTTCGCCCTGGGCGACACTACGGCCGAGCAGCTCTATTTCATCTCCCTCACCGGCATGGGGATGCTCACGACCGTCGGGGTCATCGTGTCGATGGACACCTACGGCCCGGTGTCTGACAACGCCCATGGGATCGCCGAGATGTCGGGTGGCCTGGGGGAACGGGCCGACGAGATCATGACTGGCCTCGACGCCGTGGGGAACACCACCAAGGCCATCACCAAGGGGATGGCCATTGCCACCGCGGTCATCGCGGCGACCTCCCTGTTCGGTTCGTTCGCCGAGGAGGTCCTGCGAGCGATGGAGCGCGCCGGCCCGTCGTTCCCGGTCGAGGTGGACCGCCCCGACGTGCTGGTCGGCCTGTTGATCGGTGGCGCCGTCCCCTTCCTGTTCGCCTCGCTCCTGATCCGGGCGGTTGGGCGGGCCGCCTCGCAGGTGGTGGTGGAGGTCCGCAACCAGTTCCGGGAGCACCCGGGGATCATGGACTACAAGGAGAAGCCGGATTACGCGCGGGTCGTGGACATCTGCACGAAGACGTCGCTTCGCGAGCTCTTGACCCCGGGCCTTCTCGCGGTGCTCTCGCCGATCGCCGTGGGGTTCGCCCTAAAGGCGGCGGCCCTCGGCGCGTTCCTGGCGGGAGCCATCCTCACCGGGCAGCTCCTCGCGGTCATGCTGTCGAACGCCGGCGGCGCGTGGGACAACGCGAAGAAGCTGGTCGAGGGGGGGCTGTACGGCGGCAAGGGGAGCGAACCGCACAAGGCCACTGTGATCGGCGACACCGTGGGTGACCCGTTCAAGGACACGGCGGGGCCCGCCCTGAACCCGCTGATCAAGGTGATGAACCTGGTGTCGCTGCTGATCGCGTCCCTCGTCGTCGAGTACGCGGCACCGGGTAAGCGAGGATGGGGGATCGCCATCGCGGTGGGCTGCGCGATCGTGCTCGGTGCGATGATCTGGTACTCGAAGTCCCGCAAGGGCGAGGTACTCGTCCCCCCTGATGACGCGCCCACCAGGCAGGCCGCTACGGTCTCCTAGCCGGGCCGGCCCGGGAACTTGCAGCCGCCCTCGCCAGCCTCTTCGATATCGCGGATGAGCGTCCTGGACCCCTTCCGGCGGTTCCTGCGCCGCATGTCCGAGTCCGACGAGGAGCGCCTGGCCGAGGAGATCCAGGGGTGGGCGGCCACGGTTCCCGGTACCGCCCGGATCAAGGACGCGCCGGTCCGAAGCAGGGTCAAGGTGGCGGGGGTGGTGAAGCGGATCACCGTGCGGCCGCTGGAGGGATTCGAGTCCCTGGAGGCCCTCATCTCGGACGGGACCGGAGAGTTGTCGGTCCTGTGGATGGGGCGGCGATCGATCCCCGGGCTCACGCTTGGCACTCGGATCGTGGTCGAAGGGGTCGTTGCCGAAAAGCGCGGTGCCTTGAAGATGGTAAACCCGACCTTCGAGTTCGCGGCGTGAAGCGAGGGAGAGGTGACGTGGCAACCGGGGACTCCATCGAGAGGGAGGAGGGAACCGGCGGAGAATCCGTCGAGTCCCTGGTCGGCCGCGAGGTCCCGCAGCCGGTCATCGAAACGAGCTGGACCCATGAACAAGCCTTCGCGGCGAAGCGAGCGCCCCTCCGCATCTACCTCGGTGCTGCACCCGGCGTGGGCAAGACGTACGCGATGCTCTCGGAGGGACGCAGGCGGAAGGACCGCGGCACCGAGGTCGCGGTCGCCTGGGCCGAGACGTACGGGCGCCCTCACACGATGGAGATGCTCAACGGCCTCGAGGTCGTGCCGCCCATCTCCATCGAGTATCGCGGCCGGACGTTCCAGGAGATGGATACCGAAGGGGTGATCGCCCGCCATCCCCAGGTCGCCTTGGTCGACGAGCTCGCCCATACGAACATCCCCGGGAGCCGCAGAGCCAAGCGGTGGGAGGACGTCCTGGACCTGCTGGCGGAAGGGCTCGAGGTCATCACCACTGTCAACGTCCAACACATCGAGAGCCTGAACGATGTCGTCGCGGACATCTCCGGCATCCGGCAGCGAGAGACCGTCCCCGATTGGGTCGTCGACCTGGCCGATCAGATCGAGTTGGTTGACATGTCGCCACACGCTCTCCGTCGTCGGATGGTGCACGGGAACGTCTATCCGGATGCCCGGAAAGCGGAGCTCGCCCTCCAGCGCTTCTTCACCATGGAGAACCTGACGGCCCTCCGGGAGCTCGCGCTGATGCGTGTGGCCAACCAGGTGGACGATTCGCTGCTCGACCGGTGGTCGAGATCCAAGATACCGGAGACGCGAGAGCGAGTGCTCGTGTGCGTGTCCCGCCCGGAACTGGCGGAGGATCTGGTCCGGCGGGGTGCGCGTATCGCGCAGCGATCTCGGGGAGACCTACTTGTGATCCACGTCCGCGAGGGGGATGAGCGCGGATCGAGCGCCTGGCTGCAGGAGATCGCCCGCCTCACCCGCGACCTGGGTGGGAACTTCGAGGTGATCGACTCGGACGAGCCGGTCGATGCGGTCCTCGGGTATGCCTACCGCCACTTCGTCACCCAGATCATCGTGGGAGAGCCGCTTCGTTCGCGTTGGCAGGAGCTCCTCCGCGGATCGTTCGTCAACCGGCTGATCCACAAGGCGGAGAAGATCGACGTCCATGTGATCGCCCGGCGGAGGCGCTGAGCCGATACTCAGCCGGGGCCGGTCCTTCCAGGAACGAACCCGCGGAGGCTTCGACCCATCCGACCCCGAACGCCCACGATGACCTCGTCCTCGGGCTCGAGGGCGGTGACCATATCGGGCACCGAGGTCACGAGTTGGGCATCGAACCAGGCCCCGGTCTTAGCCGCGATCTCCTCCGCTCGGAGCAAGGCGTGACGCTGCGCCGCCGTCACGGGATACCCCAGGCTCAGCACCACGAGCTCTTGACCCTTGCGAAGTCCGTTCCGCACGTCGTTCCACCGGACGGAGGGCCGCCGGCCCAGGATCACGACCGTGCGCGCTGCCACGACCTTCATCCTCGGGCCAACCCATCGAGGGCCAGGTTGAGCTGGAGCACGTTCACTCGCGGTTCCCCGAGGAAGCCAAGCGCGCGTCCCTCCGTGAGCCGATCGACGAGCCGCTCCACGTCGGCGAGCGCGAGGCCGCGAACGGCCGCGATCCTCGGTGCCTGGAACATGGCGGCCGAGGGAGTGATGTCCGGATCCAGGCCGCTTGCTGAAGCGGTCACGAGGTCGACAGGGATCTGAGATGCGGTCAGCCCGGGATGGTACGGGCCGTCCACCTCGAGGATGAAATTGACCCGCCTCCTGATCTCGTCGGCGAGCTCTCGCGAGAGCGGTCCGAGGTTCGAACCGGACGAGGTCGATGCATCGTACGGGTCCGAGATGGCCGAGGGCCGGCCGTAGAACCATTCAGGGCCCGTCCACTGCTGGCCGATCAGCGCGCTTCCCACGGATCGGCCATCGACCTCGATCAGAGAACCCTCCGCTTCATGGTGGAACGCGATCTGGGCGATCCCGGTCATCAGGAACGGGTAGATCAGGCCGGTGACGACAGCGAGGACGGCGGTGGCGCGGGCGGCACGGATCACGTTGCGGATCATGGGAAGCGCACCACGGCAAGGAGGAGATCGATCAGCTTGATGCCGATGAAGGGCACGATGATCCCCCCGAGGCCATAGATGAGGAGGTTCATGCGCAACAGCCCTTCGGCCCCGATGGGCCGGTAGCGCACCCCGCGGAGGGCGAGAGGCACCAGGAACACGATGATGGCCGCGTTGAAGATGACGGCGGACAGGATCGCCGACTGCGGCGTCCGCAGAGCCATGATGTTGAGGGTGTCCAGGGCCGGGTAGGTGCTGGCGAACATGGCGGGGATGATGGCGAAGTACTTCGAGACGTCGTTGGCGATCGAAAAGGTTGTCAGGGCCCCCCGCGTGATCAGCAGCTGCTTGCCGATCTCCACGACGTCCATGAGCTTCGTGGGGTTCGAGTCGAGGTCGACCATGTTGCCGGCTTCCTTGGCGGCGGAGGTGCCGGTATTCATGGCCACGCCGACATCGGCCTGAGCCAACGCCGGAGCGTCGTTCGTCCCGTCCCCGGTCATGGCCACGAGCACGCCGCCCTCTTGCTCCTTCTTGATGAGGGCCATCTTGGTCTCGGGTGTGGCCTCCGCCAGGAAGTCGTCCACGCCCGATTCCTGGGCGATCGCCGCTGCCGTCAGCGGGTTGTCGCCGGTGATCATCACCGTACGGATCCCCATCCGTCGAAGCTGGGCGAACCGTTCAGCCAGGCCCTCCTTGATGACGTCCTTCAGCTCGATCACGCCGATCGGTTCGCGGTCTTTCGCCACCAGGAGCGGGGTCTCCCCCGCCCGCGCCATCCGCTTGACCTCGGCGTCGAGCTCGGGGGGAAGCTCTCGTCCGCACCAGCCGACCACCGCGTCGACCGCGCCCTTTCGAATCTGGGTCCCATCCAGATCGACGCCGCTCATCCGGGTCTGGGCGGTGAACGGAACGAACTGGGCGCGGGTCGGCAGCAGCTCGCGCTCGCGAACCCCGTACCGCTGTTTGGCCAGCACCACGATGGATCGGCCCTCGGGTGTCTCATCGGGCAGCGAGGCGATCTGGGCGGTCTCCGCGAACTCTCGCTCGTCGACGCCGGGCGCGGGGATGAACGCCACCGCGTGCCGGTTCCCCAGAGTGATGGTCCCCGTCTTGTCGAGCAGCAGCGCGGAGACGTCGCCTGCCGCCTCGACCGCCCGGCCGCTCATCGCCAGGACGTTTCGCTGAACAAGCCGGTCCATGCCGGCGATGCCGATGGCGGAGAGCAGGCCGCCGATTGTGGTGGGGATCAGGCAGACGAACAGGGCGATGAGCACCGCGTCGCTCAGCCGCCGGCCCGCGTAGACGGCGAACGGCTGGAGGGCCACGATCACGATCAGGAAGATGATCGTGAACTTCACCAGGAGGAGCGAGAGGGCGATCTCGTTCGGCGTCTTCTGGCGCTCCGCGCCTTCGACGAGCCTGATCATCCGGTCGAGGAACGACTCCCCGGGCTGGGCCGTGATCTTGACCTTGATCCAGTCGGAGAGCACTTTCGTTCCGCCGGTCACCGCCGAGCGGTCGCCGCCGGATTCCCGGATGACGGGGGCCGACTCTCCGGTGATGGCCGATTCGTCGACCGAAGCGATCCCCTCGATGATCTCCCCATCGCCCGGGATGAGCTCGTCGGCGGAGATCATCACGATGTCGCCGCCGCGCAGCTCGGAGGCGGCAACGGTCTCCTCCCTCCCGTCGTTGGTCAGCCGCCGAGCCACCAGGTCGGCTCGGGTCCTGCGCAGGGACTCGGCCTGCGCTTTGCCTCGTCCCTCGGCCATGGCCTCGGCGAAGTTGGCGAACAGCACCGTGAACCACAGGCCGACGGCGATCGCCGTATCGAACAAGACCGGTCCGGTGCTCACGATGTCCGTCACGATGCGGATGGTGACGACGACGGAGACGACCTCGACCACGAAGATCACCGGGTTGCGAAGGAGAGTCCTGGGATCGAGCTTCCTGAAGCTGTCGAGGATGGCCCGGCTGACGATCGGAGGGTCGAACAGCGGCCTGGCTCGAACCCTTGCGTGTTCGGTGCTCTGCCGGGAGCCGGTGCCCATCAGAACAGCGCCCCGTGGGTCAGATGTTCGACGATCGGCCCCAGCGCCAGGGCGGGAAGGAAGGTCAGCGCGCCGATGATCACGATGACTCCGATGAGCAAGCCCACGAACAGGCCGGTGTCGGTGCGGAGCGTCCCGGCGGTGAACGGCACCGTCTTGTCGCGGCCAACGCTGGCGCCGAGGGCCAATGCGGCGAGGAGCGGCACGAACCTCGCAACGAGCATGGCGATGCCGCCGGTGATGGCGTAGAAGGGTCCGCTCGCGGTGAGGCCGGCGAACGCGGATCCGTTGTTGTTCCCCTGTGACAGGTACGCGTAGAGGATCTCGCTGAACCCGTGTGCGCCCGGATTGAGCCTGCCGGCGAGCCCGGCGGGCAGCACGGCCGCGGCAGCCGTGAAGCCCAGCGCGACCAGGAACGGGACCAGGACGGCGATCACCGTGTACTTGACCTGTCGCGCCTTGATCTTCTTCCCCAGGTATTCGGGGGTTCGGCCGACCATCAGCCCCCCGATGAAGACCGCGATGACGACGTAGAAGATCATCCCGTACAGGCCACTTCCCACGCCGCCCCAGATGACCTCGCCGATGGCGATGTTGAACATCGGTGCGAGCATCCCGAGTGCCTGGTACGAGTCGTGCATCGAGTTCACGCTGCCGTTGGAGGCGTCGGTCGTGGCCACCGCCCACAGCGCCGACTCATCGGTCCCGATCCGGATTTCCTTTCCCTCGAGGTTCGGAGCCGAGGCCGAGATACCCGCGGCCTGCATCGACGGGGTGGCATTGCGCTCACCCGGCACCGTCATTCCGATGCCCACGATCATCAGGATCCACATGGCGGCGAAGAGCGCCCATCCCTGTCTGGTACTTCCGACCATCTTGCCGAACGTGAATGTCAGCGCCGCCGGAATCAGGAGGATGGCCAATAACTCCACGAAGTTCGAGAGCGGTGTGGGGTTCTCGAAGGGATGCGCGGAATTGACGTTGAAGAACCCGCCGCCATTTGTACCGAGCTGCTTGATGGCGATCTGACCGGCGACCGGACCCCGGGCAAGGAGCTGGTTGAATCCCTGGAGCCCATCGACCGGGAGATAGTGTCCGAGCGTCTGGGGGACGCCCTGGCTCATCAGGATGATCGCCCAGACCACCGACAGGGGGAACAGGATGTACACGATCCCTCGTACGGTGTCGCGCCAGAAGTTCCCCAAGTTGTCGGTGCCGGTTCGGGTGAAGCCCCTGATCATCGCGATGAGCACCGCCATCCCCACCGCGGCCGAGACGAAGTTCTGGAACGTCAGCGCGAGCATCTGGCTGAGGTAGCTCATGGTTGTCTCGCCGCCGTAGGCCTGCCAGTTGGTGTTGGTCACGAAGCTGGCAGCCGTGTTGAACGACACGTATGGATTGACCGCCGGGAGCCCTTGAGGATTGAGCGGCAGCGGGTGCTGGAACCGGAACACAAGGTAGACGAACACCATGCTGATCGCGCTGAACCACACGACGGACGACGCGTACCGCCGCCAGGATTGTTCCGCGCCAGGGTTCACGCCGATCAGCCGATAGACCACCCCTTCCAGCCGGCCTGTCTCCGGGCGCGTGTAGACGCGATACATGTACGCGCCGAGCGGCGGCGTGAGGACGATGAGCAGGACCGAGAAGACGACGATCGTCCCCACGTCAGAACCGCTCCGGCCGGATCAGCACGTACACCAGGTAGACGAGGAGGGCGACCGACAGGATCAGCTCGAGGACGTCCGCGAGCCTCATATCCGATCCAGCCACGCCGCGAACGCGAACGCCAACGCGAAGAACGCCACGCTCAGTGCTACCAACCAGACGTCCGCCATCGCCAGATCACCGTCCTTCCGAACGCCAGCGTAGACCGATGGCCTAAGGGACTCATGAGGAACGAGGTCGCGCACCTACGGGATTCGTTTGAACAACCCCGGATGGGCGGGCGGGTGTAGAGCGGAACGATGCGGCTGTGCCATCCTCTTGAATATGGGAAGGCGATCCCTCATCGGCCTCCTGCCGGAGCCGACCCGGCCTCGTCGACGGGCCGCGGGCTACGCGATCGCCGTCCTCGGGACGGCGGCGTTGGTGGGGGCGCTGTTGCCCTTCCGGGGCAGCATCCGCCCCCTGTCCCTGGGGTTCGTCTTCCTGGTGCTGGTCGTCGTGAGCGCCGGCGTGGGCGGGATCGGACCAGGGATCATCTCCTCGATCCTGGATTTCCTCGCCTTCAACTTCTTCTTCATCCCGCCCTACGGCACGTTCGTGATCGCCCGCGCGGAGGACGTCGTCGTCCTGTTCGTCTTCCTCGGCGTGTCCATCCTGATCTCGATCCTGCTGGCCCGGGCCACCGACCGGGCCGAGGCCGCAGAGGCTCGTGAGGCCGAGCTTCGCTTGCTACAGGAGCTCAGCCGGGTGCTCGTTGTCCAAGGGCCCGGCGTCGAGACCTACGAGACGCTCCTCGGGCAACTCGTCGACGGCTTCGGCTTCGAGGCGGGTGCGCTCTTCGTTCAGACCCCGGACCGGCGCCTGGAAGAGCGGGTCTCCGTGAGGGCGCAGCCCGGCGAGATCCAACCGGGATGGGACCCCGCTTCGACGGCCCACGCACCGGAGCGCCTACCCTTGTCGGTTGGGGGCCGTACGCTCGGGCTCATCGTGCTCCGGGGCGACCGGCCTCAGCTGACGGGGGCCGAGAGCCGAGTGCTCCGGGCCATCAGCGACCAGCTGGCGTTGGTGCTGGAACGCGACCGGCTGTTGCGGGCTGCGACCGAAGCGGAGGTGTACCGCCAGGGCGAGCAGATGCGGAAGTCGCTCCTTGCGGCGGTGTCACACGACCTGCGGAGCCCGCTCGCCGCCATCAAGGCCTCGGTCACGGACCTGTTGTCCGAGGACGTCTCCAGGAGCGATGCAGAGCGCCGCGAGGTCCTCCAGACGATCGACAAGGAGAGCGATCGCCTGAACCTGCTCATCGCCAACCTCCTCGACATGGGGAGGATCGAGGCCGGCGTGCTGAAGGCGCGGATCCAGGTGGTGAACGTCAACGAGGCCGTCACGGCCTGCGCCGACCATCTCACGTCGCGGTGGCCTTCGGTCCACGTTCGAACGAGCGTGGATGAGGGCGCCGCCCTCGTCCGGGCGGACCCGGTGTTCTTGGATCGCGTCCTGTTCAACCTCCTCGACAACGGAGCCAAGACCGGTTGGAGGGCCGGGCACCCTGGGGTGGAGGTGGAGGTGAGGCCGAACGGCCGACGAACCACCGTCCGGGTCATCGATCATGGCGAAGGGGTTCCTGCCTCAGCGCGCGAACAGCTGTTCTTCCCGTTCTACGGGCTCCGCGAGCGGGAGCAGCGTCTCGGGCCCGGCCTGGGGCTCGCCATCGCCAAGGGTTTCCTCGCGCTCATGGATGGGGAGATCTGGGTGGAGGACACGCCGGGCGGGGGGGCGACGTTCGCCTTTTCGCTGCCACGGTCGTCCGAAGCCGCGTGAAGAAGGAGCGTGTCCTCGTTGTCGACGACGAGATCGAGATCCGACGGGCCCTCAGCCGGGCGCTGAGCGCACGCGAGTACGTCGTGGAGACCGCAGCCGACGGGATGGAGGCGGTCGTCTTCGCCGGCACGTTTCATCCCGACCTCGTGGTGCTCGACCTCAACCTTCCCAAGCTCGACGGCCTGGAGGTTGCGCGGAGGATCCGCGCGACCAGCCCCGTCCCCATCCTGGTCCTCTCGGTCCGGGAAGACGAATCGGACAAGGTGGCCGCGCTCGACCTGGGTGCGGACGACTACCTGACCAAGCCCTTCGGGATCGACGAGCTGCTCGCGCGGGTGCGGGCCCTCCTACGACGGGCCGAAGGGCCGGAGACGGGTACCGATCTTCGATACGTGCTCGGTGAAGTGGAGGTGGACCTCCAGCAGCGCCGGGTGATCCGCGGCGGCGAGGATGTCCGGCTCACCAGGACGGAGTGGTCCCTGCTCGATGTCTTCGCCCGGCACCCAGGGAAGCTGTTGACGCACCGTTGGCTCCTCGAGCGGGTGTGGGGCGAGGGGTACACCGAGGACGTCGACGTCCTTCGGGTCTTCGTCAGTCAGCTGCGCAAGAAGATCGAGCCGGACCCGCGCCGTCCTCAGGCCATCGTGACCGAGTCGGGGATCGGGTACCGGTGGCAGCTCCGCCCTGCCGCTAGCCGGCGGGTTCCCCCATGATCGCTGATCGGAGCGTGATCTCCGCCTCGTTGGAGGCCAGGGCCAAGATCTCGTCACCCGGCGTGACCACGGTCTCCGGCTGCGGGATCACCACGTGTCCTTCCCGGAGAATCGCCACGATGGCCGAGTCCGTGGGAAGGCGAAGCTCGTAGATCGGCCGACCGGCATTCGGCGAGCTGTCCGGCACGGTGAGCTCCAGCAGCCCCACCCGCCCACCCTCCAGCCTGAGGAGCCGGACCAGGTCCCCCACGGTCACCGCCTCCTCGACCAGGGCCGTGAGGAGGTGCGGGACGGACACGGCCACATCCACTCCCCATTGCTCGGTGAACATCCATTCGTTCCTGGGGTGGTTGACCCGGGCCAGTACGCGAGGCACGGCGTACTCCTGCTTGGCCAGCAGCGACGTGACCAGGTTGTCCTCGTCGTCGCCCGTCGCAGCCACCACGACGTCGGCCGTCTTCAGCTCGGCTTTCTCCAGCACCCAGGGTTCGCAGGCGTCGCCCAGCAGGAATCCCACGTCCGGGGCCCAGTCCTTGGCCACCTCCAGGGTCGCGGGGTCCTGTTCGATCAACAGGACCTCGTGGCCCCGGGCGGCCAGGTCGGAGGCCAGGTAGCGCCCCACGGCCCCCGCCCCGGAGATCACGACGCGCATCGCTAGTGCTCCGCCACGGGGGCGAGCAGCTCGTCGAGCAGGTCTACGGCGTCCTTGTGAAGGATGAGGTGGACGACGTCGCCTTCCTGGAAGGAACTCGATGCGACGGGGATGAATCCGTGCCCGCCCCGGTCCACACCGGCCACGAGGATCTTCCCGTCCATGTTCAGAGCGCGGACGGGCTTGCCGACCAGATGCGGCGCGATCTCCAGCCGCATCCTGAACAGGTCCCCGCCGGCAAGGCTCTCCTTGATCTCCTCGCGTTCGTGGGACAGCATCAGGAGGATCTGCTTCACCCCCCAAGTGGTAGTGGCAACGGTGGGGATGTTCAGCCGCTCGTAGATCTCCGCCCGTCGCGGGTCGTAGATCCTGGCGATGACCTTGGGCACGTGGAAGTACTCGCGGGCCACCCGGGCGGAGACGATATTGGAGTTGTCCCCGTTCGTCACCGAGATGAAGGCATCCGCCTCCTTGACCCCGGCCTCCTCCAGCAGTTCCCGGTCGAACCCAAAGCCGACCAGGGTGCGGGCCTCGAAGCCGGGGGGCAGCCGATCGAAGGCGGTGGGCCGCTTGTCCACGATCGTGACGTCGTGGCCGGCCTTGGCGAGCTGGATCGTGAGTTCAGAGCCCACCCGCCCGCACCCGACGATGATCACTCGCACGGGTCGTTAGGTTAGCCGACCGACGCCGCCGGTTGGTGCCGGTGGCCGAAGTAGTAGGGCACCGCCGCCAGGTCCACGTGCTCGTACCGGCCCAACGCTCTCGCGATGTTGCGGCTGGTCCTGTCGTGCAGGATCCGGTGGCGCAGTCGGGCATAGTCCCGGCGGGGCATGACCACCGTGACCTCGCTGTCCCTGCCCATGAGGTCGACGACATACCGTTCCAGCGAACGGGCCACGTTTCGGTCCCAGCACTCGATGACGTCGAGCTCGACAGGGATGCCGAGCTCCATCCACCGTCGCATCAGCCGCTCCTGGTTCTCCACGTCCACCGCGGCGTGGACCGCTCGAACTTCGGTAGCACCGAGGCCGAGCGCGTAGCGGACAGCCTCGAGCGAGGCTCGGTCGAGCTTGTCGACGAGCACGGTGGCTCGGTGGTTCGGCCGAGGCAGCACTCGGATCCGGTGGCGGCCGCCGGCTGCGTCGGTGATCGGGTGTCCCGGCCCCATGTGGTCCCGCACGAGCGTGATCCGCGCGCGGTCGAGTGGGAGCAATGCCTTCGCCAGCTGGGCCCCCTTGCGCCCACGGCGGAGCCGGTCGATGAAACCGGTGGAGGCAGGGACGGCGACGATCACGTTGACGTCGGCATCACGAGGGAGTGATTCAACATATCGAGCGAGGGACGTCGGGAGATCGCCGCTGGAGTTCACGACCTTCAACGGCACGTCGATGCCCAGCTCGTCCCATCCAGTCTGGATGGCTTTCCTCGACGTTGCGTCGTGCGCGAAGTAGATGGCGTGCATCTGCTGGGCCCTGATGGTCTTCACGTACTGGAGGGCGTGCACCGTCTCGCGATCCAAGTGCTCGACGAGGAGGACGCCGATCGGCCGACGGACCCCCGAGGCATCGAAACGAGGGAGGTCCTCGTCTAGCTCCTCGTGCTCCCGCTGGTATTGATGGTTCATCCGAACCAGGAGCCAGACCATGACTGGCACGAAGACCATGACCGCCCAGGCGCCGTGGCTGAACTTCACCACCGCGATGATCACCGTGACCACGGCCGTCGTGAACGCCCCGAAAGCGTTGATGGCGAGGCCGTGGCGCCAGCCGGGCTCCTTGATTCGGAGGTGCCTCCGAGCCATCCCGGCCTGCGAAAGGGTGAACGAGGTGAACACGCCGATCGCATAGAGCGGGATCAGCCGGTGGACATCCGCCTGGAACACCACGACGACCAGGGTCGCGGCGATGGCCAGACCGATGATGCCGTTGGAGAAGACCAGCCGGTGACCGCGCTTGGTGAGCTGGCGAGGCATGAAATTGTCCGTCGCGTGGAAGTTCGCCAGTCGTGGGAAGTCGGCGAAGGACGTGTTCGCGGCAAGGATCAAGATGAGCGTCGTGGCCACCTGAAGCAGGAGGAACAGCCCGTAACCGATGGCGCCACCTCCGAACACGGCGCGTCCGACCTCCGAGATGACGGTCTTCGTCTCGCTGGGGACCACTCGCAGCTTCACGGAGATGTAGGACAGGCCGAGGAACATAACCCCGAGGAGGCTCCCCATCCACATCAGGGTGGTCCTGGCGTTCCTCCATTCCGGCGGGCGGAAGGCCGGCACGCCATTCGAGATGGCCTCAACCCCGGTGACCGCGGCGCCGCCGGACGCGAACGCATGCAGCACGACGAAGAGGGTGACGACACTCGTGCCGAGGCTCGCGTCGGCCGGGATGGGGAGGGGATGCAGCCCGCCCGTGAACGACCGGAACAGGCCCAGCCCGAGCAACGTGAACATCATCACGATGAAGAAGTACGTGGGGACGGCGAACATCCGGCCAGACTCGCGAACCCCGCGGAGGTTCCCCCAAGCGATGAACCAGATGCAGAACACGGACATCCAGACGCGATACGCGTAGAGGGCTGGGAACGCCGATGTGATGGCGGCGATCCCCGCCGCCACCGATACAGAGACCGTCAGCACGTAGTCGGTGAGGAGGGCCACCCCGGCGACCTGGGCGGTCAACAGGCCGAAGTTGTCCCGGGTCACGATGTAGGCGCCGCCCGCCGAGGGGTAGGCCTTGATGGTCTGGCGGTAGGAGAACAACAGGATGGCCAGGACCACGAGGATGCCGAACGTGATCGGCATGACCATCGCGAACGCCGCCAGGCCAGCGACGGGAACCCCGACCTTGAGGATCTCCTCGGTCGCGTAGGCCACCGAGGAGAGGTTGTCCGAGGCGAACACGGCCAATGCCGTGGGCTTGCCCAGTCGCTCGTGCTCCAGGTGAGCCGTTGGGAGGGGCGGGCCGAGGACCGCCCGCTTCAGGGCGTATCCCGATCCCTGGGGAAGGGCGGACGGGCGGGCCTGCCGTGCCGGCGCCGCCGAAGGCTCGGCCTCTGTCTTCGCTTCCTTCGTCGCCATCTCCGAACCTCCTGCTCAGAAGGTTCATCGAAGAGGCGTAAGTGACCCGTGAATGAGGAAGCGAGAGGCATGAAGAACCCGTAAAACTCGCTAGCGTTGGGGCTGTGAGGCCATTCATGCGGGTCATTCGCAGCCCCTGGGTCCGTGGTGCGGTCGCGGCGGCCGGCGCGCCGGCGGCCGCGACCCTCATCGGTCTCTCCTTCCACGGAGGCGATGCCAGCGCTGCCTCCCTGTACATGCTGGCCGTGGTCACGGCGGCGGCCGTCGGCGGTCTGTGGAGTGGCCTGGCTTCAGCGGTCCTCTCGTTCCTGGGGCTGAACTTCTTCTTCACCCCGCCCCGCAATACGTTCCGTGTGAGCAAGGCCGAGGACCTGGTCGCCCTGATCGTTTTCCTGATCGTGGCCACGGTCGTCGGCGCGCTGCTCGCGCGTGCGCTCGAGGAGCGCGATCGGGCCGCGCGCCGCGAGCGAGAGACCCGGCTCCTCAACTACTTCGCGTCCAAGCTGCTCTCGAGAGATCCGCTCGAGCGAGTGCTCGACGACTTCGCCAACGCGCTCTTGGAGCCGTTCGTCCTGGCCCGAAGCGAGATCCGCGTCCGAACGGATGACCTGGCCCTGGACGCCACCGCGCAGCGGACCGGGGGTGAGGGCCCGTCCGTCGAGGTTTCGCTCGCGGCCGGCGGCGCCACGATCGGGACCCTGACCGCTGTGCGCCGGGCCGGGTTGGAGCCGCTTGCCGGGGACGACCGGGTCCTCTTGGAGGCCTGCGCGCGGCAGGTGGCCGTCGCCGTGGAGCGCACCCGCCTGGACAAGCAAGTGGAGGGGGCCCGGCTGGCGGTCGAGACCAACCAGCTTCGAGCAGCCCTGTTCTCCTCCGTGACCCACGACCTTCGTACCCCCCTCGCCTCGATCAAGGCCGGCGTCACCAGCCTCCTCGATGAGGGGGTGACACATCAGCCGGAACAGCAACGCGAGCTGCTGCGGACCGTGTTGGAGGAGACCGACCGGCTGAACCGCCTGGTCGGCAACATCATCGATCTCGCGCGGGTGCGCGCCGGCGCGCTGGTCCCGGCGAAGCAGCTCACCGGGATCGACGACGTGATCGATTCCGTGCTGCATCGGATGAAGCCCGCCCTCTCGCGCGTTCGGATCCGGACGCTGGTCCGTCCCGACCTTCCGGAGGTGCCCATGGACCCGGTGCAGATCGACCAGGTCCTGTCCAACCTCCTGGAGAACTCCGTGCGGTACTCGCCGCCCGGTGGAGAGATCGTGGTCTCGGCAGCGCCGTGGCGTGGCTCGGTCCAGGTGCGCGTGGCCGACCAGGGGCCGGGCATACCCGCTCCGGAGCGCGAGCGCGTGTTCGAGCCTTTCTTCCGCAGCGACGGAGGGAGCGGGCGAACCGGCAGCGGCCTCGGCCTGGCGATCGCGCGGGCCGTCGTGCTGGCACACGGGGGACGCATCTGGGTCGAGGGGTCACCGTCGGGGGGCACTGCGGTGGTCTTCGAGCTGCCGGTTGCGGAGTCCCGACCGGTGAAGCAGGAACCCGCGCCGTGACCACGATCCTGGTGGTGGACGACGAGCCCCAGATCCGACGGGCCCTGCGGACGAGCCTGGAGGCCCACGGCTACAGGGTCCAGACCGCCGGCACCGGCGAGGAGGCCGTGGTTGCCGCGGCCGAGGACGCTCCGGACCTGGTGTTCCTGGATCTGGGCCTTCCCGACCTCGACGGCACCGAGGTGATTCGCCGGATCCGGGCGTTCTCCGAGGTCCCGGTCATCGTCCTTTCCGTCAGGGACCAACAGGTCGACAAGGTATCGGCCCTCGACGCCGGAGCCGACGATTACGTGGCCAAGCCGTTCGGGATGCAGGAGGTCCTGGCCCGTCTCCGGGCCCAGCTCCGCCGGGCGCAGCCGGAGGAGGCCGCGGCCGCCGTCCTCCGATTCGGCGATCTCGAGGTCGATCTGGCCCGTCGCCTGGTCACCTTGGCCGGCGAGCCCGTTCACCTCACCAAGACCGAGTACGCGCTGCTCGAGGCGTTCGTCACGAACCCCGGGAAGCTCCTCACCCACCAGTGGCTGCTACGAAAGGTGTGGGGCCGCGGGTACGGGGAGGAGAGCCACTACCTTCGGGTCTACGTGCGGGCCTTGCGGCGCAAGCTCGGTGACCGGGCGGCTGCGCCGGACCTCATCCTCACGGAACCCGGTGTGGGCTACCGGTGGATCGCCGACCGCTCGGAACCCCCCAACTAGAATCGCCTCCGTGATCACCGGGACCCCCCAGCGAACGTCGGCCGGAGAGGTGCTCAAGCGCGTTCTGGTGGGGCGGCCGATGGCTTCCCACCAGATCGAGCGCACGCTGTTGCCGAAGGTCCTGGCGCTTCCGGTTTTCTCCTCGGACGCGCTCTCCTCGGTCGCGTATGCGACCGAGGAGATTCTCCGCGTCCTGCTCGGGGCGACCGCGGCCGCGCTCGCCTATCGATACGTGATGCCGATCGCCATCGCCATCGCCACGCTCATGCTGATCGTCGTGGCGTCGTACCGGCAGACCGTCCGGGCCTACCCGAACGGAGGCGGCGCCTACATCGTGAGCAAGGAGAACCTGGGGACGCTGCCCGGCCTGGTGGCGGCGGGGGCGCTCCTCATCGACTACGTCCTGACGGTCTCGGTCTCGGTGGTGGCCGGCGTCTTCGCGCTGACCTCGGCGGCCACCGAGCTGCTGTCCTTCCGGATCGAGCTCTCGATCGGGTTCGTCTTGCTGATCACGCTGGCCAACCTGCGGGGGGTGCGCGAGTCCGGAACGCTGTTCGCCTTCCCCACGTACGCGTTCATCGCGTCGATCGTGGCCATGATCGGGGTCGGGCTCGTTCGGTGCCTCGGCGGGTGTCCATCGGCCGAACCGATCGCCCCGGCGGCCGACCTGGCGCGGGTGGCCGGCCCCATCGGGCTGTTCGTCATCCTGCGGGCCTTCTCCTCGGGATCCACGGCCCTCACCGGGGTCGAGGCCATCTCGAACGGCGTGCCCGCATTCCGCCGACCGCAAGCCAAGAACGCCGCCGACACGCTGGCCATGATGGGGGCCATCGCCATCACGATGTTCCTGGGCATCTCCTTCCTGGCCAGCCGGATGCACGTGACGGTGAGCGACGAGCGGTCGGTGGTGGCGCAGATCGCCCACGCGGTGTTCGGCGGCGGGTTCTTCTTCTACGTGGTTCAGATCTTCACCACGGCGATCCTGGTCCTCGCGGCCAACACCTCCTACCAGGACTTTCCGCGGCTGTCGGCCATCCTCGCCCGGGACCGGTTCCTTCCCCGCCAGTTCGCCAACCGGGGAGACCGGCTGGTGTTCTCTAACGGCGTCGTGGTCCTGACCGCGCTGGCCTGCTTGCTGATCGTGGTCTTCGACGCTGACCTCACCCGCCTGATCCAGCTGTACGTCGTCGGCGTGTTCACCTCATTCACGTTGTCGCAGACCGGGATGGTCCGGCACTGGCTGAAGGAGAAGCGGAAGGGACCAATGGCCGCCAGGGGCTGGCGCCGCTCCATCGTCATTAACGGGATCGGCGCGACGGCCACGTTCGTGGTGCTGGTCGTGGTGACCTACACGAAGTTCATACACGGGGCATGGATCGTGATCGCGGCGATGCCGTTCATCGTGACCATGTTCATGTCCATCCACCGGCACTACGAGGCGGTGCTGCGAGAGCTCCGGCGGGGCAGGGTGCGGGCGGGCGCGGTCGGGGCGAACCATCTGGTGCTGCTCGTCAGGGACCTGGATGTCGCCACCGCGGAGGCCCTGGGGGCGATCCGATCGATCCGTCCGACCGAATGGCGAGTGGTGTACCCGTCGAACGACGGCATCCCCGCCGAGCTCCGGGACCGGTGGCGGGAATTCTCCATGGGCGCGCCCGACCTCGAGCCGCTCCCCGTCCCGGACGGGGACATGCTCAAGGCCGTCCGGAGGTACGTGGGGGGCATCGACCGGGCCCCTCAAGACTTCGTCAACGTGTTCATCCCCGAAGTCGTCCGGGAAAGCCTGGCGGGCTACTTGATCCGCCGACGGGCCCTGGTGCGCCTGAAGGCCGGGC
This sequence comes from Actinomycetota bacterium, assembly GCA_035701505.1. Taxonomy (GTDB): domain Bacteria; phylum Actinomycetota; class UBA4738; order UBA4738; family HRBIN12; genus AC-69. Next base: position 41,803 of record DASSSA010000098.1, read on the forward strand.
TGCTCCGGGAGCCCAACATCGTGGTCACCGATGTTCCGGTGTTCGTCGAGGCTGGGCGGCCGGTCGGCGTCGACGGCCGGCCGCTGATCCCCACCCGGACCGTGGCGCTCGTGTTCGTCTCGGGCGTGCACGACGGGACCATCCGGGCCCTGAACTACGCTGCGTCGCTCGAATCCTCGGAGACCAGGGCCGTGTACTTCGACCTCGATCCGGAGGCCGTCCATCGGATGCAGGAGGAATGGGGGGAGCGGGGCTGTCAATTCCCCCTCGACATCGTGGAGGCACCGTTCCGCGATCTCACCGGCCCCATCCTTGAAGAGGTCCGGCGGTTCACGGCGCGGCCCGACACCCTGGTCATCGTGGTTCTCCCCGAGTTCGTGGTCCGCAAGTGGCGACACTGGCCGCTGCACAACCAGGCGGCGCTGTTCGTCAAGCGCCTGCTCCTGTACGAGCCCCGGGTGATTCTGTCGAGCGTCCCGTTCGCCCTGGAGGAGGCGTGATGGACCGAGCCGCTGCCATCGAGCTCTGCCGACAGAAGGCCGAGAAGGAGACCACCGTCCGTCATCTCATCTCGGTTGAAGGCGTAATGCGCGCGCTCGCCCGGCGGTTCGAGGAGGACGAGGATCTGTGGGCCCTCACGGGGCTGTTCCACGACCTGGACCAGGACCAGACCCAGGACGACCCGGATCGTCATGCCTACCTCGCGGTCGAGTGGCTCCGGGAGGCCGGGGTGGACGAGCGGGTGGTGAACGGCGTCCTGGCCCACGCGCACGAGCGGTTCCGAACGGACCTCATGTCGAAGGCGGTGGTCAACGCGGACGCGGTGGCCGGGCTGCTCGTGGCCGCGGCCCTGGTCCGGCCGGAGAAGGCCGCGGGTATGAAGGTGTCCTCGGTCAAGAAGAAGCTGAAGGAGAAGGCGTTCGCCCCCGGCGTGAACCGCGACGAGGTCACCTCGGTCGAGGGCTCGATCGGCCTTCCCCTCGACGAGTTCCTGGCGGTGGGGATCGAGGGGCTCCAGTCGGTCGCCCCCGAGATCGGGCTCGCGCCCTGACGGCTCATCGAGAAGCGGGCTGTTGCTCCTCCGCTCGTCCCTCCGCGTCCGCCGGAGGAAGGGGGTGTGCCCGCAGGGACCTGATCCGGCGCCAGGCCCACCAGGCCACGGCGGCCAAGAGGAGCACGGCGATGAGCCAGGAAACCGGCCGAAGGAACCCTTCGACCTCGTCCCACTCTTTCCCAAGCTTGTAGCCCAGGAAGGCCAGCCCGAACGTCCACGGCAGGCACCCGAGCAGCGTGTACAGGCTGAACTTCCACAGATTCATCCGGGCCACCCCCGCGGGGAGGCTGATGAACGTGCGGACCACGGGCAGGAGCCGGCCGAAGAAGACGGCCTCGTGCCCGTACCGGTCGAACCAGGAGTGGGCCCGGTCGATCTCATGGGGCCTCAATAAGAGGTATCGACCCCACCGGTCCACCAGGGGCCGGCCTCCCGCGTAGCCGGCCCAATAGGCCAGCCAGGAGCCGACCAGGTTGGCCACGGCCCCGACCAGGGCCACGGCTACCAGGTCCAGCTGCTGCTCGGGGGCTAAGAACGGCGCGCTGACCAGGGCCCCCCCGAACAGCATCGTGACCTCGCTGGGGATGGGCACGCAGGCCGATTCGAGCACCATGAGCAGGAAGATCGCGACGTAGCCGTACCTGGCGATCTCCTCCGTGACGAGTTGGCCGAACAGGGCGAGCACGGTCCGACTCCGAGGGCCGGGGAATGCAGCGAGGGTATCACCGCGTTCCAAGGACCCGGTGAGGGAACCACCTCCCGCCCGGTGCCGAGGGACCAGAGCCTCCCCGGCCAGAGGGGTGGGGGCTGGTACCCTGCGCCCGGAGGCGGCTCTCGCCGTCCGCCGTGCCTCCTCCCCTTTGACGACGAAGAGATGGTTACCGCTATGACGAAGACGCTGGTGGTCGTGGAGTCGCCCACCAAGGCCAAGACCCTTGAGCGCTATCTGGGCCCCGAGTACACGGTCCGGGCCTCTTACGGCCACATCCGCGACCTCCCCAAGAGCAAGCTCGGCGTGGACACCGAGCGGGAGTTCGAGCCGGAATACGTGGTCCCCGAGGACTCCGAGAAGCACGTCAGGGCGCTTCGAGCCGCCCTGAAGAAGACCGATGACCTGGTGCTGGCCACCGACTTCGACCGGGAGGGCGAGGCCATCGCCTATCACGTGGCCGAGGTCCTGAAGGTCGATCCCGCCGCGACGAAGCGGGTCACGTTCACGGAGATCACCCGGGACGCGATCCTCGAGGCCTTCCAGAGCCCCCGGGCCATCGACCTCCGCCTCGTGGAGGCCCAGCAGGCCCGGCGGATCCTGGACCGGCTCGTCGGATACCGGCTCTCGCCGGTCCTGTGGAAGAAAGTGCGTCCCGGCCTCTCGGCCGGGCGGGTCCAGTCGGTCGCCCTCCGGCTCATCGTGGACCGGGACCGGGAGATCGCAGCCTTCGTCCCGGTCGAGTACTGGAGCGTCGACGTCCGCCTCACCCCGGAGGGCGACGAGGCCCCGTTCGCGGCCCGCCTGATCGAGATCCCTCAGGGCAAGCTGGCGACCTCGCCCGACAAGAAGGGCATCACCCTGTCCGCTGAACCGGACGCCGCCCTCCACGCCGACCGCCTGCGGGAGGCGGCGTACCGGGTGCGGGAGGTCCGGGAGAAGGAGGTCAAGCGCAACCCCGCCCCGCCCTTCACCACCTCGACGCTCCAGCAGGAGGCCGCTCGCAAGCTCGGGTTCGGCGCCAGGCGGACCATGCGCCTGGCCCAGCAGCTCTACGAGGGGATCGAGCTCCCCGGCGAAGGGCGGGTGGGGCTGATCACCTACATGCGAACCGACTCCACCACCATCGCCGAGTCGGCCCTCCGGGAGATCGCCGAAGTGGTGAAGACGGAGTTCGGTGCCGCGTACGCGCTGAAGCAACCGCGACGGTACAAGACCAAGCAGCGTGGGGCCCAGGAGGCGCACGAAGCTATCCGGCCCACCTCGGCCATGCGAACGCCGGACCGGGTGGCCGGCGCGTTGGACAAGGGCCAGCTGGCGCTGTACCGGCTGATCTGGCAACGCACCGTGGCCTCTCAGATGGCCGAGGCCCGGTTCGACCAGGTGTCGGTGGACGTCGAGGCCGCGGCTGGCGACGACCGGTACCTGCTCCGCGCCACCGGTCAAACGCTGACGTTCGACGGGTTCCGCCGCGTGTATTTCGAGGGGCGGGACGACGCGGCCGACGAGGATGCCGAGTCCGCGCTCCCGCGCCTGACCGCCGAGCAGGTCCTGCGCTTCCTGGAGGTCCTGCCGGAGCAGCACTTCACGCAGCCACCCCCCCGGTTCACGGAGGCGTCCCTGGTGAAGGTCCTCGAGGAGTTGGGGATCGGCCGGCCCTCGACCTACGCCTCGATCATCTCCACGCTCCAGGACCGAGGGTACGTGCGGCTGGAGGAGCGGCGGTTCTTCCCCGAGGACGTCGGCGAGGTCGTGACCGACCTGCTGAAGGAGTTCTTCCCCGACGTCGTGGACGTGAACTTCACGGCCAAGATGGAGGAGGACCTCGACGAGATCGCCGAGGGGACGTTGCGATGGGTCCAGGTCCTCGACGAGTTCTACGGTCCGTTCGAGCGGTTGCTGGAGAAGAACGAGGGCGAGATCCAGCGGTTCGAGGAGGTGCTGGACGAGACCTGCCCGCAGTGCCCGCAGGAGGGTAGGAGCCCGGGACAGCTCGTGATCAAGCTGGGCCGGTACGGCAAGTTCATCGGTTGTAGCAACTGGCCGGACTGCAGCTACATCCGCAACATCGACGGGCAGGAGCGGAAGGAGCCCGAGGTCCTGGAGGAGACGTGCCCCGAGTGCGGGAAGCCGCTGGCCAAGAAGTGGGGGCGGTTCGGGCCGTTCACCGGATGCACCGGCTATCCCGAGTGCAGGTACATCAAGCGGGAGGAGCAGAAGACCGGCGTGAAGTGCCCCAAGTGCGGGCAGGGCGACCTGGTAGTGAAGCGGGCTCGCCGGGGCAAGCGTGGGAGCCTGTTCTACGGCTGCAACCGTTACCCCGAGTGCGACTTCACGGTGGGCCAGCGGCCGGTTCCGGACCCCTGCCCCAGCTGCGGCTCGCTCATGGTGCAGCAGAAGGACGGCATCACGAAGTGCACCGGCTGCGGCACTATCGTTGGAGCCGTGGCCGAGTCAGCCGCGGAGGGGTAGGTGTCGAGCCTCGCCGACGAGGTAGCGCAGCTTCGCGGCACCCGATCGGCGAGCTTCAAAGACCTTCTGACCCGGCCGCCGTTTCCCCGCCTGCTCGCGGCGCAGACCGTCTCCTCCCTCGGAGACTGGGTGGGATTCGTGGCCGTGGCCTCGCTCGTGGCCAGGCTCGGCGGGAACAAAGGGCCGTATGCCGTGGCCGGTGTGATGGTGGCCAGGATGCTGCCGTCCATCCTGTTCGGACCGGTGGCCGGCGCGCTGGTGGACCGGTTCGACCGCAAGCGGATCATGATCACCGC
>DASSSA010000099.1:0-7873 GCA_035701505.1 Actinomycetota bacterium
AGCGACCGTGTCGCAGAACGCCCGGCCGAGCCGGTACTGCTCGCGTTTCATCTCGATCCCCAAGAGCCGCTCGAACACCGGGTCGCCCTGCTCGGTCTCGCGGTACCGGCGCATGGCCTCCTCGATCCGGCCGTAGGAGGAAAGGAGCTCCCTTCCGATCGCGTGCGTCACGTGGTCGCCATAGCCCTCGGCCGAAGCCATGAAGGCCTGGATCCTCCCCAGCTTGAGCCGCTGCTCCTGGTCGAGAACGGCGCCGAACAGCCCCTCCTCGCCCTGAAGCATGTCCTGCATGGCTTGCGGATCGGACATGTCGAGGGACTCCAGGCGCGCTTGGAGGCCCTTGATGTCGAGCTCCACGGTGGAGAGGAAGTCCTCGAGCAGCGATCGGAAACGTCCCAGGGCCCACGGCCGGGCGAACTCGAACCGGTGCGTGACCTCATGGAGCGCCACCCACGTCCGGAAGTCCGTGGGCGGCAAGCTCCAGTCCCGCTCGAAGTCGGCGATGTTGGGAACCACGAATAGGAGCGCGGGGGAGTCCGAACGGGGGAGGGCGATGTCGTACTGACCAAGGACGTGTTGCGCGAGGTAGCCGAGGACGGAACCGACCTGAGCCCCGAGCAGGAGCGGCGAGAGCTGTGTGACCATCTGCTGGGCGAACCCCGCCGTCTCCGCGAGCGGCGCCTCGCCCTGGGCCCGACCCACGGCCTCGGCGAGCTTCGACGCGGCTGGCTCGACGACGGACTTCAGCCCGTCGATGTTGGCCTGGACCCACTGCCCCCGGCGAACCGGGTCAACCCTTGGGAGGTCGTGCGGCGGCTCCAGGCCCGTGAATCCCTGGACCTTCAACTCGGCCAGACGGACGGATTCCTCGAAGGACCGTCGATCGTCCTCGGTAGGTGCCGGGTCCTCTCCACTCCACGAGGCCGACGCGATCCCGATCTGGCGGGCCAGCTCCCAGTTCACCGGGCCTGTCGAGGACAGCAGGACGCGCTGGATCTCCCGGAGAAGGGGAGCATCCGCCCCCATGTCCTCGGAGGAGGGCCCAACCGGGTGCGGTTCGTCGCGTTCCGCCATGCGAGCCATTGTAGGTGGGCGTCCCGGTTGTGCGGTCCGTGGGTCCGGCTTCGGCCTCTCCCTAGAATGGAGCCATGCCAGACCGAGTGCTGATCCGGGTCACGTCCGAGCCGATCGGCGGCGATGAAGCGGCGGCGTTCGTGGCCGATCCGACTGCCGGCGGCACCTGTCTGTTCCTCGGTACGGTCCGTGACCAATCCGCCGCGGGGGCGGTCACCAGTCTCACCTACGAGGCGTGGGAGGAACTTGCGGCCAAGCGCCTGGAGGAGATCGGCGGGGAGATGCTCGAGAAGTGGCCGGTCAGGAAGGTCGCGCTCCTGCACCGAACCGGCGACCTTGGGATCGGAGAGGCCTCGGTCGTCGTCGCATGCTCCGCCCCCCATCGCGCGGAAGCCTTCGACGCCTGCCGGTACGGCATCGAGCGGCTGAAGGAAGACGTTCCCATCTGGAAGAAGGAGCACCTCGCCGAGGGCGAGTCCCACTGGGTGATGGGGAGCTAGTGGGCCGCGAGTTTGCGATCGACCTGGGCACGGCCAACACGCTCGTGTATAGGCAGGGCGAGGGGATCGTGTTCAACGAGCCGACCGTCATCGCCCTGAACGGATCCACGGGGAAGGTCGAGTTCGCGGGGGCCGAGGCCTGGAAGATGCTCGGCGGTTCGGCCGGGAACCGCTCGGTGGTCCGACCGCTCCGCCACGGGGTCATGACGGAGTTCGACATGACGCAGCAGATGATCGCCCTCGTCTTCCGAAGGATCGGTCTGCCGAGGTTCCCCAAGCCGCGGGTCGTGGTATCCGTTTCGTCTGACAGCAGCCCCGTCGAGCTTCGGGCCGTCCGGGAGGCGATCCGGTTCGCCGGGGGAAGGAATCCGGTGCTGGTCGAGGAGGGCCTGGCGGCGGCGATCGGGGCCGGGCTGCCCATCCATGAGCCGGTCGGCAACCTCATCATCGACATCGGGGGCGGGACGACGGAGATGGCCGTGGTATCCATGGGCGGGGTGGTGAGCGGCCGTTCCGTCCCAATCGGCGGGTTCGACATAGACACGGCCATCCGGGACCACTTCCGCACGCGGTACGGCGTGGCCATCGGGGAGCGGGCGGCAGAGGAGCTGAAGGTGGCCATCGGAGCAGCGTTTCCCACGCCGGATCGGATGGTCGCCGTGGTGGCAGGCCGGGAGATCGCGAGCGGCGCGCCGAGAAAGGTCCGGGTCACCGAGGACGAGGTCCGCCTGGCCATGGCCGAGCCGGTCCAGGCCATCGTCGAAGCGGCGCGCCAGACCCTGGCTGAAGCTCCGCCCGAGCTGACCCATGACGTCCTGGAGACCGGGATGTTCCTGACGGGAGGGGGTGGTCTGGTTCGGGGGTTGGACCTGCTCCTGGCGCAGGAATGCGAGGTCCCCGTCCACCTCACCGAGCGTCCGCTCGAGACGGTCGTGCTTGGAGCGGGGGCCATGCTCGACCACCTGGACGAGTATCGAAGCTCGTTCCAGCTCGTCAGGCGACGCTGAACGGAATCACTTGCCCAGGAACCGGGCCAGTGTCTGGTTGATGACGTGCCCAGCCTGGTAGATGGCCAGCGCCAGGAGCGCTGCGGACATGACGACCACCAGGATCAGGCCCCCGAGGCCCATCAGCCGGGTGCGGAGAGTGGGCGGCGTCGTGATCACCGGAACGTAGGCGAACGAGTCCCCGGGAGCGACCCCCTCGCCTGGACCGAACCCCACGGCTAGCGACTCGTCGTCTCGTCCTGGCTGTCCGGCCGTGGTCCGATCCGGACGGACACGCTCGGCGAGGAGCACGTCGTCGTCGTCGCGAAGCGACAGCGCATAGGCGATGAGGCCCACGCCAAGAGCGATCCCGATGATGGCCAGGGGGTTCATCAACAACCTTCCGACGAGAGCCTACGCCGTCTGGTTCCCCTTCAGGCGGATGCCGTGCCCGTAGCATGGGAGCAGATGCCAGCCGCACGGCGCCTCATCAAGATCGGACTGGTCTTGGCGCTGGTGGCCACATTCGTTCTTTCCGGAACGGTCTGGCTGCCGCTGTATTCGCTTGGTCCCGGCCCCGCCCGGGAGGTCCTGCCGCTCATCCGGGTGTCCGGCCATCCCGAATACGGATCGTCCGGCCGCTTCGTGATGACCTCCGTGCGGTTCCGGCAGCTCACGGCTCTCGGAGCGCTGCTCGCCTGGCTCGATCCCGACCTGGCCGTCGTTCCGAGGTCGGACCTGTTCACGCCGGGGGAGACCAGGACCGAGGAGCATCAGCGGGCCATCTCGCAGATGGACCAGAGCAAGCTCGACGCGACCTCCGTCGTGCTCTCGGAGCTGACCGGCTACCCCGCGGATCACCGGCCCGGGGCACTGGTCGAGGCCATCCTGCCCGGCTGCGCGGCCGATGGGGAGCTGTTCCCAGGTGACCTGATCCGGGCCATCGACGGTCAGGCCATCCGAGGCACCGCCCAGGCCAGCAGGCTCATCGAGTCTGCGCGCTCCGGATCGACCCTCACGTTCGACATCCGGGCCGGCGGGGAGCAGCACCTCGTGGACCTCAGGCGAGCGCCCTGTGGCGGGAGGGACGAACCCCGGATCGGCGTGTTCCTCATCTCGAACTTCCCGTTCGGAGTGCTGATCGAGAGCGGGGATGTTGGTGGTCCATCGGCCGGTCTGATGTGGGCCCTTGGGCTGTACGACCTCCTCACCCCGGGCGACCTGACCGCCGGCCGGACCATCGCCGGGACGGGACAGATAGGCTTGGACGGCAGGGTCTACCCCATCGGCGGCATCGAGGGGAAGGTCGTTGCCGCCGATCATGCGGGAGCGTCGGTGTTCCTGGTACCCGAAGACAACATCGCCGCGGCGAGATCGGCGGGGGCGGACGGCATGATCCTCGAGCCCGTCTCGTCATTCCGGGATGCCGTCGATTACCTGTGGAGCGGGTCGTGACCCGCGTCGGCCCGGCCGAAGCCCCGGTGATAGGCTGACGCGTTCCCGGTACCGAAAGGACGGGTGTGGCACGCGTCGTCCAAGCCGGAGGCGGCCGGCGGTGGCTGATCATCGCCGGTGTCGCGCTGGTGGTGGTCCTTGTGGTCTTCACCGCGCTGTCCGGGTTCTTCGTCGACATGTTGTGGTTCCGGGAGGTCGGCTTCAGCCAGGTCTTCTGGACGATCCTTCGGACCAAGATCGCCCTCGGCCTCATCTTCGGGGCGGCGTTCTTCGCCATCCTGTACGCGAACCTGCTCATCGTCCGGCTCCTCACGCCGAGCTACCGAGCCATCGGCCCCGAGCAGGAGGTGATCGAGCGGTACCGACTGGCGTTCGAGCCGTACGCGTGGTGGCTCCTCCCGGTGATCGCGGGCGTCATCGCCTTCTTCGTCGGCTTGGGGGTTACCACCCAGTGGAGGACGTTCCTGTTGTGGCGAAACTCCTCCGGCATCACGTTCGGCTCGACGGACCCCCTGTTCAACCGGGATCCGGCGTTCTACGTCTTCGGCCTTCCGTGGCTGGAGTTCGTCCAGGGCTGGTTGTTCTCCTCGCTCGTGGGGATCACGTTCATCACGGCGGTCGCCCACTACCTGTGGGGTGGGATCCGGCCCCAGGCCCCCGCCTTCACCGAGAAGGTCACGCCGCAGGTCAAGGCCCATCTTTCGGTCCTACTGGGGCTGATCGTGCTGACGAAGGCGTGGGGGTATTACCTCGGAACGTTCGACCTGCTGACATCGAAGCGTGGGGTAGTCGAAGGCGCCTCCTATACCGACGTAAGGGCGCAGCTTCCGGCGCTTCGTATCCTGACCTTCATCGCGGTCGCGTGCGCGATCCTGTTCCTGGTGAACATCCGGATGCGAGGCTGGGCAATCCCTGTCATCGCCCTCGGCCTGCTGGCACTGGTGTCGATCACGGCCGGCGCCGCGTACCCGGCGTTCGTCCAGCGGTTCCAGGTTGGGCCCCAGGAGCTGCAGCGGGAGCGCCCGTACATCGACCGCAACATCGCGGCCACCCGAACAGCGTTCGGTTTGGATGCGATCCAGGCACAACAACGCACCGTGGCGACCAGCGTGACCCCGCAAGAGGTCGAAGGGAACGACGCCACCGTGTCCAACATCCGGCTGTGGCGGCCGGACATCCTCCGGGAGAACTTCGAGTCCCTCCAGCGGATCCGGCAGTACTACGTGTTCAAGGACGTCGACGTCGACCGGTACGAACTGAACGGCGAGCGACGCGTGGTCATGCTGTCGGCCCGCGAGGTCAACCAGGACTCCATCCCCGGTGGCGGCGCCACGTGGCAGAACAAGCACCTGGTCTACACGCACGGCTTCGGCGCGGTCGCAGCCCCCGTGAACACGGCCACCACCGAGGGCGCGCCGGGGTTCACGCTGTCGGACATCCCCCCGGTTGGGCAGCCGCCCCTCGACGTGCAGCCCCGCATCTACTATGGGGAGAACACCGACGCCGCCCCGTTCGTCGTGGTGGATACCGGGACCAAGGAGCTCGACTACGCCGCCACTGAGGGCAGCAGCCAGCAGATCTCCAGCACCTACGAAGGAGAGGGCGGGATCCCCATCGGCGGGTTCTTCAAGCGCGCCCTGTTCGCATGGCGATTCCGCGACGTCAACCTGCTGATCTCCGGGCTGATCCAGGACAACTCGCGGATCCTGATCTTCCGGGACATCCAGGATCGCGTCCGGAAGGCCGCGCCGTTCCTCACCTTCGACTCGGACCCGTACGCGGCGATCGTCGACGGCCGAGTGCAGTGGATCTGGGACGGCTACACGACGACCGACGGGTACCCATACTCGCAGGAGATCTCCCTCGAACAGGCGACGCCGCTCGCTCTGGGCGTGAGCGGGCTTCACGGGACGGCGAACTACATCCGAAACTCGGTGAAGGTGGTCGTCGACGCGTACGACGGCACGATGACCTTCTACGTCGCCGACACGTCGGACCCCATCATCGAGGTGTGGGAGAACGCCTTCCCCGACCTGTTCACGCCGATCGACCAGGCGCCTTCGGAGCTGGCCGCCCACTTCCGCTATCCGGAGAACCTCTTCCAGGTTCAGGCGGAGCAGTTCGCCAACTATCACGTCACCGAGGCCGACGTCTTCTATCAGAAGCAGGACTTCTGGCAGGTCCCGTTCGACCCCACGATTCCGGCGAACTCCGGCGGTAACGAGAATGTCCCCATGCGGCCCTACTACCTGCTCTTGCGGCTCCCCGGTGACGCGGAAGAATCGTTCGTGCTGGTCCTGCCGTTCAACCCCCAGGGGCGCCAGAACGTGGTGGCCTGGATGGCGGCGAAATCCGACGCCGGCCCGGACTACGGCAAGATCGTCGCGTACGAGTTCCCTCCAGGCCAGAACGTGGACGGGCCGTCCCAGGTGTTCGCCCGGATGCGCCAGGATCCCAGGTTCTCCGCCGACCAGACCCTGTTCGGCCAGAGCGGCTCCGAGGTCAAGTTCGGGGACTTCCTGATCATCCCCGTGGCGAACGGCCTCCTGTACGTCCAGCCCGTGTACGTCCGGTCGACCCAGGAGACGGCCATCCCCGAGCTGAAGCGCGTCCTGGTGACGAACGGTGGGGATGTCGGGCTGGGCAGCACGCTGACGGAGGCGCTGAACGACTCGTTCGGGACGCAGGTCGTGCCGCCCGAAGGCGGCGGGGGGGGGCCGACCCCCGGAGGAAACATCCAGCGGCAGATCGCGCAGCTCCTGCAACAGGCCCTGGACCACTTCGCCGCAGCCGACGCGGCGCTCAAGGCCGGCGATCTCGCCAAGTACCAGGCCGAGGTCGACGCGGCCCAGGCGGCAATCCGGCGGGCCGAGCAGTTGGCGGCGAGGAGCGGGACGGGCCCACCGTCGCCGTCACCATCGGCGGCGCCCACCCCGTCGCCCACCGCGTCGGCCACGCCCAGCCCGTCCGGCTGAGCCTTTCGGAGAGAACGGTGCTCTTGGCGCCCTAGGCGTGGGATGCGGCCGCGGCGTCCCGCCCCCACCAGATCGCCTGGGAGAGTGACCGAAGCAGGATCTCGGCCGACGCGAGGTTGGTTGCCACGGGCACCCCATGCACGTCGCAGACCTTCAGCAGTGCCTGGATGTCCGGCTCGTGGGGATGGGCGGTCAGGGGATCGCGGAGGAACACGACGGCGTCCACATCGCCCTGGACGATCCGCGCGCCGATCTGGATGTCGCCGCCTTCGGGCCCGCTGCCGAAGCGCTCGACGGGAAGGCCAACCTCCTCCGAGAGGAGGGCTCCGGTGTGGAACGTGGCCAGCAGGTGCAGCCGTGCCAGGCTGGAGCGATACCGCTTGGCCAGGCGCAGGAGGTCGTCCTTCTTCTCGTCGTGGGCCACGAGCGCGAGCACCGCCTTGCGGGGGGACTCGTCGTTCGGGTTGCTGGGGATGCCGATCTGTCGATCCATGTCTTCGAGGGTACCGGTCGGGATCGGGGAGGAAGCCTCCCCCGGGTTAACGATGTGTGAAGGTTGAGAGCTCACGATCAGTCGATGGGCTTGGCGCTGGGGGTGGCGTGTTGCTAGCATCGGTCTGCGGGGTGGAGCAGTCCGGTAGCTCGCTGGGCTCATAACCCAGAGGTCACGGGTTCAAATCCCGTCCCCGCGACTACAAAGTACCTGGTAGTTGGCCCATTGACACCCCTCTCCCGTCAAGATACCCTTGTCGTTGGACTATCGAAGGACAAGGGAGGGGACCACAATGGCGGGCAAGTGGGAGAGGACCAAGGTCCCGGGCGTCTACGTCCAGATCAGGGCGGACGGCAAGTCCCGGTACAAGGCGGCCTTCCGGGACGCCCG
>DASSSA010000100.1:0-2266 GCA_035701505.1 Actinomycetota bacterium
ACTCGGCAAAGCGGCGGTTCGTTACGGCGACCGGATCGATCCAGAAGCGATCGAGCTCGACCTGCCGCACCGGCCCCTCTCGATCCGCGGGGAAGCCGTCGGGGTCATCGCTGCCCATCATGAACGGGCCTCCCTCGAGCAGCACCATGCCCGCCGTCGAGCCGTCTCCGTCGCCCGTCGGGAGATCCGCATCGCCCGCCATCGCCGCTGGATCCGGATTCCGGGAGGGACCACAGCAAGGGCTTCCCCCAGCCTTGGCCCGCTGGACGGTGGGCCGCTCTTCCGAATCCGTTGGCACCCCCCGCAGTGTGTCAGCGCTCCTCACACCGGCGCCTCATCCGTTTCGGGTGAAATCGGCCCCGGGGCAGAAATCACCCGATTCGGATGATGCGCTCCGGCCCACGGTCTTTGAGACTCCGGATTCCGATGAGCGAGTTCACCATCGAAGACACGGTGAAGGCGAAGCCGGAGACGGTCTTCGACGTTTACCTCGACCATCGCGGATACGCGGACCTGCTCAAGCTGATTCGGACAGCGGAGCTGGAACAAGAGGGCGAGCCGCCGCCCAACGGACTCGGCGCGATCCGGAAGCTGCACCTGGTCGGCGCGACGGTCCGCGAGGAGATGACCGAGTATGAGCGTCCCGATCGGTACTCGTACCGGATGCTGTCGGGCCTGCCGCTGGACCAGTTCGATGCGACGGTCAGCTTCACTCCGACCGATGAGGGGACGTCCGTGTCCTACCACGTCAAGGTCGTTGGCGCCGTCAAGGCGCTCCCGGTGAAGTGGCCGAGCGAGGAGGCTATCCGCATGTTCATGAAGAGCGCGGCCGAGAAGGCCGAGACCCGCGAGGCCGGTGAGCCGGCACGCACCGAGCCCGCTTGACGCCACGAGTGAAGGGAGTAACGCCATGAGTGAAGCGAACGTCGACCGCACAGCGCTGCCGATCCAGCGTCCACCGTTCGCCGGCAAGATCAACAAGACGCTCGATGGCTCAGAGCCCGACTGGAACCAGGCGGCCGGCGTCTCGGCGCCGGAGGGTGCTCCCAACGTCCTGCTCGTCCTGATCGACGACGCGGGCTTCGGCAATCCGAGCACGTTCGGTGGTCCGATCAACACCCCCAACTACACCCGGATGGCGGAGGCCGGCGTTCGCTACAACCGCTTCCACGTCACGGCAGTCTGCTCGCCCACGAGGGCCGCTCTGCTCACGGGCCGAAACTCACACCGAGTCGGCTACGGCATGGTGGGCGAGTTCGCGGGTCCCTTTCCCGGCTACTGCGCCACTATCCCGCGCGACTGCTGCCCGCTGCCCAGGGTCCTGCAGGAGAACGGCTACGGCACAGCGATGTTCGGCAAGGGGCACCTGACGCCGGACGGCCAGACCGGTGCTACCGGTCCCTTCTTCCGGTGGCCGAACCGGCTCGGGTTCGACTACTTCTGGGGCTTCCTCGGCGGCGAGTCCGGGCAGTTCGACCCCCTGATCACCGAGAACCAGACGACGATCGGCGTGCCGGGGGGCAAGGACGGAGAGCCGTACTACCTCCCTGACGACATGGCCGAGAGGACGATCCAGTGGCTGCACACGGTCCACGCCGAGGAGCCCGACAAGCCGTGGTTCGTCTACTACTCGACCGGGTGCAGCCACGCGCCGCACCAAGTCCCGCAGGAGTGGGCGGACAAGTACAAGGGGAAGTTCGACCAGGGCTGGGACAAGCTCCGCGAGGAGACGTTCGCCCGCCAGAAGAAGCTTGGGGTGGTGCCCGAAGACGCCGAGCTGTCACAGCGGGACGAGGCGATCCCTGCCTGGGACGACCTAAGCGAGACCGAGAAGCGGCTGTTCGCGCGCCAGATGGAGGTGTACGCCGGGTATTCCGAGAACGCCGACCACAACGTCGGGCGGGTCATCGACGCGATCGAGCGGATGGGCCAGCTCGACAACACCCTGATCATTTGGATCTGGGGCGACAACGGCGCCAGCATGGAGGGCACGCTCACGGGGACCTTCAACGAGCTCACCTCGCTGAACGGAATTCCGCTTACGAGCGAGCAGCAGCTCGGATTGGCGCTCAAGCACGGCGGGCTCGATGCCTGGGGCAGCGACCAGATGGCGGCGCACTACTCGGCGGGGCTTGCGTGGGCGGGCAACTGCCCGTACAACTGGGGCAAGCAGGTCGCTTCGCACCAGGGTGGAACTCGGGACCCGATGGTCGTCCACGGGCCGGGGCACATCGACGATCCCGGCGGCGTACGCACCCACTTCACA
>DASSSA010000101.1:0-10808 GCA_035701505.1 Actinomycetota bacterium
GGCATGCAGGATGAAGCTGTACCACGGAAGGCGACGCTCCGTGCTGCCCGCGATCGCGCTGGCTGCCCTGTTCCTGGCCGCGTGCGGTCGAAGCAGCGGCAGCACGTCCTCGGGGGACAGCACGCCCTCGCCGTCGGGAACGAAACTCTCCGTCCAGACGGACTCCGTCTCCGGCATCGGGACGGTACTTGCGAACAGCGCCGGCCTGACGCTGTACCACAACGCCAAGGAGACGGGGAGCACGATCGTGTGCACGGGAGGATGCGCTTCGTCCTGGCCGCCGGTGCTCGTGACCGGTTCGCTCCCACAAGACACGGGGGTGATCATGGGAACGTTCGGAACGATCATGCGTCCCGACGGCTCCACGCAGCTCACGATCAATGGCATGCCCCTGTACACGTACGCAGGGGATTCCGGATCGGGCCAGGCAAGCGGCCAGGGGATCGCGGGCGTGTGGTTCGCGGTGACCCCCTCCGGCACCAGCACGTCGGGCGGCGAGAGCGGCGGTTCGTCCGGCGGTGGCCGCGGATACGGCTCCTAGCCTGGAATCGGCGGACAGGCCCCGAGTGCCGTGCGGCGGATCTCGTGAGCGCGCCGCTTGACGGATCCGGTCATCGGGCGTGTCCTTTCGTCCGAGACGATGTCGACGATCAGCTCACCCCGTTCGGTTCCGCCAGGACCTGAGCTCTCTCGTCTGTCAGCGCTGCGGGCGTTCCGGCGTGACCCGATCGGGCTCCTGTCCCAGGCCGCCACCTTCGGCGACGTGGCGTACGTCAAGCTCCCCCGGTTCCCTGCCTACTTGCTGAACCACCCCGACCTCGTTCAGGAGGTGCTCGTGACCGGGAGCCGGAAGTTCATGAAGGGCCCGACGATGCAGGCGGCCAAGCTCCTGCTGGGGGAGAGCCTGCTGACCAGCGAGGGGGACGACCACCGGCGGCAGCGGCGGATGATCCAGCCGATCTTCCACCACGACCGGATCGAGGGCTTCGCGGATGCCATCGTGGAACTCGCGGCCCGCGCGTCCGACCGGTGGCGGGCGGGGGAGATCCTGGACGTGCATCGGGAGATGGCCGGGCTCACGCTCGCCGTCGTCGCAGCGACGCTCTTCGGAACCGACATCGAGGCCGAGGAAACGCGTTCGGTCGGCCAGGCGCTGGCCCTCCAGCTCTCGATGTTCGGCAGGGTGTTCTCCCCCCTGTTCCGGCTATCGATGCGCCTGCCGCTGCCGGCGAACCGGCGATTCGAGCGGTCCAAGGCTGCGCTCGAGGCCGTGATCGGTCGGATGATCGCGTTGCGCCGTTCGACCGGCGCGACCGGCGAGGACGTGCTGTCCCTCCTGATCCGCGCGCAGGAGGACGGTGCCGGGATGAGCGATACACAGGTTCGCGACCAGGCCATGACGCTGTTCATCGCGGGCCACGAGACCACCTCGAACGCTCTGACCTGGACCTGGTACCTGCTCTCCCAGCACGCAGACGCGGAGGCGAAGCTCCAGGCCGAGCTGGACGAGGTCCTGGGGCGCCGACTGCCCACGGTTGCCGACGTTCCGCGCTTGCGGTTCACCGAGATGGTCCTCACGGAGTCGATGCGGATCCTCCCGCCGGCCTGGGCCATCGGCCGCCGGGCGCTGGTGGACCACCACGCCGGCCCGTACGTCGTCCCTGCAGGCAGCGTCGTGATCGTGTCCCCGTACCTCCTGCACCACGACCCTCGCTGGTACCAGGACCCGGAAGCGTTCGTCCCGGAACGATGGGGGGACGTGGAGCGGGCCAGGCGGCCGCGGAACGCGTATCTGCCGTTCGGCGCGGGGCCGAGGATGTGCGTCGGCGAGCACTTCGCCAGGCTAGAAGGCGTCCTCGTCCTCGCCACCATCGCCCAACGGTGGCGCCTCGACCTCGTGCCCGGCCATCGTGTCGAGCTCCAGCCGGTGGTCACTCTCAGGCCGAAGCACGGCATGGCCATGACGGTCGAACGGCGGGAATGACGTCAGCGCCGGAGCGCTCTGGCGGCCGTCCGGACGACCGCGAACCCCAGGACCACGACGGCTCCGCCGATCACGGCCGCCGCCACTCCGATCCACCAATTGTCGTCGGCGAAGTCGAAGGGTCGACCGGCGAACCGCTCCCCGATGTGCACGCCCCACAGGACCGCCCGGACGGGGAACAGCACGAGGGTGCCGACGACGGACTCCACGAATCGCCGATCCACCCCGAACGGGACGCCCTGCCACAGCACCGTGTAACCGAAGAACCCCCACACGGCTCCGATACCGGCCAGCGTGGCCAGCCCCGACGCGCTGAGGTACTCGTCCTTCAACCCTTCGGCCCGCGCGGGCGGGGCCCCGCCGTCCTCGCCGTCGCTCACCCCGCCAGTCTCCCTGTTGGCGGTGGGGTCCAGTAGGCTCATCGGGATGGGGTTCGCCAGCGCGCTCGTCCTTTTCGCTCATCCCGACGATGCCGAGTACATGTGCGGCGGGACGGTTGCCGAGTGGGCTCGGAACGGGACCGAGGTCCACTACGTGATCGTCACCGACGGCTCGGCGGGCTCGAACGAGCCCGGCAGGACCAGGGAGGAGATCTCGGGGATCCGGAAGCCGGAACAGGAGGAGGCCGCGCGGGTCCTCGGCGTCCGAACGGTGACGTTCCTGGACTTCCCCGACGGGATGCTCGAGGTGAACCTGGAGACCCGCAAGGCCGTGACTCGCGAAGTGCGCCGGCTCCGGCCCGAGGTGATCGTGGCGCCCGACCCGTCGAGGTTGTGGTTCGGCCGGCGGTACATCAACCATGCCGACCATCGGGCTGCGGGCGAGCTCGCCCTGTGCGCCGTCATGCCCGACGCCCCCTCCCGACCCCAGTTCCCTGAGCTCCTTGAGGCGGGGTTCGAGCCGTACGAGGTCCCGAACCTTTGGTTGTCCACCGAGGAACCCGATACGTACGTCGACATCACCAAGACGATCGACCTGAAGGTGGAGGCCCTGACGAAGCACCGGTCCCAGGGCGTCGAGGACGACCTGCAATGGGTCCGGCACCGGGCGAAGGAGCTGGGCGAGAAGGGCGGGATGGAGTACGCGGAGGGGTACCTGGCGTTCTCTTTGAAAGAAGAGGAACGATGATGGAGGATCCGGTCGACCCGGGGGACGAGGCACCGGCCAGCCTCGATCCCGACGAGGCGAACAACGTCCGCGCGGACCTCGACGACCTGCATGGGATGCGAGAGGTGTTCGGCCCGCAGGGGGTGAAGGGCGTGGTGATCGCCTGTCCCGACTGCGGCGAGAACCACTTCTACGAATGGGACCTCCTTCGGGAGAACCTCGAGCACATGCTGAAGACCGGCGAGCCCCGGATGCACGAGCCAGCCTTCGAGGTTCACGAGGACGAGTACATCCAGTGGGATTACGGCAAGGGCTACATCGACGCCCTCACCGATACGGGGCTGCAGCCCGACCGTCAGATCCAGATCACGCGCTGCCCGTGGTGCGAAACGCCCTGCGATCAGGATTTCCAGTTCTGCCCGCGGTGCGGCAGGTCCCTCGCGGCGCTCCGCCTCTACCGGGAGCTCCTGGCTCGGGGTATCGACGAGCGAGAGGTCCGTTCGCTCCTGGTCCGGGCAGGGTACGAGCCGTTCTGATCTCGTCTTCCTCCCGGGTCAAGGAGGCGATCAGGGTCGAGCGGGCCCTCGCCCCGAACGAGTCTTGAAGTGGTGCGATCCGAGGTGTACGAACCTGCTGTGGCGGAGACCCAGGCGTCGCGGCGGAGCGACCGATGGGCGGCGACCGGGGCCGCCCACGGCAACCCATGGGCGGTGGCCTCCGTTGGGTTCGCCGCGCTCGGACTGGCCGGCGTGGGGATGATCGTCGCGGGCACGTCCGGCGCACGGTTCCTCGACTCGCTCCCGGATGCGGTGGCCTCCGGCCTGTACGGCTCGGTTCCCGGCTTCGGCCTGCTCGCGCTGCTCGCGGGCCTCGCCGGTCGGAACCGCTCCCGCCGGGCCTGGATGGCCTGGACCGGTGCGATCGCGGGATCCCTGCTCCTGGTGTTCGCGGCGGTCGTGGCCGTCATCCTGCTGAACTCGTTCCTGACGCTCGGCTGACCGCCGGCGGCTCCAGGATGCAATCCTCGGGCGCCTTGTCCGTCCGCAGGCCCTTGAACGACGGGGCGCGCATCTTCTTCGTGCTCTTCGTGATCTCCAGGTACTCGACCTCGCACACGATCTCCGGGCGGACGAACGTCGCGCCCTTGATCGCCTTGAGCTCGGGGTCGTCGGTGGGCGGCTCCTTCGTCACGAGCGGTGTGAGCAGCTCCATCACCCTGGCCAGCATCTTGTCGGTGAACCCCGTGCCGACCTGCCCGGTCCACCGGAGCCTCTCGTCGTCGTAGGCCCCGACCAGGAGGGCCCCGAACGTCCCCGCGCGTCCGCCCTGGCCCGGCGTCCATCCCAGGATCACGCAGTCCTGCGTGTTCGTGAGCTTGATCTTCCTCCAGTCGGGCGAGCGCCGGCCGGAGAAGTACTTCGAGCCGTGGCGCTTGGCCACCACGCCCTCCAGACCGTGAGACCGCGCCGCCGCGACCAGCTGCTTTCCCTCGCCCTCGACGAAGGTGACGAGCTGGAGCCGCTCGTCCTCCTCCACCACGGCTTGGAGCAGCCCCCGCCGTTCCTCGAGGGGGTGCTCGGTGAGGTTCCGGCCGTCCAGCCACAGGAGGTCGAAGGCAACCAGCGCCACCGGGATCTGCTTGGCGATCCGCTTGATCTCCCGTTCGTTCGCCAGGTTCATCCGCTGCTGGAGGGCCTCGAAGGAGTTCTTCCCGTCCTCGTCGAAGGCCACGATCTCGCCATCCATCACCGCGTTCACCTGGTCCACCAGCTCGTGGATCATGTGCAGCTCCGGATACTGCGTCGCCACGTCGCGGCCCCGTCGGGTGATCAACCGGGTCAGGTCCGTGGAGAGGAAGGCGAGCGCCCTGATCCCATCCAGCTTGGGCTCGAATCGCCACTTCGGATCGTCGAAGGGCTGATGGCCTCCCTCGGCCAGCATCGGCTGCAGCGAGGGCGGCTGGTCGATGAGCGGCGCGTCCTGATGACTGGCCAGAAAGACGAGCCAGTCGGTCCGGGTCTTCACCAGGTGGTACTCGAGGCCGCGGTACCGACGGCCGAGGAGGCGGAAGCTCACCTTCTTGTCCGTCCACTCGACGAGCTCGTACGTGCCATTGTCGAAGATGCGAACCTCGCCGGCACCGTAGTGGCCTTCAGGGATCGTGCCCTGGAAGCCGCCGTACTCGAGCGGATGGTCCTCGGTCCGGACGGCCAGTCGCCTGTCGCCGAAGGCGATGGGAAGCCCACGCGGCACGGCCCACGACGGCAGCGCGCCGTCCTTCTCCAGCCGAAGGTCGTAATGGAGCCGGGTGGCCCGGTGCTTCTGGATCACGAACGAGTTCCCCCTGCCCCTCGTGATACCGGGGGCCGGCTCGGGCGTCCCCTCGAAGTCTCGCTTGCGAAGGTACTCGGCAAGCTTCGGGTCCTTCGATTCGGCGATGACCTGCTTGCTGGTCCGGCGATCCCTCGGGTTCGATCCCTTCGCGGCTTTCGTCGCGTTCTGGGTCGCCTTCGGGGCCTTCGCGGTGTTCGTGGCCTTCGCGGCCAGGGCCTTCTCCGACGGGAGACCCATGGCCTCCAACGCGGTCCCGAGGTCCTGCGGCTTGGTCCGGACCCCCTCGAACAGGTCCCCGACACTGGCGAAACGCTTCCACACCGTCTCGATGGTGAAGTCTTGTGGCGAGACCCCCTTCTGGACCTCCTCCCACGTGAGCGGGGTGGAGACGGTGGCCGCCGGCTCGGGCCGCAGGGAGTACGCGGCCGAGATGTTGGCCCCCGCCCGGTTCATGTTGTGGTCGATGAAGACCTTCCCGGAGCGCTTCGACACCTGCCAGGCCATCGTCACCCGATCCCGGTCGGCCCGCTCGATCATGCGGCCCACGGCGCCGACGAAATCGCGAACCTGCTGGTAGGAGTAACCGGGCTCGACCGGCACGTAGATCTGCATGCCCGTTGCCCCGCTCGTCTTGGGGTAGCCCACCAGGCCGAGCGCGTCGAGGGAGGCTTTCACGTGCATCGCCACCGCCAGGACGTCGTCGAACGTGATCGGGGGGAACGGATCCAGGTCGAAGAACAGATAGTCGGGCGATTCGACCGATCGGCACCGAGAATGGAGCGGGTGGAACTCGATGCAGCCGAGATTGGCCATGAACAGCACGCCGGCCGCGTCCTCGACCATCAGGTAGTCGATGAGCCCGGTCTTCGCCTCCTCGCTCTCCACGGGGCACCGGGGGAGCCAGTCCGGCGTGTGCGAGGGGGCGCTCTTCTCGTAGAAGTACGGGCCGGCGATCCCATCCGGCATCCGCTTCATCGTGAGGGGCCGCTCGAGGAGGTGCGGCAGGATCAGGCCGGAGACGTTGAAGTAGTAGGCGATGACGTCGCCCTTGGTGTAGCCCTCATCGGGCCAGAACACTTTGTCCAGGTTGGACAGGCGGAGCTCCCGGTCGCCGGCCCGCATCCACCACGCCTCCCCGCTCCGTTCGGCGGGCAGGGATGTGGGGAACGTGGCCATGAACGGGGGTCCCGAGGCACGCTTCTTCGACGGCGTCACCCCACGATGGTATGACGATGGGGGGGACCGCTAGAATCGGTGGTTCCTGGAACCGATCTTCCTTGGAGGTTCGCCATGCCACCCAGAGCCATGTGGAAAGGGGCCATCTCCTTCGGCCTGGTGACCATCCCGGTCGCGGTGTTCCCCGCGACCGAGGAGAAGTCGCTGAAGTTCAATCAGCTCCACGAAGAGGACAGCGGGCGGATCCGCTACAAGCGGGTTTGCGAGATCGACGGCCAAGAGGTCACGTTCGAACACATCGTCAAGGGCTTCGAGTACGAGAAGGGCCACTACGTCGTGCTCACCGACGATGACTTGGAGAAGGTGCCTTTGGAGTCCAGTCGGTCCATCGACATCCAGCAATTCGTCGAGCTGGAGGAGATCGACCCCATCCTGTACAAGAAGTCCTACTACCTGGTTCCCGATGAGACGGGGGCCAAGGCCTACGCGCTCCTCCGCACGGCGCTGTCCGAGGAGAGCAAGGTCGGCATCGCAAAGGTCTCCTTCCGGGACAAGGAGCACCTCGCCGCGCTGCGGTTCGACGGCGACGTGTTCGTCCTGGAGACCATGTACTGGCCGGACGAGATCCGGGCCGCCGAGTTCGAGACCGCCCATACCGACGCCAAGATTCGGCCACAGGAGGTCGAGATGGCCAAGGCCCTCATCGACAACCTGACCGAGCCGTGGAACCCGACCGCGTACAAGGACGAGTACCGCGAGGCGCTCCTCGAGATCGTGGAGAAGAAGATCGCCGGGGAGGAGATCGAAGTCGTGCCAGAGGCGGCACCGGCCCGAGTGGTTGACCTCATGGACGCGCTGAAGGCCTCCGTCGAGGCGGCGAAGAAGAAGACCCCCACCGCACGGCCGAAGGCGAAGACGGGAGCGAAGAAGACAGCTGCGAAGAAAACCGCCGCCCCACGGAAGAAGGCCGCCACGGGCTGAGATCCGGGAGCTCCGGGCCGGCTTCGCGTCCCTTCGAGGGATAAGCTCGACGCGTCGCTCGAAGGAGGGACCGCCGTGAAGCTCGTCGTCGGCATCGTCAAGCCGTTCAAGCTCGATGAGGTGAAGGAGGCGCTGCGGGAGATCGGTGTGAACGGCCTGACCACCACCGACGTCGAAGGCTTCGGCCGCCAGCGGGGGCACACCGAGGTCTACCGGGGCGCCGAGTACCAGGTGGACTTCGTCCCCAAGGTAAGGGTCGAGGTCTTGTGCGATGACGACCAGGTCCAGGGGATCGTGGACGCTGTGCTGAAGGCGGCCCGGACCGGCAAGATCGGCGATGGCAAGATCTGGGTGGTCCCGGCCGAGCACGTCGTCCGGATCCGCACCGGGGAGATGGGGCCCGACGCGCTCTGAGATGGCCGACCGCTCGGCCCCGGCCGCCCGGCTGCGGGACGAGCTTCGGGCCCTGGATGCCGCCTACTCGACCGGCCACCACGGACGGTGGTCGGCCGCCCGTCGCTCCGAGCTGGTCGACGCCTGCGTCGTCGAGCTCTTCAGGGAGAGCCAGGTGCCCCGGCGTGTTGCCCTGGTCGCGCTGGGAGGCTACGGCCGGAGGGAGCTGGC
Source organism: Actinomycetota bacterium (assembly GCA_035701505.1). Classification (GTDB taxonomy): domain Bacteria; phylum Actinomycetota; class UBA4738; order UBA4738; family HRBIN12; genus AC-69. The sequence continues at coordinate 8,207 of DASSSA010000101.1, forward strand.
GCCATCCTCGGATGTGGATCTGCTCATCCTCCACGGCGGGGATGATCCGGAGGAGATCGAAGGGCTCGCGGAGCGGGTGCTGTACCCCTTGTGGGATGCCGGCCTGACGGTCGGCCACGGTGTGCGGACGGCCGAAGAGTGCCTGGCCCTGGCGTCTGACCGCCTCGATGCGGCGACCGCGATGCTCGATGCGCGCCTCCTGGCCGGGGACGTCGGCGCCTGGGACGACGTGCGCGATCGCCTTCGGGCTTGGACGGGGAACGATCCCCGAGGATTCGCCGAGCGCATGGTGGTGAGCGCCTCGGAGCGGCGAGAACGGTTCGGGTCGGTCTCCTCATTACTCGAGCCCGACCTCAAGGAGGGGAGCGGCGGGCTCCGAGACCTGCACGCCCTGGGATGGCTGGCCATCGTGCTCACCAGCAGCCGTGATATCCGCTCGCTCGAGGAACCCGCCCTCCTCCGGCAGGCCGAACGGGAGGCTCTGGAGTCGGCCGAGGAGTTCCTGGTCCGGGTCCGGAGCGCGCTGCACCTGGAGACCCGCCGGCGAACGGACCGGCTGTTCCTCGACCATCAGCCGGTGATCGCCAGGGCCATGGGGTTCGAGGACGAGCCCGGCCTTCCAGCAGTGGACGGGCTGATGCGGGCCGTCTTCGACCACGCGCGCCAGGTGGAGCACGTCTCCCGGTCGGTATTCGACCGGTATCTGCGTGGCGAGTCCGATGCGCTACCGCTCGAGGACACGCCGGCCGGGGTACTACGGGCCTTCGCCGGGGTGGCGACGGAGCGAGGGGTCATCGGGGCGTCATCTCTCGACCGGATCGAGGACATGCTGATCGACGAAGAGGTCGAGTGGACCGACCCCGTTCGCCAGGCATTCCTGACTATCATCCGGGCCGGCGAGGACGGCGCACGGGTCTTGGAGACGCTGGACCGGCTCCGGATCCTGACCCGCTTCCTGCCAGAGTGGGAACCGGTCCGCTGCCGACCCCAGCGCGACCCGTATCACCGAAACTCGGTGGACGTGCACCTGCTCAACACCCTGGCTGGGATGGCCCGGCTCCTCGACGGCGGCGACGAGGGCGACCCGCTCGTCGCGGAGGCCGCCGCCGCGGTCCCAGAGCGGGATGCCCTCCTGCTCGGCGCGCTGTTGCACGACATCGGGAAGACGGGCCGGGGGAACCACGTGCCGGTCGGGATGGAACAGGCGACGGCCGCGCTCGAGCGCATGCGTTTGCCTACCCACACCCGCGATCTCGCGCTGTTCCTGGTCGCGGAGCACCTGCTGCTCTCGGACACTGCGACGCGCCGCGACCTAGAGGACGACGACCTGGTGCTCGACGTCGCGGCCAGGGTGGGTGATACCGAACGGCTGGCAGCGCTCTACCTGCTGACGGTGGCCGACGCGCTCGCCACGGGCCCGCTCGCGTGGACGCCGTGGCGGGCCACGCTCGTGCGCGAGCTCGTGGCCAAGGTCCAGCGGGTCCTGGAGCGAGGAGAACTGGGACCTCGGGCGGCGGACCGGTTGGAGGCCCTGGGAGCCGGACTCCGAGACCTCCTTCCGGACGAGGGGCCGGCCGAGGTCGAGCGTTTCCTGGAACGCATGCCCCGCGGTTATCTCCTGTCGACGCCGGCTGAGCAGGCAGCGAGGCACTTGCCCCTGCTCCGCCCGCCCGTGGGCGGGCACGAGGTCCGCACGCTCTCCGGTCCGGGCGCCCGGCAAGGTACCTACGCACTCACGGTCGTCGCCTCGGACCGTCCCGGCCTGTTGTCGTGGATCGCCGGGTCTCTTTCGCTGGCCGGACTGTCCATCCTCACGGCACAGGTCTTCACCACCGACGACGGGGTGGCGCTGGACATATTCGAGGTTGAGGGGGCGTTCGAGGCCCGGATCGGTGAGGACCGCTGGCGCGAGTTCCGGGCCACGCTCCGCAAGGCCATCGATGGGCGGTTGTCGCTCGAGCACCGCGTGGAGCAGAAGCGAAGACACTATCCCGGACCGAGCGAGGAGGTCCCCGTGGAGATCGGGGTGCACAACGACGCCTCGGACTTCTTCACGGTGGTGGAGGTCGGCGCGCCCGACCGGATCGGGCTGCTGTTCGATGTCACGCGTACCCTCGCCGAGCTCCATCTCGACGTGCACCTAGCCAAGGTGGCGACCTACGGACAACGCGTGGTGGACGTGTTCTACGTCAGGGACGACCTCGGCCGGAAGGTCGAGGACCCCGAGCGGATCGCGGAGCTCGAGCGGGCCGTGGCCGCCCGGGCCGGGTCCTGATGCCGGCTATGCGAGTGAGGGGACCAGGGCCTCCAGCCGCTCGGCCATCCGAGGGCTCATGCCTTCGCCCTCGTGCTTGAAGTAACAGTAGACATCGCTCCCCGCCGCGATCGCCGGCCCGATGCGGTCGGCCCACCCCTGCAGCTCCTCGTCCGAGTAGTCGGTCTTTCGAAGGCGGAGGTAGCCGTACGGATCCCACGCGAGGTCGTCGGGGCCAGGGTCCTTCTCGTCCGTCTCAGCGACGCACCAGGCCACGCGCTGCTCGTGGAGGAACTCGCGGGCCTCGTTCCATGAGGGGTCGCGGAACTCCATCACGGCCCGCACGTC
>DASSSA010000102.1:0-38871 GCA_035701505.1 Actinomycetota bacterium
CGCGCGTCGCGAAGCGACGCGCGGCGCCCCTCGAGGACTCCGATGATCAACCCGGCCAGGACCGCCACAACGAACGCCCGGACGACGAGGAGCGCGAAGCCGACGACGATGCCCGCCGTCCCTCCGAGGGCCTGGGCCGACTGGTAGTCGATGGCGCTACCCACGGGCGGCAGAGCCATCGACGTCACCAGGAACCGAGGCGTGGTGCGTGTTCCCATGGCGATGAGCACCGCCCATTCCCCGAACAGGGCCACGAAGGAAACCAGAAGGACGGGCCACGATCCCCCGACCACGAGGAACCCCCTCCCCAGGGCGGTCGTGAGCCTGCCGAGTGACGAGGGGCCGGTGGACCGGCGACCGAACAGGCCCCCGAACAGCCCGGGCCGGGGCGGCGGGCTCTCCTGCGCGCGCCCGACGGTTGCTCGCGCGGAGGCCGGCGATGTCCGGCCCTGTGAGGGCCGCCGGGTCCTCCCCCTGGTCCGCTTCTTGGCCGTCATCCGGTCCCGTCCTCCTTGGAGTCTTCGTCTCCGTCCCCAGGGCCTTCCTCCTCGCCGAACTCGGGAGCCTTCGTCCGCCGCGAGAGGTAGCCCAGAGGAACCGCGAGGAAGACCGCCATCACCACCAGGGCGATGACGAAGTTGCCCACCAACCGGGGCGGGTCGGCGACGCTCGGCGAGGTCACGTCGATCAGGTCTCCTTGCGGATCCGGCTCGAACGCAACCACCCCGCCCCGCAAGCCCCCCATGGCTGCGAGGACGAGATCGCCCGCGACGGCGATCCCCCCCACGAGGCCGGGGCCGGTCCCCGACTCCCAGACCTCGTGACCGGACGAAGCGTCAACGGCCACCAAGCGGCCGTCGCCTAGACCCACCAGGGCCTTCCCTCCCACGACCACCGGCGAGCTCCGCCGGATGAACTCGTTGAACTGGAAGTCGAACAAGCGCCGCCCGTCCGCGAGATCGAACTTCCACACCCCGCCGCGGCCGTCGGCCACGTACACGACGCCGTCGGCTGCCGTCGGCGACGATGTTTGCCACACCGGGCCGACGCCACGGTGCACCCATCGCACCGCGCCGTCCGTCGCCTTCACGGCGATCAGCTCCCCGTTGAACGCACCGTCCGAGACCGCCACGTAAACGGAGTCCCCCACCGCGACCGGCAACGAGGTGAAGAACGTCCCGACCGGGAGGGGGACGACCCAGGAGGGCTCGCCCGAGGACGCGGAAAGGGCCACCAGCGACACCCGGTTCTCCTCCCCGATGACCTGTCCCGATGGGGAAGGGGAGGGCGACGGCGTCGGCGTCACGGTGGGTGTGGCGGCGGCCCCGATGGCCAGCCGGCCTTGGGGAACCGTGTAGACCGTGCCGTCCGCAACCGTGAGCGGTCCCTGCACCCCATCGTTCAGCACGACCGACCACCGCTCCTTACCGGTGGCCAGGTCGACGGCGAAGACGTGGCCGGCGTCGTCCCCCAGGAACGCCGTGCCACCGGCCACCGTCACACCGGAGTGGCTCTGCTCACCGAGGCTGAACGGCGACGCCCACGCCGGCGCTCGGTCGGCCAGCTCCACGGCCCGGAGCTTCGTATCCGAGCTCGAGGAGCCCTCGGTAAACAGCAGGACCGGGGTTCCCTTGACGCTCCCCACCGCCGGCGTGGTCGACGGGCCCTCGGAGCGCGCGAGCGTCCACTGCTCCTGCCCGGTGGACAGATCGATCCCGTACACGGCGGCGGGCCCCACCACGATTGCCTCGTCGGCGGCGATGACGGGAGCCGAGGCACCCTGCCGCCCGATCGGTTCCACGGGAAATGTCCATGCCTGCCGGTACGGGGGGGGTGGTCCCACGGCCGTCCCCGGGTGCGACGGACCCCCCTGGAACTGCGGCCAGGAGAACTCCGATCCGGGCTCGGCCACCTGTCCCAGGACCCGGCCGGCCAACATGCTCATCGGGACGAACGCCACGAGGACCGCCAGCGCGGCCTTCGACAGAGCGTGGCGCGGATCAGGGAACAGGTGGGCGACCTTCCGTCGAACGGGCGCCCATTCTAGGCGGGCCCGACCAGCCGCCGTTCAGCTCACCCGGTCGAGGGCAGGATGGGAGCCAGCCGGATACGCCCGACGAGGCTCGGGGGAGCGAGGAACGCCAGTGGATCCACATACTCGCCACCCAGCCGAACGCCGAAGTGGAGGTGCGGCGGCTCCACGCCAGGATGGCCGGTCCCGGTGAGCGCCACCACCGAACCTCGGGCTACGGTGTCGCCCCTTCCGGCCAGGATGGTGGAGACCCATGAGTACGTCGATGACAACCCACCGCCGTGATCCACCGTGATGAACAGGTGGCCAGCGATGGCGCCCGCGAAGGCCACGACGCCCGACGCCGGCGCGAGCACGGGCGTTCCGATGGGGGCGGCGATGTCGATCCCCCGATGCCCCGCGCCGAAGGGTGTGGATGGTGGGTCGAAGCCTCGGATGACAGGGCCCACGACCGGCCATGCCCAGTCGCCGGATGGACCGGCGCCGACAGATGGGGCGACCGAGGCGACCAGCAGGGGGAGGATGACGAGCCGCGCACGAGGCGGCATCGGACCTCCTTCTCTCCTTCCACCCCGAACGCTAGCCGCAAACAGCCTCGATCGCAGTGAGAGTGGTCACATTCCGGGGGCCCAGCGGGCGCTATTCGCTCTCGACGAACTGCAGCCGGAGCTGGTTCACGGCCTTCGTGTGGATCTGGCACACCCGGGACTCGGTGACTCCGAGGATCTCGCCGATCTCCGCCAGGGTCAGTCCCTCGAAGTAGTACAGCGTGACCACGATCTTCTCCCGCTCCGAGAGCGAGTTGATCGCCGCGGCCAGCAGGCCCCGCGTCTCCTGCCCCTCCAGCCCCATGGAGACGTCGCTCCCCCGGTCGGCCAGCGTGTCCAGCAACGAGACCTGCTCTCCTCGGTCGCTCCCTACCGACAGCAGCTCGTCCAATGCCAGGACCGACACGAACGAGATCTGCGTGATGACGTCGTGAAGCTCCTTGAGCGTGACGCCGAGGCGCGCCGCAACCTCCTTCTCGCTCGGGGCTCGCTTCATCATCGACTCGAGGTCGGAGTACGCCTTCTCGATCTGCCGCGCCTTGAACCGGACGGACCGCGGCACCCAGTCCATAGCCCGCAGCTCGTCGATGATCGCCCCCTTGATCCGGGGGATGGCGTAGGTCTCGAACTTGTTCCCCCGAGCTGGTTCGAACTTCTCGAGTGCATCGATCAGCCCGAACATCCCGTAGGAGACGAGATCGGCCTGCTCGACGCTCGCCGGGAGACCGGTGGCCACTCGGCTGGCCACGTACTTAACGAGCGGCGCGTAATGCAGGATCAGCCGCTCGCGGGCCTGAGGCGACGCTGTTCCTTTGAACTCGGCCCACAGGGCGGCGAGCTCGTCCATCGGTTGCCTGGCCGGCTCCGGGAGGACCGCCACCGACCGCCCCGTCGCCTTCGCGGCCGGCTTGAGCGAGGGGACGACCTTGATGGCGGGTGCGGCCTTGGCCGATCCGGGCGGTTTCATCGCCGGTGTGGGCTTGGCAGGCTTCTTCCCCTTTGCGGGGAGAGGCGCCTTCCCGTTCGCGTTCGCCTTGGCCCCCATCATGCCCTCGGGTGGCTCTGTCGGTAGGCGGCGAACAGTCGGGTGCGCGACACATGCGTGTACCGCTGAGTCGTGGCCACGCTCGAATGACCGAGCAGCTCCTGGACAGCTCGGATGTCCGCTCCACCTTCCAATAGGTGCGTGGCGAACGAGTGCCGGAGCGCGTGCGGGGTCAGGTGGCGGCCCGAAAGCTGCCCGGAGCCGTATCGCTCCACCAGGGCTCGGATATCGCGCACCCCGAGCGGCCTGCCCTTGCGGTTGAAGAACAACGCCGCCGACCCGTCGACGGCCAGCGGCGCTCGACCCCGGCGGAGATACTCCCGGGTGGCCTCGACCGCGAAGTCCGACATCGGGACGTCGCGTTCCTTCGAGCCCTTTCCCACCACCCGCACTCGTCCGTGGTCCAGGTCGATCCGATCGAGGGTGAGCGCGCTGACCTCGCCCACCCGCAGGCCCGACCCGTATAAGAGCTCGAGGACCGCCCGGTCGCGGAGCGCCACCGCCCGGCCAACCTCGTCGTGCGAACCCGGTTCCGGGGCCTCGACCACCCCGGCAGCCTCGCCGGGCCGCAGGACCGTGGGCAGCCGGTTGGCCACCTTCGGCCGGCCCAGTATGGCGGCCGGATCGGCCTTCACGAGTCCTTTCGCGGAGGCCCATCGGTAGAAAGTGTGGATGGCCCCTACCCGCCGGGCGATCGACGCACGTGCGTAGCCCAGAGTCACCTGCTGCGCCAGGAATCGCCGGAGGAGCGGGTACGTTGCCGAGGCGAGCGAGCGCCGCTGGCGCGACAGGAACACGGCCAGCTGCTCGAGGTCCCGGCGGTAGGCGGACACCGTGTGCTCGGACAGGTGCCGCTCGAGCGCCAAGTGATCGGTGAACTCGCCGATCACCCTGGCCTCGGGATGGGGAAGGTCCTCCCGCGCTTGCATCGTCCTTCCTGGTCGTCGTCTCGGGTGCCCTTGTACCAACGGGAGAAAGGGCAATCAAGCTTCCCACGAACGTCAGGCAGTTTCTGTCCCCCCAACGGCCGTCGGACGGGGTGCGGAATCACTCCTCCCTCCGGATGGGCCGACGGGCTCGCGGAGCAGATGCCGCCCGGGTCCTAGGTCGCCGCCTTCAGCCGAGGTTCGAACCGCCCACCGACGCTCCGGATGAGTCCCTTCAGCTCAAGGCCGAGGAGCAACGGGAGCACCTCGGGTACCGAGACTCCCAACCCTCTGGCCACCGCCTCGGGCAGCACGGGTCCAACCACGAGCTCGAGGGCGGCCTGCTCAGCCAAGGTCAAGTCCAGCCGCACGGGGGCACCGCTTCGTCCATCGCCGAGCTTCAAGTCCCGCATCAGGTCGTCGACCCCTCGGATCAGGGTTGCCCCTTCCCGAATGAGGACGTTGGGAACGTGAGCCAGGGGATTGGTGATGGCCCCCGGGACCGCGAACACGTCCCGGCCCAGATCCAGCGCATGTTCGGCGGAGATCAGCGAGCCGCTTCCCTCGGCACCCTCCACGACCACCAGGCCCATGCACATGGCCGCCACGATCCGGTTGCGGGCCGGGAAATGGTACGGCTCTGGCGGGACGCCCGGTGGATACTCGCTCACCAACGTTCCGCTCTCCGCGATCCGCTCGATCATGAGCTCGCTCCACCTCGGATAGGCCCGGTCGATCCCGCACCCGAGCACCGCGACCGTGTGACCGCCCGCATCGAGCGCGCCCTGGTGGCCCGCGGCGTCGATGCCACGGGCCGCCCCGCTGACGACGCACACCCCCGACGTCGCGAGGTCACGGCCGATGGCCAAGGCCAGTTCCCTGCCGAGCTCGGAGCAGTTGCGAGCTCCCACGATGGCCACGGCCCGCTCGCGAGGTGGAAGGGGCCGGCCCTTGACGAGGAGGGCAGCCGGCGGGTCCTCCAGGTTCTCGAGCTGCGGTGGGTAATCGGCGGATCCGAACGGCACGAGGCTCGCGCCACATTCGATGCGGGCCCGATCGATGTCATCGGGGTCGAGCACCCGCGCGAACTCGCCGTCCGCGTCGCTGCCGGCGCGTCCCCCTCGGACCGCCTCGAGGGTGGCGGCGGCAGTTCGCTCCCGGTCCGCCACCACCATCAGCTTGAGCGGCGAGATGCCCCGCAGCGACATCAGAACGAGCAGCGCCTTTCGATCCGCCTCGCCATCAATGAAGCCCGGCGGCCACCGTGATGGGCGATTCCCCGAGCGCCTCCGGCGGATGGGCCGCCGGTCACCTTGGTCGGCCGCACCATCAGCCCGCACGGGCCATGCTTCCCTCGGACAGGTTCATCCGATACGTCAAGGCCTCGGCCATGTGTCCGGCGGCGATCTCCTCGGCGCCGGCGAGGTCGGCAACGGTCCTCGCGACCTTGATGGCTCGATCGAATCCTCGGCCGGTGAGGCCAAGGACATCCACCGCGCCTGCGAGGACGTCGTATCCGCCGGAGGACATCCTGGCCTGTCTCCGGGCCACCGGCCCAGGAAGCATGGCATTGCACGGGAAACCGAGGGCCGCGTAACGATGCCGTTGACGGGCCCTGGCCTCCTCGACGCGAGTCCTGATGGGTAACGACGCCTCGCCGGCCGTCTCACCCAGCAGTTCCCTCTTGGAAAGCCGCGGCACCACCAGTCGGATGTCGATGCGATCGAGGAGCGGTCCCGACAGCTTTTGGCGGTACAGCTCCACACGGTGCGGAGGACAGCGGCACTGGCGTTTGGGATCACCCTCGTAGCCGCACGGGCACGGGTTGGTCGCCGCGACCAAAGTGAATCCAGCGGGGAACTCGACCGACCCGGCGACACGCGTCACCACCACCCGGCCGTCCTCGAGCGGCTGGCGGAGCGCCTCCACAGCGTCGCGTCGGAACTCCGTCAGCTCGTCGAGGAACAGGACGCCGTGATGTGCGAGCGAGACCTCCCCCGGCCTGACGAAGCCACTCCCACCGCCCAGCAGCGCCGACAGGGAGATGGAGTGGTGCGGCGACCGGAATGGCCGCGACCGGACCAATCCACCCTCGTCCAGCATGCCGGCCACCGAATGAAGTTGCGTGACCTCCAGGGCCTCCTCTCGGGAAAGGCCGGGGAGGACGGTGGCCAGACGTCTGGCCAGCATGGTCTTGCCCGCGCCCGGCGAACCGACGAGCAGGACGTTGTGGCCGCCCGCCGCCGCAACTTCCAAGGCCCGTCGTGCCTGGGCCTGCCCCCGGACCTCGGCGAAGTCCACCCCGTGCCGCGTTGCCTCGTTCGCTTCGCGTGCGCGGGGCCTGGGCGGATCCCACGTGCCCCGAAGGAACCCGGCCACCTCGGTGAGGCCCTTGGCCCCCACGACCCGCACTCCCTTCACCAGCGCGGCCTCATCGGCGTTCGCCGCGGGGACCACGACACCGTCCAGGCCGGCGCGGGCCGCAGCGATGGCCACCGAGAGCACGCCGGGGGTGGCCACCAGGCCGCCCCTCAGAGAGAGCTCCCCGAAGAACGAGAGTCGGGACAGCCGGTCGCCGGGGACCTGAGCCGATGCGGCAAGCACGCCCATGGCGATGGGGAGGTCCAGGCCCGGCCCGTCCTTCCGGAGGTTCCCAGGGGACAGGTTCACCACGATCCTGCGAAGCGGCCACTCCAAGCCCGAGCTCTCGACCGCGGGCCGGATGCGATCCCTGGCGTCCTGCGCGGGCGCGCCGGGCAGGCCGGTCAACGTGAGCGAGGGAAGCCCTCGACCGATGTGCGCCTCGACGGCGACCGGGAGTCCTCGCACTCCGACGATGGTGATCCCGATGACGCGCCCGTACACCTTGCGACCCTAGCGCGCGGCACTGACAGTCAGAACGCGTCCTCGAACAGCTCGACGCTCAACCCACCGGCGCCGACGTGAACGCTGGCCACGTCGAACCGCACGTTGTCGTGTGAACCCTGGACAGAGGCAGTGTAGATCTCCGCCAATTGCCGGAGCTTCCGTTGCTTCAGGCCGGTCACCGCCTCGTAACCGCCGCCGAATCGGCTTCCTCGACGGGCCTTGACCTCACAGAACACGAACAGCCCCGCGCGTTCGACGACGAGATCGAGCTCACCCAGACGGCACCGCCAGTTCCGCGCGACGATACGGAACCCCTGCTGCAGGTAAAGGGCGGCGGCCGCCTCCTCGCCGGCGCGGCCGAGCGATACGCGCGAGGCGTGTGCTGCGGTGGTTTCCACTGCAGGCCGACCGTATCTCGGCCCACCGACACTCAGGTGTCGATCGTGGGATCCCGCGGCATGGCCTCGTCACGGCGGAGCTCCTCGACGTTCACGTCGCGGCGGGTCATGACCCGGACGTTGGAGACGAACCGGGCCGGGCGGAAGATGTCCCACACCCACGCGTCGGACAGGCGAACTTCCACCCACCCGTCATCCCGCTGCTGCACGTCGACGACGTTTGCCAGGTAGAAGCGACGCTCGGTCTCCACGACGTAGGTGAACATCGGGACGACGTCGCGGTACTCCCGGTACAGCTCGAGTTCGCGCTCCTCCTCGAACCGCTCGATGTCGTCCTCCTCGTTCACGGGTCCTCCACGGTCTCCACTTCCACGGTGCCGTTCTCCCCCACGCCTTTGAAGGACAGGCGATGGATGGGCGTGGGGCCCAGGCGGTCCAGGGCGTTCCAGTGCTCGCGCGTGCCGTAGCCCTTGTTGTGCTCGAATCCGTACTTCCGATACCGGCGGTGGTAACGCTGCATCATCCGGTCCCGCGTCACCTTGGCCACGATCGACGCCGCGGCGACGCAGGCCGTGACGGCGTCGCCCTTCTTGATGGCCAGGCTGGTCGCGGGGAGCCGGCGAACGGGGAACCCGTCGATCAACACGTAGTCCGGTCGGAGATCAAGGGTGCACACGGCCCGGCGGAGGAGCCACAGGTTGGACTTGTGAAGGCCCCGGCGGTCGATGCGCGACGGGGTGGCCTTGCACCACGCGTAGGCCAGGGCCCCGGACACGATCCGATCGTAGGCCTCCTCCCGCTGGTGCGGTGTGAGGACCTTCGAGTCGTTCACGCCATCGAGGTCGAAGTCGTCGGGCAGGATCACCGCAGCGGCGACGAGCGGACCGGCCAGGGCCCCCCGCCCGGCCTCGTCCACGCCGGCCACGGCGCGGAAGCCCTGCTCTCGCAGCCGGCGCTCGTAACGCCCGAGGTCGAGGCTTAGTGCAGCCACCCGATCCGGGAGGGCGGCCAGATGGTGACGAACGCCTTGCCCACGATCTTGTCGATGGGGACGAATCCCAACCCGAATCGCGAGTCGTTGGAGTAGAGGCGGTTGTCGCCCAGGACGAACACGCTGTCCGGCGGGACCGTCTTCGGTCCGTAGGGGCGGGTGTCCGGAGGGCCCTTCAGGTACGGCTGGGGAACCAGCTCACCGTCCACGTAGAGGTGGCCGTCCCGAAGCTCGACCGTCTCGCCCGGCAGCCCGATCACCCGCTTGATGAAGTCCTCGTTCGGGGGCCGAGCGAAGCCCAGGCCTTCCGACAGCCAGTGCAGGAATCCTCCGACGATCCCCCGGTCCTGCCGATGCCCGGAAGGGTCCTCGAATACCACGATGTCGCCCCGGTGCGGCTGGTACAGAACCTTGTTCACCAGCACGCGGTCGCCGGGCATGAGCGTGGGCTCCATCGAACCCGACGGGATGTAGAACGCCTGGACCACGAAGGTCTTGAGCACGAGGGCCAGGGCGAAGGCCAGGAGGATCAGCACGGGGAGCTCGCGAAGAAAGGCCAGGAGGCCCCGGTCCTTTCCTCGAACTCGTTTCGACCGGGCGGGTGGTCGCTCCTCGGGCGCCCTGGGCCCCAGGACGAACTCGGCCCTCGGCGGGGGGGTCGCGGTGACCGTTGGACGATCTGCCGGGGCCGGCTCGGCGGCGTCCGGCCGTGGCTCGGCCACGCTTAGCCCTTGCTCTCGGCTTCGACCGCTGAGGTCTCGGCGACCTCCATGGGCTCCGTTCGGGCCGCCTGATCCACGTCCGATGCCGCCGTGGACCCGGCCTCGGCGGCCTCGGCTCCGTCGGCGAATGCCTCGACCGCCCCGGGCTGCTCGGTCGTCCCCTCGAGCGTGCCCTCGGCCGAGATGGACTGGGCCGCCGTCAACTCCTCGGGGCCAACCCGCCGCTCGCGGATCCGCGCCTTCTTGCCTCGGAGCTCGCGCAAGTAATACAGCTTGGCTCGGCGCACCTTCCCTCGGGTTCCCACCTCGAGCTTGGCGATGGACGGCGAGTGGACGGGGAAGGTCCGCTCAACCCCAACGCCGAAGGAGACCTTGCGGACGGTGAACGTCTCCTGGAGGCCGCCCCCCTGGCGTCGGATCACGACGCCCTGGAACACCTGGACCCGCTCCCGGCCAGCCTCCACCACCCGGACGTGCACCTTGACGGTGTCTCCGGGCCGGAACGGCGGGATGTCCGAGCGCAGATAGTGCTTGTCGACGAGATCGGTCTTGTTCATGGCGGGAGTCCCGATGATAGCAGCCGGGTCGGAACCTCCCGGTCAGCCTTTCAGCAGGTCGGGACGGTTGCGGCGGGTCTTCTCTCGGGCTGCCTCCCGTCGCCACCGCTCGACCTCCGCGTGGTTTCCAGAGAGCAGTACGTCCGGGACCGCCATCCCCCGGAACTCGCTCGGGCGAGTGTAGTGCGGATGGTCGAGGGCACCGTCCTCGAATGACTCTCGCTCGAGTGACTCCTCTTTGCCTACGACCCCCGGAATCAGGCGGGTGACCGCCTCGAGCACGACGAGGGCCGGGATCTCGCCACCCGACAGGACGTAGTCGCCGATCGACACCTCTTCGGCCGGAAGGCCCTCAACGACGCGTTCGTCGACGCCCTCGTACCGGCCGCTGATGAGCACCAGCCAGGATTCCTTGGCCAGCTCGCGGACGAGCGACTGCTCCAACCGGCGTCCGGCGGGCGAGAGAACGATGACGCGCTTGGTTCCCTCTCCCAGCGATTCGACCGCGGCGAAGACCGGCTCGGGTTTCAGCACCATGCCCGGCCCGCCACCGTAGGGTTCGTCGTCCACCTGCCGGCGCTTGTCGGTGACGAATGCGCGGATGTCGTGGACCCGGACATCGACGATGTCGGCCTCGATGGCCTTGCCCAGCAGGCTCTCGCGCATGGGGCCCTCGACCATGCCGGGGAAGATCGTGAACACATCGATGCGCACACGCGCAGGCTAGCAGTGGGCGTTACCCGGCAGGCCGCTCTTCCGGTGCCGTGAGTCCGGGGATCTCGCGGACCACGATGCCCTTGCCCCCCGTGTCCACCGAGACGATCACGTCCTTGAGTGCCGGGATCAGCGTCTCGCCTTCATCCGACACCGCGCTCCACACGTCGTTCGCTGCCGTGTGGATCACCTCGCGCACCGTCCCCAACGGTCGTCCCGACTCGGTGACCACCTCGCAGCCCACGAGCTGGTGGTCCCACCACGAGCCGTCGGGGAGGTGCGGAGACGCGGACTCGGGCACGACCAAGACGCTTCGGGACAGGCGTTCGGCCGCCGTCCGGTCGGGGACCTCGCGGAATTTCACCACCAGTCCACCGCGGTGACGCCGCGCCGTCTCGATGGTGAGCGGTTTGCCGTCCTCCCGATAGACCACGGCCCCTTCGGCGAATCGCCCTTCGACCTCTGACAGCACCAGGACGGAGAGCTCGCCCTTCAAGCCGTGGGGCCGGGTGATGCGGCCGACCACCACGGTCGGCTCGCGGTTCATCCCTGGTCGACGATCTCGACCGCGGCGTGGACCCCCTCGCGGACGGCCGCCGCCTTCACTACCTGGCGGATGGCTCGGGCCGTTCGCCCGCCCTTGCCGATCACCTTGCCCATGTCCTCGGGATCCACCGTGAGCTGGAGGAGGATCCCGCGATCGTCGTGGACCTCGTTCACCTCGACCGCGTCGGGGTTCTCGACGAGCTCCCTCGCGATGTACTCGAGGAGCTCCTTCACGACCCCGCCTTGCTCTCCTTCTTCTCCGACTGGAACTTCTCCCAGATGCCCGCCTTGGTCAGCAGCACCTGAACCGCCTGGCTGGGCTGCGCGCCCTTCCGGAGCCACTCCAGCGCCCTCGCTTCGTCGATGTCGATCAGCGATGGATCCTCGAGCGGGTGGTACTTCCCGATGTTCTCGATGAACCGGCCATCGCGGGGACTCCGCTGGTCCGCCACCACCACACGGAAGAAGGGCCGCTTCTTGGCCCCCATCCGCCGCAACCTGATCCTCGTCGTCATCCCGTTCCTTCTCTACGAAGTCCCCGGCATCCCCGGCAGGCCCGGGATCTTCAGGCCCCGCTTACCGCCGAGCATCGTCCGCATCATCTTCCGGGCCCCATCGAACTCCTTCAGCAGGGAGTTCACGTCGGCCGTGGTGGTCCCGGAGCCGCGGGCGATCCTCAGGCGCCGGGACCCACCGATGATAGCGGGGTTCCGGCGCTCCTCCGGGGTCATGGAACAGATGACTGCCTCCGCCCGGGCCAGCTGGCGCTCGTCCACCTGGCCGGCCAGGTCCTTCAGCGCGTCCTTGCCCCCGGGGATCCCGGGGAGCATGGCCAGCAGATCCTGGAGCGGCCCGAGCTTTCGCATCTCCCTCATCTGAACCAGGAAATCCTCCAGCGTGAACCGGGCCGTGGCCATCTTCTCCGCGGCCTCTTTGGCCTTGTCGGCATCGAGGCTCTCCTGGGCCCGGTCGATCAGCGTGAGCACGTCGCCCATCCCCAGGATCCGGGAGGCCATCCGGTCCGGATAGAACGGTTCGAGGTCGGCCGGGCGCTCCCCCGTCCCCGCGTAGAAGACCGGGCGGCCGGTCACGGCGGTGATCGAGAGCGCCGCCCCACCCCGGGCATCGCCGTCGAGCTTGGTCAGGATGAACCCGGTCGTGTCGACCTCACGCATGAACGCGCGCGCCTGGACCACGGCGTCCTGGCCGGTCATGGCGTCGGAGGCCATCAGGACGTGATGGGGCTTGATCGCGTCCTTCACCCGCCGCGCCTCCCTCATCATCTCCTCGTCCACGTGGAGGCGCCCGGCCGTGTCGACGATGACCACGTCGAGCCCCTCCCGTTCGGCCCGCTTCACGCCCGCCTTGGCCACTTTCACTGGATCCGTACCGTCCGAGGCCACGGGGACGCCGATCTCTTCGCCCAGGGTGAACAGCTGCTGCACGGCCGCGGGGCGTTGGAGGTCCGCGGCGACGAGCAGCGGGTGCTTGCCCTTCTCTCTCAACACCCGGGCGAGCTTGGCGGACGCGGTGGTCTTTCCCGAGCCCTGAACCCCGGCCAGCATCACCACTGCGGGTCGGGCGGATGGAAGGGCGAACGCGGCCTGGGTGCCGCCCATGGTCGCCTGGAGCTCCTCCCGCACCACTTTGATGACCTGTTGTGCGGGGGTCAGGCTCTTCATCACCTCCTGGGACAGCGCTCGCTCTCTGACCCTGGCCAGCAGCTCGTCGGCCACCTCGACGGACACGTCTGCGTCGAGCAGGGCAATGCGCATGTCGGCCACCGCGTTGTCCACCTGCTTTGGATGGAGCTTGCCCCGTGACCGGAGCTTCTTGAAGATCCCATCCAGTTGTTGTGTGAGCGCGTCGAACATCTAGCCGCTCCCCTCCATGGGGGTCAGCACCTTCTCCACCGTCCGAAGGAGCGCCAGGGGGCTGAAGGGCTTCGTGAAGTACTCGTCGGCCCCGAGCGAGAGGACGTACTCGCGGCCCTCCTCCCCCACGGCGGTTACGATGATCACTCGGACGTCCGCCGTCTCCGGCGCCGACTTCAGCTCCTTCAGCACCTCCGAGCCGCTCGGGCCGGGGATGTTGAGGTCGAGGAACATGAGGTCTGGCGGCCGGTCTCGGGCCATGGCCAGCGCCGCCTGCCCGTCGCTCGCCTCCCGGATGTCGAACCCCTCGTGCTCCAGGACCATCCGCATTGCTTCCCGCATCGTCGGGTGGTCCTCGACGATCAGGATGTCGGCCTTGGCCACGCTCTCGAGCATGTCAGCCCCCCAGGATCCGTTCGGCGAAGGACTGTGAGTCGAACGCCTGGAGGTCGTCGATCCGCTCCCCCGTCCCCACCAGCTTGACCGGGACCCCCAGCCCCTCGCGGACCGCGAGCACGATACCGCCCCGTGCGGTCCCGTCGAGCTTGGCCAGGGCCACGCCGGTCACGTCCACCGCACTGGCGAACGCCCGGGCCTGGGCGATGCCGTTCTGTCCGGTGGTCGCGTCGAGGACCAGCAGCACCTCGTCCACGTGCCCGGCGGCCTTCTCCAACACCCGCTTGACCTTCTGGAGCTCGTCCATCAGCGGTGTGCGGGTGTGCAGCCGTCCCGCCGTGTCCACGATCAGGACGTCGACGTCGCGAGCCCGGGCGGACTCCACCGCGTCGAACGCAACCGCGCCGGGGTCGGCCCCCCGCTGCTGCGCGATCAGTTGGACGTTGGCCCGTTTGGCCCACGCGTCGAGCTGCTCGGAGGCGGCTGCCCGGAACGTGTCGGTGTTGGCCACGCTCACCGTTCGGCCCTCCCGGGCCAACCGGGCGGCGAGCTTGCCGATGGTGGTGGTCTTGCCGGCGCCGTTCACACCGACCACGAGGACCACGCCCAGGTGATCCGCGGGAAGGCGCAGCGCGCCGTCCTCCCCCAGGATCCCCGCGATCTCGTCCCGAAGCAGATCCTCGGGGTCGGCGGCGGCGCCCGTCTCGTACCGGGCGCGGATGTCCCGGACCATCCGAGAAGCTGCGGCCGGCCCGACGTCCGCCTTCAGCAGGAGGTCCTCGAGCCGGGCCCATTCGTCCGTGCCCGGCGTCCCTCCGGATAGGAGAGCCCGGGCCTTCGCTCCCAGGCCGTCGCTCCGGCGGCGGGCGGGCGACGGCGCTTCGGCCGGCCGCATCGGTGACGGTGGAGCTCCGGTCCGGGTGCGCCCGCGGCGCGACACGGTCGCGATGATCCCCGCCACGACGATGGCGGCGACGACGACGAACAGGGCGACGATCAGGACATCCACGCCGACACAGGCTACTCGGTGGCCGCGTCCGGACCGCGGAACGCCGCGACCGCATCGCCCGGATCGGCGGAGGGATCCTCGCCCGGCGTGTCAAGGCGCTGCCCGACGACCCTGGATGTCCCCTCCCTGCTCATCGAGACCCCGTACATCATCTGCGCGACCTCCATCGTCCGTTTCTGGTGCGTCACGATCAGCACCTGGGAATCGTCCACGAATCCCCGGATCAGTCGGAGGAACCGGTGCAGGTTCACGTCGTCCAGGGCGGGCTCCACCTCGTCCATCAGGTAGAACGGGCTCGGCCTGGCCTTGAAGATGGCGAACAGGAAGGCGAGCGCGGTCAGAGCCCGTTCGCCGCCGGAGAGGAGCGAGATGCGCTTCACGCGCTTGCGGCCGGGGCGGGCATCGATCTCGATCCCGGTGGCCAAGATGTCCTCGGGGTCGGTGGCCACGAGGCGCCCATCGCCGCCCGGGAAGAGCTCCTGGAACAAGGCCTCGAAGGACGCCGCCACGTCGGCGTAGGCGGCGGCAAACGTGGCTGCGATCTCCTCGTCGATCCGGGCGACGACCTGCATCAGATCTCGCCTGGCCTTCCGAATGTCGTCGAGCTCCCTGGCCATGAAGTCGTGGCGCTCCCGCATGGCCTCGAACTCACCCCCGGCGAGCAGGTTCACCCTGCCCAGGAGGCCGAGCCGGCGCTGCACGAGCTCGGCGCGTCGTTCGATCGCCTGGACCGAGTCGTCCTCCTCCAGGCCGGCGAGCGCCTCCTCCGGCTCCGCCCGGTGCCCCTCCCGCAGCAACCGCTCGGCGTCGCGGATCCTGCGCTCCAGATCACCCCGAACCCGGTCCTGTTCCTCGTACTCCTCCCGGAGCCGATCCAGCGCTTGGGAGGCCTCCCGCCAAGCTCGGTTGACCCCGGCTTCGGCCTCGGTCGCCTCGCGCTCGGCTGCGGCGGCCTCCTCCCGACGAGCCGCCGCCGACTCCAGGGCTGCCTCGGCGGCGACGAGGCGCTCGTCGGCACGGCCGCGCTCGACGCCCGCCGCGTCGAGCGCGGCCGACAGCGCCTCCGGGTCCTGTGCGGCGAGCGTGGCCCGCTCGGCACGGACCGAGGCAAGCCGGGCGGAGATCCCCACCCGGTCTCGCCGCAGCGTCTCCACGGCCACCCGGTACTGGATCGGCGGCTCGGGTGCACGGGGGAGGTCCGGCAGCGCATGGGTGGCCGGCTCGGCCGCGGCCAGCCGGTCGCGCCAGGCCGCAGCCGCGTCCTCCACCCCCGCCAGGCGCTGACCCAGGCTCTCCTCCTCCCGGGCCAGCGCGTTCCCCTCCGTCTCCAGCCGGGCCATCGTCTCGGCGGCGCGCGTGATCGCAGCGTCGACTTGCTCGAGCCGGGTGGCCAACCGCTCGAACTCGGCCGCCGCCTGTCCGAGCCGGTGACGCACCGGTCGAACCGCGGACAGACTCCTGGCCAGATCGGCCTCCACCTCCGCCAGATCTCGGGCGATCTCGGCCCCACGGGAGGCCGACGGGGCGGTTCGGATGATCGCCGGGCCGATCAGCACGCCGTCGGCGGTGACGAACGCGCATGTGGGATGACGACGTTGCTTCCTCACCGCCTCCTCGAGCGAGACGGCGATGTAGATGTCCTTCAAGACCGTCGAGACGAGCCCGCGAGCGGCGGGATCGGCCGAGACGATCGAGAGGAGCGTGCGTTCCTGGGGAAGCGCGAACGTCGCCGGGCCGCCGCCGACGACGGCCAGCGTCGCCCCCTCACCGTTCGATCCCTCCTCGATGGCGACGTCCATCTCCGCATAGATCACCGCGTCTGCGAGGGGCCCGAGGCCCGCGACCAGCGCGCGCTCCCATCCCTCCTCGGCCTCGACCAGCCTGCCCAGGAGACCGACGGCACGTCTGGCGTGCGACGCAAGGAACCGGGACCCTGGCGTCTCCTCCGCGTCGGACTTCCGGGCTTCCAGCAGCTCGCGGCGGGCCAGGAAACGCCGCTCCGCCTCCTCGAACCCGCGGACCCGCTCGGCGAGTTCGATCTGCTCCCGTTCCGCTGCCGCCTTGCGTTCGGAGAGCGGCGAGCCCTCTCCGTCGAGCCGCTCGACCTCCTCCCTCAGCCGGGATCGATCGGCTTCCACGGCCGCCCGACGTCTGCGCACTTCCCCCAGGTGCTCCTCCAGGCGGGCGCGTTCGCGATCGTGCGAGGCCAGCGAGGCCCGGAGCGTCTCCATCTCCGCCCGGTGGGCCGCGGCTTCCTCCGAGATCCTCCGGCGCTCCTCCTCCACGAGCCGCCGCGCTTCCAGGGCCTCGCGGAATCCCCGCTCAGCCTCGTCGAGCTCGCGCTCGCGCTCCCCGAGCTCGACGGCCACCTCTGCCAGGCGAGCCTCCATGCGGGAGGTGTCCTCGTCCATCGCCGTCAGGCGGATGTGCCGCGAAGCCTCGGTGGCCAGCTGCGTCCGCACCATGGACTCCGCCTCCACGGCCATGCGCAGCGACCGTTCCGCGGAGGATTTCTCCTCCTGGGATTGCCGGAACAGGGCCTCGGCCTCCTGGAGCCTCCACACCGCACTGGCCCGGGAGTCGGCCGCTCTCGCTACGTCCTGGTCGAGCGAGTCCAGTCGCTCCCGAACCTGCTTTCGTACCTCGAGTCCCTCGTTCCACCCCCCGGTTCGGCGATCACGCTCGGACAGGAGCTCCCGGAGGCGAGCCGTGGCGAGCTTCGCGGCCACGGCGTCCGCCTCCGCGGTCAGCTCCTCATGGCGGTGGGCCATCTCGGCTTGATGCTTCAGCGGCTTCAGCTGGCGCCGGAGCTCGGTCAGGACGTCGGACAACCGGACCAGATCCTGCTCCAGGCCGGCCAGCTTGCGCTCGGCCCGCTCGCGCCGCTGCCGGTGCTTTGCGATGCCCGCAGCCTCCTCGATGTACCGCCGGCGCTCCTCGGGCCGGGCGGTGAGCACATCCTCGAGCTGGCCCTGGCTGACGATGGTGTGCAGCGCACGCCCGATCCCGCTCTCAGACAACAGCTCCTGCACGTCGAGCAGGCGGCACACCCGCCCCCCGATCCGGTACTCACTGTCACCGCTACGAAAGATCGTCCTGCTGACCTCGATCTCGCTCATGGGCACCGGGATCAGGCCGGCCGAGTTGTCGATCACCAGCTTGACCTCCGCCATCCCCAGGGCCGGGCGCTGCGGGCTCCCGGCGAAGATGACGTCCGCCATCTGATTTCCACGCAATGCTCTTGGGCCTTGCTCTCCGAGGACCCAACTGATGGCGTCGACCAGGTTGGACTTTCCCGACCCATTGGGACCGACGATGACGCTGATCCCCGGGACGAACTCGAGGGTCGTCTTCTCGGCGAAGGACTTGAAGCCTCGGATCTGGAGGGATCGAAGGAACATGTCTGGAGGCCGATGCTAGCAGCGCCCACGCAGGCCTTTCCCCGGTTTTACCAGGAACTTCGGTCAGTCGGTGACCCGGAAATCGCGGTCCCCGCGAACCTCTTCGGCGGTGACCTCGACCCGGTCAACGCGGGCGTGGTCCGGTCCCACCCCGCACCACGCCACCAACGCGTCCACTTCGTCGTCGATCCCCTCGAAGGCCGCCTCCACGCTCCCGTCCGGGAGATTGCGGACGAAGCCGACGAGCGCACGGCGTCGGGCGAGCGTCGCGCACGTCGAGCGGAAGAACACCCCCTGCACTCGCCCCGCGACCACCACACGAACCCGCTTCACCGCGGGGATTCTTACCGATGCGCCGTGATGGCGGTCCAACCGATCCGATCCTCCATCCCTACAATCTGCTCGGAGGCAGGTGTCAGTGGACCTCGGCCCGAAGGCCGCTCTGATCGTGGTGGACATCCAGAACGACTTCGCCGACCCCAGGGGGAGCCTGTACGTGAGGGACGGCGAGGCGGTGATCCCGGTCGTCAACGAGCAGGTGAACGCGGCGAGGACCGCGGGAGCGTTCGTCGTCTACACACAGGATTGGCACCCCGCGTCCACGCCCCACTTCCAGAAGGACGGCGGGATCTGGCCGGTGCACTGCGTCAAGGAGACCTGGGGCGCCGAGTTCCACCCGGATCTGGAGGTCGTGGGCGAGTCCCTGAAGAAGGGGACCGACGGTGAGGACGGCTACTCCGCGTTCAGCGTCCGGGACCCGAGGTCCGGTGAGACGACCCCCACGCGCCTCGAGGCGATGCTCCGGGAACGGGGTGTACGGGTCGTGACGGTCTGCGGGCTGGCCACCGACTACTGCGTGGTCGAGACGGTGCTCGACGCGCAGCGGCTCGACTTCTCGACCGACGTGCTTTCCGAGGCCATCCGCGCGGTCGACCTCCACGCCGGCGATGGTGACCGCGCGCTCGAGCTGATGCGCGAGGCGGGCGCGGTGGTCGGCTAGCCGGCGTCAGCTCTGGCACTGCGGGCAGAAGTACGCGCTCCGGCCGGAGATCTTCACGGTCTGGATGGGGGTTCGGCACCGGCGGCAGGGCAGGCCCTGGCGGCCGTAGACCTTGAGCTCGTTCTGGAACTCGCCGGGTTTGCCGAACAGGTCGAGGTATGCCTCGTCATCCAGCGTCGTGCCCCGATACCGGATGGCCTCCTGCAAGACCTCCTGGAGCGAGCGATAGAGACGGCGCACTTCCTGTGAGGAGAGGGTGTCCGACAGCCGGTCGTGCCGCAACCCCGCCGCGAACAGCACCTCGTCGGAGTAGATGTTCCCCAGCCCGGAGATGAACTTCTGATCCATCAGGAGCTGCTTGAGCTTGGACTCCCGCTGGGCCATCTGCCCGCCGAACGACTGCCACGTGAACACGTGGTCCAGAGGGTCGATCGAGATGTGCTGGAGCTCCCTCACCTTCCCCAGGTCGTCACCCGCGGTGACGAACATCTCGCCGAACGTGCGAGGGTCGACGAACCGAAGATCGCCTCCCTGCTGGAACGTGATCACCACGTGGGTATGGGGCGGCAGTGGCACCCGCTTGTTGCCTCGAACGAACTGGCCGCTCATGGCGAAATGGACCACGAGCACGTCGCCGTTGTCCAGGGAGAGCAGGACGTACTTCCCACGGCGATCGGACTTCAAGACCTTGCGGCCGATCAGCCTGTCGGCGAACTCCTTGCGCCGGCCGTGGCGGCGGATGATCCGCATGGCATTCTTCGACGGTCGGACCTCGGCTGCGGCGATCTTGCGGCCGACGACGTCCTTCTCCAGATCTCGCCGCATCACCTCGACTTCGGGAAGCTCCACCTACGCTCCCTTCGACTCGGTCTCCACAGTGCGCTCCGAGAGCTTCACGTAGGCCTCGTGGGCGGCCTGCTGCTCCGCCTCCTTCTTGGAGCGGCCGGTCCCGGCGCCGTAGAGCCTCCCGGCCAGGAAGACCGTCGCCGTGAACTCCTTCTTGTGATCGGGGCCCCGTTCATCGATGCGGTACTCGGGGAGCGCCCGCAGGTCCTGTGAGGCCAGCTCCTGGAGGATCGTCTTGTAGTCGCGCTCTCCCTCCCCTCGCACGTAGGCCACCATTCGCGGGCGGAACAGCCGCTCGATGATCGTCCGCGCGGCATCGAGCCCGAGGTCGAGGTAGATAGCCCCCAGGATGGCCTCGAGAGCGTCGGCCAGGATGCTCGACTTGTCCCTGCCCCCGGAAAGCTCCTCCCCCTTGCCCAGGCGGATCACGGAGCCGAGCCCGAGGTCACGGGCCACCTCGGCCAGGGCTCCCATGTTCACGATGGCCGCCCGCAGCTTGGCCAACTCACCCTCGGAGAGGTCTGAGAACTCCCGGTACGCCAGGTCGGTGACCACTAGGCCGAGCACGGCATCGCCCAGGAACTCGAGGCGTTCGTTGTTGAACGCGAGCCCCTGCTCGAAAGCGAACGACCTGTGGGTCAGGGCCATGTTGCGGAGCTGCGGGTCCGCGAAGCGGACACCGAGCGCCCGTTCCAGGGAACGGGTCGCCGGATCGTCTGCGCCGGTCGCGCTCACTCGTCCCTCGCGACCCCGCTACTCGACCTCGATGGCCTGGCGACCCCCGTAGTAGCCGCAGTTGGCGCAGACGCGATGGGGGAGCTTTGGTTGATGGCATTGAGGGCAGGTCGAGTACGTCGCGGCCTGCGCCTTCCAGTTGGCACGCCGCTTGGCCCCCCGGGCCTGTGTCTGTCTCCTCTTCGGAACCGGCATCGGTCCTTCCTTTCGTCGCCTTTCGCGGCCCTACGGATCGCGGAACAGCTGCTCGAGCTCGGCCCAACGGGGGTCGACCACCTCCTCGGTGCACGTGCAGTGCCCGAGATTGCGGTCCCCACCGCATCGTGGACAAAGCCCCAGACAGTCGGGCGTGCACAGCGGAGAGAAGGGCATCGACAGGACCACGGAGTCCCGGACCATCTGTTCAGGGTCCAGGGTCAGGTCCTCTTCGAGCCCGTAGTCGTCCTCCGGACCTGGCCGGATGGGGAACAACTCGTGCATCTCGACGTCGAAGGGCTGCGTGAACTCCTTCAGGCACCGGGCGCACCGCAGTGCCATCGTGCCCTGGATGGTCCCGGTGGCGTACACCCCATCGACCACGCTCTCCAGTGTGAGGTCGCCGGAGAGACGTTGGTCCCCAGGAACTTCGGCCAATTCCATGTGCAATCCCTCGACGGCCTCGTCCACGCGCACCGTCTTGGACGAGCCTGGGCTCTCGACCAGGTCCCGGACGTCGATCGCGCGCATCACCATCACTCCTCTTCCTCCAGCTCCTCGGGGCCGAACTCCTGCTGGGCCGGCGCGGACCCCCGCAGGCGCTCACGCCCTCCTTCCACCTGCTCGAGCGTGCGACCGAGGGCTGCCTTGGTTGCCGCCAGCTCCTCACTGCTTCGCTGCAGCGCGATCTCGAACTGGGCCAGCTTGGCGTCCACGTAGTCCTCGGCCTCCAGGCGCATCCGCCGAGCCTCCTCCCTGGCCTCGCCCAGGATCCGGTCGGCCTCGGCCTCCGCGCGCTTCACGACCTCCTCCCGAGTGGCCATCCGGAGCTGCTCCTGCTCCGCCTCCTCCACGATCCGTTGCGAGTCGCGGCGGGCCTTGGTCAGGAGATCCTCGCGGTCCTTCACCACCCACCGGGCCTGTTTGATCTCCTCGGGCAAGACCTCCCGCATCTGCGCCACCAGCTCCAGGATCTCCTCCCGGTTGAGCAGGGCCGAAGAGGAGAGGGGCATGGACTTCGCCTCCCTGACCATGTCCTCGATCTGTTGGAGGCGGGCCGCAAGGTCCACTACGTGGGCCTCCCGAGCTTCTCTCTGAGCCGCTCGGCCACCGCCGCGGGCACCAGCTCGGAGACGTCGCCTCCGTACCCGGCGACCTCCTTGACCAGGGAGGAGGACAGGAACGACCAATTGGGCGCCGTCGTCATGAACAGCGTCTCCACGCCGGACAGGCTCCGGTTCATCTGGGCCATCTGGATCTCGTACTCGAAGTCCGTCACCGCTCGTAGGCCCTTCACGATCACACTCGAGCCCCGGACCCTTGCGTATTCCACGAGCAATCCGGAGAACGGATCGACCTCCACGTTCCCCAGTTCGCCCGTTGCCTCCTTGAGCATCGAAACCCGCTCTTCCACACTGAACAATGGTTGCTTTGCAGGGTTCTCCAGCACCGCGACCACCACCGTGTCGAAGTGCCGCCCCGCTCGTTCGATGATGTCCAGATGACCATTGGTCACGGGGTCGAACGTCCCCGGACACAGGGCGGTCAGGCCCAACTCAGACCTCCCGGTAGACCAGGGCGAGGGTGTCGCCGTACTCCAGGCGCCTCGCGACGTGCCAGTGTACCGGAATGACAGGCATGGAACTCCGGGCCGGCCGGGTCAAGACGACCGTCCACTCGTGCTCGGGGAGCCACCCCGATCCGAGCTCGGCGAGCACGGAGTCCACCTCCGCCCCTCGCGCCTCGTACGGGGGATCGACTAGGACGAGGTCGAACGATCCCCGCGATCTGTCATCTCCGGTGAGAAATGCCGCCACCGGCGAGGGAACGATCCTCGCCCGCTCGGCCAAGCGTGTCCGGTTCAGGTTCTGCAGGATGGTGGCCCGGGCCTGGGAGCTCCGGTCCACGAAGGTCACCCCCTCCGCCCCCCGCGAGAGCGCTTCGATGCCCAGGGCCCCCGTGCCCGCGTACAGATCCAGCACCGCGGCACCGGGAACGTCTGAGGCGATGCTCGAGAACAGGCCCTCCCTGGCCATGTCGGAAACCGGGCGGACCCCCCGGGGCACGGGAGCGAGCCGGACGCCCTTCGCCGTCCCGGCGATCACCCGCATGGAGCGACTGTATCCGCGGTGCGTCCCGGGCCGAGGCTTCGGAGGCGCTCGCTCCTCAGGAGTGGAACAGCCAGTCGATCGAGCGCTCGAACCGACTCCGAAGCTCCTCGAGGAGGGTTGGGCGACCCCCGAGATCGGGATCCTCCTGGATCACGGCGAACGCCCGGGCCCGCGCCCGCCTCACCAGCTCGAGGTCATCGGCAAGGCGGGCGAGCTTCAGGTCCGGGAGTCCCGACTGACGGACGTCGAACAACGTGCCCTCACCCCGCAGCCGCAGATCCTCGTCGGCCAGCTCGAACCCGTCCGTGGTCCGGACCATGGCCTCGAGTCGGGCCCGGGCCTCCTCGTTGTCCGGGGTGCTCTCGTCGAAGAGGACGCACGTCGACCGGTGCTCGGCGCGCCCGATCCTTCCCCGCAGCTGATGCAGCTGAGCCAGGCCGAAGCGCTCGGCGTTCTCGATCAGCATCACCGTGGCGTTCGGCACGTCCACGCCGACCTCGATCACGGTGGTGGAGATCAACAGGTGGTGCTTGCCCGCCCGGAACTCCTCCATCACCCGGTCCTTCTCCGCCGGCCGGAGCCGCCCGTGCAGGACCTCCACCGACAGGTCCGGGAACACCTGGGTAGCCAGCCTCTCGGCTTCCTTCTCGGCGGCCCGGACGTCGGCCCGGTTGGCCTCGTCGATCGCGGCGCAGACCACGAAGGCCTGTCGGCCAGCCTGGGCCTCCCGGCGCACCAGGCCGTACGCCGCCGTGCGCTCGCCGGCGG
Source organism: Actinomycetota bacterium (assembly GCA_035701505.1). Lineage (GTDB taxonomy): Bacteria > Actinomycetota > UBA4738 > UBA4738 > HRBIN12 > AC-69. The sequence continues at coordinate 23,683 of DASSSA010000102.1, forward strand.
TCCTGGCGATCCGGGTCTCCACCGGCTGGCGGCCCGAGGGCATCTCGTCCAGCACGACAACGTCGAGGTCCCCGTAGTACGTGAGCGCGAGCGTCCGAGGGATGGGAGTAGCGGTCATGATCAGCACGTCCGGCGAGCCGCCCTTGCCCTTCAGGGCCATCCGCTGGTGGACGCCGAACCGGTGCTGTTCGTCGATCACGGCGAGGGAGAGGTCTCGGAATGAGACGCCCTCCTGGACCAGCGCGTGGGTGCCCACGACGAGGCCGACGTCTCCGCGGGCGATGCCCTCCAAGATCCTGGTCCGGTCCTTGCCCGTGACCGTCGCCGACAACAACGCGTAGGTAACGATCGGCCCAGGGGCCGATATCTCGGGCTCGAGCAACGACGCCTGGCCGTCGGAAGGTCCTTCCGCTCGATCGAGGTACGAGAGGGCGCCGAGCGGTCCCAGGAGCTCGGACATCGACCGGAGATGCTGCCCGGCCAGGACTTCGGTCGGGGCCATGATCGCCGCCTGGTGGCCCGACTGGATCGCCACCAGGGCCGCATACACTGCCACCAGGGTCTTGCCCGAGCCCACGTCGCCCTGCAGGAGCGCGCTCATGGGTCGGGGGCGGGCCATCGCCTCGCTCACCCGTTGCATCGCACGGCGCTGCGCGCCGGTCGGCTCGAACGGCACGGTCGTCATCAACCGCTCCACCAGCGGACCGCTCGTCACATGCCCCACGCCTGGCTGGCCGGCTTCCACTCGGTGCTTGCGAAACGCCACGCCGAGCTCCAGCGTGAACAGCTCGTCGAACTTCAATCGCTCGCGGGCCCTGGCCAGATCCTCCTGTGACTCGGGGAAGTGGATGGCCCGGATGGCCGGGTCGAACGACGCGAGGGACTCGGCCGCAACGATGTCGTCTGGAAGCGGGTCGGGGATCGATGGCAGGCGCTCCAGGGCCCGGAACACGAGCTCGCGGATGGTCCGGGTGGTCACGCCCTCGGTGGCCCGATGGACCGGGGTGATCCGGCCCGTGTGCACCATGTCCGCCTCTGCCCCCCGCAGGATCTCCACCTCGAAGTTGGCCATCTGCAGCTTGCCCCGGTACATCGCAGCCGTGCCGGACACGGCGAGCTCCTGTCCTTTCCTGTACAGCGTCGCCGCCCACGGCTGATTGAAGAACGTGACGTCGAGGTAGCCCGAGCCGTCGTACAGGGAGACCGTCACCATGCTCTGTCGCCGGCGGGTCTGGCGCTTGCTGGTTCCCTTCACCCGGGCGATGACCGTCCCCTCCTGCCCCACCCGGAGCTCGCGGATCGAGGCAACCTGCGATCGGTCGATGTAGCGCCGGGGGTAGTGATGGATCAGATCGCGAACCGTCCGGATGTCCATTCCCTCGGCCAGGACGTCGGCCGCCGGCGGGCCCTTGTCCCGGAACCCCGCCCGGCGCATCGCCACCGCCCGGTCGATGGCGCTGATCGGCGATGACAGCGTGAGCGTCACGACGAGCCGGTCGGTTCGGTCGGCGGCGCGGAACCCACACCGTGGTTCTACCATGCACCTCATGCCACTCCGCCGGATGGCCGTCGCGTTCGCCGTCATTGCCTTGGCCGCCGCGGCTTGCACGGGCGTCCCCTCGCATGCGGGCGGGAGCGACCGAACGCCGGTTCCGGCTCGCAACGCGGCGCACGCCACGCTCCTTCCGACCGACGCGTGGGCCCTTCCCGAATTCGACTTCGCAACCTTCCAACGGCTCCTCGCCCAGTTGAAGGGAACCCCCGTGGTCGTGAACGTCTGGGCGGCGTGGTGCGGACCGTGCCGGGCGGAGGCCCCGGATCTGGCGTCCGCATCCCGTTCCTATGGCTCCCGCGTCCAGTTCCTGGGCGTCGACATCCTGGACACGCGGTCCTCGGCCAGGGGCTTCATGGCCGAGTACGGGTGGTCCTACCCGAGCGTCTTCGACCCCACGGCGGAGATCCGAGACGGCCTGGGGTTCGTTGGACAACCCGACACGGTCTTCTACGACGCCGACGGCCGGATCGCGATGACCTGGCCAGGACCGCTCACGCCCGCGGTCCTTGCGAAAGGGATCGGTCGCATCCTCCCCTCGGGCCAGGCCCGGTGAAGCCCCAGGCACGATGGAAGCGTCTGTTACCCTTACCCGCGCCATGGCAGCCGTCTGCGATATCTGCGGGAAGAAGCCGTTCTTCGGCAAGCGGGTATCCCATTCTCACCATCGGACCAACCGCAGGTTCGATCCGAACGTCCAGCGGGTCCGGGCCCTGGTGAACGGATCCCCGAAACGGATCTACGTCTGCACCAGCTGCCTGAAGGCAGGCAAGGTTCAACGCCCCGGAAAGGTCCAGCGGGCCGGCTAGGTCCCCGCCGGTTCGGCCCCCGGGGGCACGCTACGGTTGACGGATCCCCACATCGGATCGACGGGTCCAATGCCCTGGCCCATGGCCAGGGCGTGGCGGATGGCCTCGGTGACGAAGGCTTTCCCCTTTCGCACCGCGGCGAGCAGGTCGTCGCCCAGGGCAAGGTGGGCCGCGATCGCCGACGACAGGACACACCCGGTGCCGTGTGTGTTCGGCGTGTCGATGCGCTCCGCTTCCACCCAGAGCAGTCGGGTCCCGTCGAAGAACAGGTCATCGGACCGGTCGCCGGGGAGGTGGCCTCCCTTCACCAGGACGGCCTTGGGGCCGAGCGACCGGATGGTCTCGGCCGCCTCCTTCATCGACGCCTCGGAGTGCACCCGGAAGCCCGCCAGGCCGCTCGCCTCCGGAAGGTTGGGCGTCACCAGGACCGCCAGGGGCAGGATCCGTTCGCGTAAGGCCTCCACTGCATCGTCGGTAAGCAAGGGATGTCCGTGCTTGGACATGAACACCGGGTCGACCACCAGGTTCAGCACTCGCGTCTCGGCCACCGCGTCGGCAACGGCCTCCACGATTGCGGCCGACGCAAGCATCCCGGTCTTCGCGGCGTCGACGCCGATGTCGGTCACCACCGCTCGGATCTGGTCTGCCACCGTCTGCGGCGACAACTCCTCGTAGCCGCTCACCCCCTTCGTGTTCTGCACGGTGACCGCGGTGACGGCGGACATCCCGTACACGCCGAGGGCGGCGAACGTCTTCAGGTCGGCCTGGATCCCGGCCCCGCCGCCGGAGTCCGACCCTGCGATGGTAAGGGCTCTGGGCCCTTCGTCATCCCGTGACAAAGTGATCCCATCCTTTGGGCTCGAGCGCTGACTCCCGACCTTCGGCGTCCACCGCGACGAGCCCCTCATCGATGATGACGCCGACATCCGTGAGCGTCACTCCGAACCGCTCGCGCAGGTCGCCCCGCGCCCGCGACAGGTTCGTGAGGTCGATGGTGGCAAGCAGCTCGTAGTCCTCTCCGCCCGCCAGCGCGAGCTCCTGGGGATCGACCTCCAGGAACTCCGCGGCGTGGCGGACCGCCGGAGCCACCGGCACGCGAGCCAGCTCCAGCCGAGTCCCCACCCCGCTCGCCGCGCACAAGCGAGACAGGTCCTTGGCCAGCCCGTCCGACAGGTCCATCATGGCCGTCGCCCCGGCCTGAGCGAGCGTCTGCCCCTCGCCGACCCGGGCCACCGGCCGAGCCTGGGCATCCAGCAGCTCCCGGCCCCAAGGCTCGGCCAGCGCCTGCAGCAGCTTCGCGGGGTGGATCCGGGAGAGCAGGAACCCGCCCGCCGCCGCACCGAGCGACCCGGTGACCACCACGATGTCACCGGGCCGAGCTCCCGAGCGCGTGACGGCGTGCCCCGACCCGACCTCGCCAACCATCGCGACGGCGATGATGACGGCGTCGGCGCGGTTCGTGTCGCCGCCCACGAGCGCCAGCGCGTACTCGTCGCACGCGGTCCGCATCCCCCCCAAGAGCTCCATCACCCACGCGGCGTCGACGTCGGCGGGGATCCCGAGCGACACCATCGCGTATCGGGGACTGGCGGCCATGGCCGCCATGTCGGACACGTTCACCACGATGGACTTGGCCCCGAGATCCCTGGCCGAGATCGTTGAGCGCTCGAAGTGCACGTCCTCGATCAACATGTCCGTGGAGAGGACGATGGACGCGGTCCCGGATGTCACGACCGCGGCGTCATCGCCGATCCCGACCTGAACGCCGGGGAGCTCCCCGGAGAGCACCTTGCGGATGGCCTCGACCAGCTCTTCCTCGGTCAGCTCCATGGCATCGGTTCCGGCTCTCCGCGTCGCCCGCTCACGGCAACTGGTGGGCGAGGTCCTCGGGTAGAATCTAGCCCCTCATCAGGCACGAGGCTCCGTCCCGGGCCGTCGATCGTCGAGTGTTCGAAGGAGTATCCATTGCTGGTCGAGGCGCGAACCGTCCACCAGAACCCCTCACCCGAGGAGCTGCGGAGCTTCACCGAGGGGATGCCGCAGTGCCGGATCACGGAGTTCGGCAACGTGAACGTGCAGACCCGGGTGACCTCCCGCTCCGCAGGCAGCACGTTCGTGGTCACGGACGATCCGGGGTCGGCGAGCGGCAAGACGATGACCCGCGAGGAGTACGGACGCATCGCCTCGATGCAGGATGCCCATCTGGCCAAACAGGACGTCGTGGTCATCGACGGCGCCATTGGCAACGACGAGAACTTCCGGACGCCGGCCCGCCTCACGATCGAGAAGGCCAACGCGAACATCGCCGGCATGCAGCAGAAACTGTACTTCCCCGGCGACGGCGGCGAACCGGTCGTCGAGGTCATCTACACGCCGAACCTGACCGCACCGGGCTACCCGGACGACCGCGTCATCGCCGTGGACCTGGCGAACGGCGTGACCCGGGTCCTGAACTCCGACTACTTCGGCGAGTCGAAGAAGGGCGGCCTTCGGATGTGGAACACCATCGTCTACGACCGGGGCGGCTTGGGCCTCCATGCCGGGTGCAAGGTCATCCCCACGGACGGCGGCGAGAAGGTGTTCCTCATCATCGGGCTGTCGGGGACGGGCAAGACCACCACCACGTTCACTACCCAGAACGACTCGTTGCCCGTCCAGGACGACTTCGTCGCCCTCATGCCCGGCGGAAAGGTGTACGGCACCGAGAACGGGTGCTTCGCCAAGACGTTCAGCCTCGACCCCGACTTCGAGCCGAACATCTTCCGCGCCGTCACTCAGCCGACCGCCTACCTCGAGAACGTGTACCAGGATGAGGGGCGCACGGTGAACTTCTTCGAGACGTCGTACACGAAGAACGGCCGGGCCGTGTTCGGCATGGATGACCTGGGGAGCTTTCGAGACGCTCGGACGGTCGGCTCCGTCGATCGCCTGCTGATCCTGAACTGGAACGAGAACATCATCCCGGGCGTGGCCAAGCTCTCGCAGGAGCAGGCAGCGGCGTACTTCATGCTCGGTGAGACCACCGGCACCTCGGCGGGAGGCAAGGCCGAGGAGGGCAAGTTCCTCCGGGTGCCGGGGACCAACCCGTTCTTTCCCTTGCCCCACGGGCTCCAGGGCAACCGCGTCCTCGAGCTGCTGGCGTCCCATCCGATCGAGGTGTTCCTCCTGAACACGGGCCGCGTGGGTGGCCGGGAGGACGACGAACGATCGAAGAAGGTGAAGATCCCGCACTCATCGGCCGTGGTGAAGGCCATTGCGGAGGGCACGATCGCCTGGACAGAGGATCCCGAGTTCGGTTACCTCGTCGCCGAGGCGGTCCCCGGGATCGACGACCGCGAGCTGCTCCAGCCCCGTCGGCTGTACGAGCGCCAGCAACGTCAGGCCGAGTACGCCGACATGGTCACCCGGTTCAAGGCCGAGCGGCGGGCCCACCTGTTGGGTTTCCCCGAGCTCTCGAAGGAGATCGTCGCCGCCGTCGGGTGAGTCCGATCACGCGACCACGTCGCGGCGCGAGAACGACACCAGGGCGAGCGTCAGGAACACCGCTGTGTACACGGCCGAGACGAGGACACCTCCGCGCATGCCGCTCCACTCGACGGGGAACCGGAACAGGTCGGTGAAGGACAACCACCCGTGGGTCGGCAGGAACGGGTGGATGACCCGGAGGCTGGGGATCTGGTCGGCGACCTCGCTGGCGATGCCGAGGACGACCGTGGCCACGATGGCCCCCGGCCCCGAGTCCGTGAGCGTCGAGATGCACACGCCGATGGCCGCGATCCCGGACACCCCCAGCAGGATGTACCCGGCCGCCGCGAGGATCCGCAGGGAAGCCTGGGCCACCGACAGCGTCGTCCCAGAAAGCGTGGGCAGCGGCTCGAACCCGAAGACCACGCCGCCCCAGAACGCGCCGCATCCCACGACCCACAGGAGGAGGAGGCCGAGGAGCACCATGGCCGCGCCGTACTTTCCCAGGACCAGCCGGGTACGAGCCACCGGCCGGACCATGAGATATCGGAGGGTCCCCGCCTGAGCTTCGCCCGCGATGCCATCTCCGGCGAGCAGCCCCGCGGCGAGCGGCAGGAAGAACGGCTGGATGACCGCCAGGCCTGTGAGCGGGGCGAACAACCCGTTGCGCAGGATCTGGAACAGGAAGGGCGGCGCATCTTCGGTGGCGGCAGATGTGGGCGGCGACAGCGTCACGGCGATGACGATCAGCACCGGGATGCCGCCGAGGGCAGCGGCGAGCAGGTAGGTCCGCCACCGGCGCCACGCTTTCATCAGCTCAACCCTGAACACCGGAGCCCTCCACGAGCGACATGAAGACGTCCTCCAGCGTGTCCCGTTCCGGCACCAGGGCGCCCACGGCGACCCCGCCCGAGACCAGTGCCGCGTTCAACTGGGCGGGCGTCGCGCCGTCGAGGTGGACCCGGAGGACGCGGCTCTCGCCATCGATGCCGGCCACACCGGCCAAGTCTCGAAGGATCGCTACAGCGCGTTCGGGGTCATCGACCTCGATCCGCAGGTGCTCGGCACCCCCTCGGAGGTTGCCCGGTGGGCCCTCGGCCACCAGGCGACCCTGCGACAGGACCCCGACGCGGTCGCACATGGCCTCGACCTCGGCGAGCAGGTGGCTCGACACGAACACGGTGGTGCCGCCGTCGGCCAAGCGCCGAAGGAGCAACCGAACCTCGCGCATGCCGGCCGGGTCCAGCCCGTTGGTCGGCTCGTCGAGCACGAGCAGTTCCGGACCGCCGAGGAGGGCGAGGGCGATCCCCAGGCGCTGCCGCATGCCCTGGCTGTAGGCCTTCACCCGCTTGTCCCCTGCCGTCGACAGGCCGACCTGCTCCAGAGCCTCCTCGATGCGGGACAGCCGCCGCCGAACCTCCTCCCCGTCCCCGCCGGCCCGGGCGAAAGCCTCCAGGTTCCGCCGGCCCGACAGGAACCGATAGAACGCGGGCTCCTCGATCATCGCGCCCGTCCGGCGAAGCGCGCCGTCTCGTCCCTGGCGCGACATGGGAATGCCCAACAGCTCCACCTCGCCACCGGAGGGAAAGATCAGTCCCAGGGCCATCCGGATCGTGGTGGTCTTCCCCGCGCCGTTCGGCCCCAGGAACCCGTAGAGCTCGCCGCGGTTCACGGCAAGATCGAGGCCGTCGACGACGTTCACCCCGTCGTAGCGCTTCGTCAGGCGGCGCGTGACCAATGCGGTCACGGCAGCTTCGGCTCCACCTCCGCGAGCGCCGTGGCTTCCACCAGGCCGACCACGAGCCAGGAATGATCGCCCCGGTTCACCAGGTCGGCCGAGCCGAGCGGACCCGCATACGGGAACAGGCGACGGACGTCGGCCGGCACGTCCGACACGCGAATCGCGAGGATCATCCCGAGTCCCCGGCCGAAGACCCGAACTCCCTGGAACGGCGGCTGGCCCATGGAGCCGGGAGTCCCTGAACTCTCGTCGCTCACCTGCTTCACCACCGCGTCCTGTGGCGGGGTGAACGTGAACATCGAGGCATCCACAGGTCCGAACGCGACGGACGCGTACTTCACCTCCACCACCGCCGCGGAGCTCCCCCGAGCGAACACCTGGAGTGAGAGGGGCATCCGGGTCTCGGCGTCGATCCCGACGTCGATCCTCCCGAGCAGGGTATCGGCGGTTGCCGGCGTGAGCCGAAGGACGTATGCGTCCCGGCCGGCGACCACCTGCGCCTGCGCCACGGACGCCGCGAGGTACGACCGGTCGTCGTGCAGGATCTCCGACACCAACCGGGTCAGGTCGCCGAGCGATGGTGGGGCCTGCCGTGGTGCGGTCTCGTCGACGGCTCCATGCCATGCCGTGAACCGCTGCGCGTCCCAGAACCAGACGTCGCTCCGGTTGGCCACGAGGTCCCGTTCGGTGAACGGCAGGAGCTGGGCGACCCGGATCCCGTCGGGTCCGTACCACACCTTGAACGTCTGGTCGGCAAGCAGGACGGCAGCCGGGCCGGCCGGATCGCTCAGGCTCGATGGGAGCTGAGGGATCCCCAGGTCCACGTGGGTCGTGACCGTTCCCGAGACCGGCGTCCGGTTCGCCACCGCATGGAGGGTCGAAGCGATCAGGGTGGACGGCGACGCCGACGGCAGGTCGGGCATCGGCGCTGCCCGGCCGACCGCGAGCCACCCCACCGCCAGCACGATGCCTACGGCCGAGACGGCCGCGGCCGAAGCCGAGCGGGACCTCAGCAGGCGGGCCATAGATACCTCATAGCATCCCACCGCATCCCGGTTCGAGGGCTGTCGCATGAACGCCGCACCTTCGCCACAGCATGGCGACCAGCTCAGTCCGAACCGCGACGACCCAGGGCGAATCCCGCGAGGAGCTGGAGGACGGCGAGCCCGATCGGGACCATGAAGTACCACCGGAACCGGACCAACTCGCTCGTCGGCTTCCCGTCGACGCTCGTGAGCGAATAGATCAGGAAGAGCCCGGCGAATGCGAACCACAGCCCCACGCGGCCCGTCACGTACAGCGCATACAGCACGTGGTCGGCGACGTGTGCGCCCTCGAACCGGCGACGCGACCAGGTCCACAGCGAGCGGAGGCCTCCCAGTGCCAACGCGCCGGCGACCACGAGCTCGACGATGTTCATCCGGGGGGCGTCGCCGCCCTGGCGAGCGCGGCGACGACCTCCTCGTCGGAGACCTGATCGAACCGGCGGTACCATTCCCCCACGGCGAAGAACGGCTCGGGCGCGGCCAGGATCACCACCTCGTCGGCCTCCCCGCGGAGCCGGCCGAGTGCGGCGCCGGGAGCAACGGGCACGGCGAGCACCACCCTGCTCGACCCCTGGGCCCTGGCCCACCGGACGGCGGCCAGGGCGGTCCCGCCGGTCGCCACCCCGTCGTCGACGACGATGGCCGTCTTCTCGGCCACGTCCGCGGGCGCCCTGCCGGCCCGGTACGCGGCCATCCGCCGTTCGATCTCCCGCTCCTGCGCGGCGATCTCCTGCTCCACGTACGGGGGGGACACGCCGAGCATCTGGATCATCCGCTCGTCCAGGACGCGCACCCCCGGCGCGATGGCGCCGAGCCCCAACTCCGGGTTGCCCGGCGCGCCGATCTTGCGCGGCACGACCACGTCGAGGAGTGCGTCGAGGTGCCGCGCGACCACCTCCCCGATGATCACGCCGCCCCTGGGGATGGCCAGGACGACCACGTCGGGCCCCGCGAAGTCGAGCAGCGCCTTGGCCAGCCGCTCGCCGGCGTCCACCCGATCCTCGAACATCACTCGCTCCCGGCCAAGCGTCGCCCCTCGCCCTCCTCGATCTCCCTGCGGGCCCGGTCTTCCTCGTCCCTGCGCCTGCGGTCCTGCATCACCTTCTCGGGCGGCGGCATGGGCTTTCGGATGGACCGATACGTCTGGAGGAACCCGTTTGCCTTCGACCGCTTCTTCTTCTTGCTCTTGGCCATATCCCGATTATCCCGCCGCGGCAACGCCCGAGGACACGGGCCTTGCCGCGCCCGCGGGCCGGTCGATACGCTGGGGGTTCGCGCGAGCCAGGGAGGTCAGTCGTGGTCCAGGCCTACATCCTGATCCAGACCGAGGTGGGGAAGGCGGCCCAGGTGGCGAAGGAAGTCCGGGACATCGGGGGCGTGGCCGAGGCCGAGGACGTGACCGGACCCTACGATGTGATCGTCCGCGCCGAGGCCAAGAACGTCGATGAGTTGGGCAAGCTCGTGGTGGCCAAGATCCAGTCGGTCGAGGGGATCACGCGTACGTTGACCTGCCCCGTCGTCCACCTTTAGGCCCGTTCGAGGACCCGCAGCCCATCAGGGATCGAGGCCAGTCCCCTTCTTCCGCTCCCTCTCGTGTCGCTCCACCGCGAGCTCGAGGAGGCGGTCGATGAGCTCGGGGTACGCCAGCCCCGAGGCCTCCCACAGCTTGGGGTACATCGAGATTTGGGTGAATCCGGGGATGGTATTGATCTCGTTGATCAGCACATCTCCGCTCGGTCGGAGGAAGAAGTCCACCCGGGCCATCCCGGCGCCGTCCACCGCCAGGAAGGCCGCCACCGCCAGCCGTTGTGTCTCCTCCATGGTCTCCGGCGAGACATCCGCCGGGATCAAGAGCTCGGCTCCCTTCTCGTCCAGGTACTTCGCCTCGTAGCTGTAGAACTCGTGCCGGGGCAGGATCTCACCGGCCACGGACGCCACGGGATCGTCGTTCCCGAGCACGGCAACCTCGAGCTCCCGTCCACCTTCGACGGCCCGCTCCAGCAGGGCCTTGCGTCCGTATCGGAACGCGCGCTCCAGCGCGCCGCGGAGGTCCGCCCGGCCGTGCACCTTGCTCACGCCCACGGACGAGCCCAGCGAGGCTGGCTTGGCGAACAGGGGGTATCCCAGGTGCTCCGCACCCGCCTCCACGGCCTCGGGGTCCTCTTCCCACTCCCGTTCGTGCACCACCTCGTGCTCGATGACGGGAATCCCGGCCGCCCGGAACAAGATCTTCTGGATGGCCTTGTCCATGCCCACCGCCGACGCCAGCACGCCGGCGCCTACGTAGGGCACGCCGGCCACCTCCAGGAACCCCTGGATCGAACCGTCCTCCCCGTACGGACCGTGGATCACCGGGAACACCACATCGATGGGGGTCCGGGACCCGTCCTCGGCCACCAGGGTCTGAGATCCGGGCTCTTGGTCCAGGGCCACCTCCGGACCCGATGCGTCGGTCACCCGGGGCAGGTGGCCGGGCGGGCCGGCCGCCAGGGCGGCCGGCCCACCGGCCACGAGCTGCCACCGACCCTCCCGGGTCACCCCGATGGGGATGACCTCGTACCGCCGCGGATCAAGGGCGTTCATCACCGATCGCGCCGAGACCACGGATACCTCGTGCTCGGCGGATCGCCCTCCGAACAGGATGGCGATCCGCCTCCTCATGCCTTCTCCAAGGCCCGTTCGAAATCCTCGATCAGGTCCTCCACGTCCTCCAGGCCCACGCTCACCCGGACCAGGCCGTCGGCGATCCCCGCCGCCCGGCGCGCGGCAGGATCCATCTGTCGATGGGTGGTGGACGCGGCGTGCCCCACGAGCGTGTGAGTTCCTCCCAAGCTCGTGGCGATCCAGGCGAGTTCGAGCGCGTCGCAGAAGCGCATCCCGGCCTCCACGCCGCCTTCGATCTCGAATGCCAGCATCCCCCCGAAGCCTCGGGGCAGGAGCCGCCGTGCCACCTCATGTTGGGGATGGGAGGCAAGTCCCGGATAGTGCACCCGCTCCACCTTGGCGTGCCCTTCGAGGAACTCGGCGAGCGCCTGCGCGCTCCGAGAGTGCCGCTCCATCCGAAGCTCCAGCGTCATCAGGCCGCGGAGGGCCAGCCAGGCCTCCAAGGGCGCCATCGTGCCCCCGGTCTCGATGGCCATGTCGCGAAGCCGGCGCATCCCGTCCTCGGTCGTCGCGACGACGCCGCCCGTGAGGTCGTGGTGCCCCCCGATGTACTTGGTGGCCGAGTGGATCACGTGGTCGAACCCGAACCGGGCCGGGTTACACAGGTAGGGGGAGGCGAACGTGTTGTCTACAGCCGCGGGAACCCCGCTCGCCCTACACATCGAGCCGAGAGTTTCGAGGTCCGCCACGGTCACGGTGGGGTTCGCGATCGTCTCCACATAGAAGAGCACCGCATCGGGGAGCGCCCCAGCGACCGCCTCGGGATCGTGAGGGTTGACGAGCGTCACCTCGATCCCATAGCGCGGGAGCACCTTCGTGAACAGCGAGAAGCTTCCCCCATACAGCTCGTTGCTGGCGACGATCCGGTCGCCCGCCTGCGCATTGGACGTGACCACGGTATGAACCGCCGCCATCCCCGATGCGAACGAGAATCCCGACTCGGTTCCCTCCAGCTCGGCGACCAGCCGCTCGAAAGCGAGCAACGTGGGGTTGCCGTAACCCCTGGTGTACGTGTAGCCGGGTCGGCGGAAGCTGATCGTCTCGGCGTAGTCCTCCGACGTTTCGAACCGGAACGTGGAGGTCTGGTAGATCGGAACACTGGGGGCGTCCTGGTCCATCGGGGGAGGTGGGATGTGGATGGCCCGGGTGGTGAACCCCCGCCTGCGGTCCTGCCTCATGCGGTCAAGCGTAGCCTCACGCCCATCGCTTGGGGTAGCGGGACCGGAGAACGGCCACCAACTCGGCGAGACTGCCCATGAGCTCGTCCGTGAGCCGTCGCACGAGCTCCGGGTCCTGTTCCGAGGATCGACCCATCGCCGGGGGATCGACCGGTTCCCCCGCCTTCAGCCAGATGGGACGGCCGAACGCGAAGCTCTTCCCGCCGCCCTTGCGCCACACGTGCTGGCCACCCCACGTTGCCACGGGCAGGATGGGGACCCCGGTCCTGATCGACAGCCGGACCGCCCCGGTCTTGCCCCGCATGGGGGACAGGTCGGGGTTCCCGGTCATGCTCGTGCCCTCGGGATAGATCACCACGACCTCGCCCCGGTCGAGGGCTCGCGCGGCATCCTCGAGCGGTGTCTGGTCCCCGGTGCCGCGGCGAACGGGGATCTGCCCCGCCCCTCGCAGCACGGTGCGAAGCAACGGGTTGTCGAACAGCTCCGCCTTGGCCAGGAACCTCGGGCGCCTGCCCGCCTGCACCACGAAGTACGCGTGTGCAAGGGGATCGAGATAGGACAGATGGTTGCCGGCGATGATCATGGGCCCCTGGCGCGGCACCCGATCGACGCCTTCCATTCGCCAGTTGAACCACAGCTGCAGCGGGGGAAGCGCGACCGCCTTGGCCACGCGGTACCACGGTTCCAGGAGACTCTCCTCTCGGTGGCCGGATTGTATCCATGGGGCCACGACCCATCCCCCGCGATAGCCTTGGACGATGCGCGTCATCGCCGTACCGGTGAAATCGCTCGCGGGTGCCAAGCGACGAGTCGCCCCCGAGCTCACGCCGCTCGAGCGCGGAGCCCTGACCTTGGCCATGCTGGAGGACGTCCTCGACGCGGCCCAGGCGGTGACTGGATGGCAGACGTGGGTCGTCTCCCCAGACGAGGTGGTGTTGGAGATCGCCGTCCGCCGCGGCGCGACATCGATCCCAGAGGAGAAGCCACCGCTCGCATCGGCCATCCGCCAGGTGGAGCGCCTTGCCGCGGAACGCGAGGTCGATGCGCTCGCCGTCCTGCCGGGGGACCTCCCACTGATCACGACCGATGCCCTGACGGCGGCGCTTCGGACCCTGGGCCCCGTGGTTCTGGCCCCCTCCCACGATGAGGTGGGGACCAACCTTCTGCTCCGTCGGCCCCCGCGAGCCATCCCGGCTCGGTTCGGCCCCCAGTCATTCCGCCGGCACCTCGACCAGGCCGAGGCGCGCGGCCTCCCGGCCGCCGTGGTGGACCGCCGGGAGCTATCGTTCGACCTCGACCTGCCGTCGGATATCCTCACGCTGCTGGCGACGGGCAGGCGCGGCCGCGCTCGCCAGGTCTGTCTGGAGATGGATCTTCGCGAGCGATTGACCGCGCAGGGCTAGGGGAACGGCGTGGCGCAGGGAACGATCAGGGACTTCGACGACGACGAACGGACTGGGACCCTGTTGACCGATGACCGCACCGAGGTCCACATCGACCCAACCTCGGTGGAGGGAGCGGGGATCCGGTACCTACGAATCGGGCAACGGGTGAAGTTCGATCTGGTCGAGGAGAGTGGGCGGAAGGTGGCCAGGACCCTGCGGATCGTCACCTTCGACTAGACGACCGAGCCACGGTCCGGCGGCGGCGGGCCACCATCTCCTTGAACTCCTTGCCGGGAATGAACCACGGGAGGTCCCTCGCGGGGACGACGATGGGAGTGGCCGGCTTGCGAGGGTTGCGGGCCACTCGGCGGTTCCGGCGCTTGCGCTCGAATGTCCCGAACCCCACGAGCGAGACGCGCTCGCCCTTCGACACCGTCTCCCGGATGACCCTGATCTCCGCATCGATCGTCCGGCCGATGTCCGCCTTGCTCGAGCCGGTCCGCTTGGCGATCTCCGCGATGAGGCCGTTCTTGTTCATGCCATACGCCCTTCCCCAGGCCGACGATTGCAACGTAACGACTTTGGGGGTAGCTGGTCAATTCCGATGACCCCGTGGCACCATTGCCCCGTGAGGCGGACGGCGATCGCGACGGCGATGGCGGCGGTGGCGCTCGTGGCATGCTCGACCGGAAGGAACCGGGACTTCGCCCGGTACTACGACCCCGAAGGACTGTTCAGCGCGAACCTCCCGGCGGCCAACGACGTCGTCGTGGAGTCATCCGAGCCGACCTCGCAGGGGTCCTCTGTCCTGACCGGGGTGGTCTCCACACCACCCGCTCCATCCCCGTCGCCCTCGAGCGCGTTCGGCGGTGGCCTGACCGACCTTGCCGGCGAGACGTCGGGGCCGCAGGACCAGACGGTGTACGGGGCACTGGCCGTTACGACGGGCACCTTCGAAGGCCTTCCGCAGATGGCCCTGACCTTCCTCACCGGCGATCCGATGGTGGACGTGCAGATCGAGGACGAGATGCCACTCGGTGGTATGGCCGGCGAGCTGATCGTGGCCGACATCGTTCGCGACGACCAGAAGGTGTCCGGCGTCGCCGCCGCCTTCACCCTAGGCCGGCAGGGCGTGGGGTACATCGTCCTGGCGATCTTCCCTCCGGGGGACTGGGCCAACGAGCGGTCGGACTTCCTCAAGGTGGCGGGCTCGTTCCGCCCGGGCGTTCCGCCCGGGATGCGGGCCTTCCCGCTGGCCGGCGGGGCTGCCTGATAGCATCGGACGGACCGGCCCTGGCGGCCGGGCGACGTTTGGCCCGTGGGGTAACGGTAGCCCGACTGACTCTGGA
>DASSSA010000103.1:0-2182 GCA_035701505.1 Actinomycetota bacterium
GCAGGACCCGGGAGTAGACCGGCCGGGATCCGCCACCCCCGGTGCGCTCCCCGTCACCCACCCGGGCCTCCTTCAGCCGAGTTCCTCGCCAAGCTTGTACCGGACGAACCGTCGCACGGCAACCTTCTCTCCGACCTTGGCCGAGACCTCGTCGACCAGCTGCTGGATGGTCTTCTCCGGCTCCTTCACGAACGGCTGGTCCAGCAGGACGGTGGTCTTGAAGAACCCCTGGAGCTTGCCGTCCACGATGCGGTCCAACACGTTGTCGGGCTTGCCCTTCTGGCGGGCCTCCGCCTCGTAGATCCGCCGCTCGGTCTCCAGGATCTCCTCGGGGACTTCGTCCCTGGTCACCCACTGGGGCATGGCGCTGGCGATGTGCAGGGCGACCTCCCGGGCCAGCCGACGGAACTCCTCGGTCTTGGCCACGAAGTCCGTCTCGCAGTTCACTTCGACCAGGACCCCCACGGTGTTGTTGTGATGGATGTACGAATCGATGACGCCCTGCGTTGCGGAGCGCCCGGCTCGTTTCTGGGCCGAGGCCAGGCCCCGCTCCCGGAGGATCTCGATCGCGCGGTCCATGTCGCCGCCGGCTTCCTGGAGGGCCTTCTTGCTGTCCATCATCCCGGCGCCGGTTCGCTCCCGGAGCCGCTTCACCTCTTCTGCCCTGATATCGCTCATACGCTTTCCTCGGGTCGCTGCTCCCGGCTCGCCGCGGCCTTCTCCCCGGCGGTGTCCGGCTGACCGTCCGTGGCCACAGCTGCGGCGGCGGGCTCGACCGCTTCCCTGCGGCCGGCGTCGGGCTCGGGCTGGAACTCGGGCTCGTCCCTCCTTGAGATCAGCGCCTGGCGGCCCTCGCCACGCCCCTCCTCCAGGGCGTCGGCGATGATCCGGGTCACCAGGGCGACCGAGCGGATGGCATCGTCGTTGCCGGGGATCACGTAGTCGACCTCGTCGGGGTCGGCGTTGGTGTCCACGATGGCGATGACCGGGATCCCCAGCTTGCGGGCCTCGGCCACCGCGATGTGCTCCTTCTTCGTATCAATGACGAAGACCGCATCTGGAAGGCGCTCGAGGTTCTGCATGCCCCCGAGGTTCCGCTCGAGCTTCTCCTTCTCGTGGCGGAGCTTCAGGACCTCCTTCTTGGGCAGGAATTCGAACGCGCCGCCTCGCTCCATCTCGCGCAGCTCCCGGAGGCGAAGGAGGCGGCGGGATACGGTCTGGAAGTTCGTCAGCATGCCCCCCAGCCACCGCGTGTTGACGAAGGGCATGCCCACCCGGCCGGCCTCCCTGGCCACGACCTCCTGGGCCTGCTTCTTCGTCCCCACGAACAGGACGATGCCACCTCGGCGACCAAGGTCGTGGACGAAGGAGTACGTCTCCTCCAGGCCGTCCAGGGACTTCTCGAGGTCGATGATGTAGATGCCGGAACGCTCCCCGTACAGGTACCGACCCATCTTCGGGTTCCAGCGCCTGGTCTGGTGTCCGAAATGGATACCCGCCTCGAGGAGCTCCCGCCTGGTGACGACAGGCACGGTGCTTCCTCCTTCCGGTTGTCCCTCCGCCCGGTTCGGCCCGCCCCGGCCCGGCTCACACCGGGACCCCGGGTGCGGTTCCCGGGCGTGTGTGCTCGGCGCCCCACGGCACCGGCGACCACGCAGTCTAGCAGCGGGTTCGAGGAAGCCCGGCCTCAGCGGGCTCGGCGCCGGACCGGCTGGGTCGCCAGGTATGGCTCGGCGGCCATCCACCGGTAACACAGGGCCGCGAGGAACGAGACGTTCACGTACGTCGCCACCATCCCGTAGAGCCATGCGGAGACACTCGGGTTTGCGGTGATCAGCCCGCCGCTTTCGTTCAGGGTGCCGACGAGGGGGAGGACGAAAAGAAGGGCAACCACATACAGGAGACAGAACGTGAACTGCTGGCCGCCGGCGAGCGATGCGGCAGCGCGGGACCTGCGCAAGGTGTCGATGAGACCCATTCGTTCCCGGATGGCGATGGCCGGCACGAATCCCAGGAAATGCAGGAGCGCGGTGATCAGCAGGACGTTTCCGAGGAACTGCAGCCCGAAGCCGAGCACCTGGAGCAGTGACCCCCCTACCAGCAATGCGGAAAGGCCCACGACGTTGATAGCCACGACGAAGGGGACGGCCCGGAGGCCGCGCCGCGCGTCGCGAAGCGACGC
>DASSSA010000104.1:0-4719 GCA_035701505.1 Actinomycetota bacterium
CCCACCCTGAAGAGGCTCGGGAACGGCAGCAACGGGGCCACCAGGAGGCCGGCCGCCAGGCCGGCGATGCCGAATACGATCTTGAACGCCACGACCCGCTCCGCCGTGAACGTCGGCGGGTTCCCCGCCAGCACGATCAGCCGGTTCACGCGCGCATACAGATCCAGCGGCGTGTGGCGGAAGATCGTGGAAACCACCTTGCCGGCAAACGGAAACACGAGCCGCTCCAGGGCCGACCTGTTGAGCTGGTCCCTCCGTAGGTTCGCGATGCTGTCTGCGGTTTCCCCGACCTGCCCGCGAAGCACCGATACGTATCGGCGTCGCGAGCTGAGGGCCATGTCCACCACCAAGCCGAGCATGAAGATCGTCAGGAACGTTCCGACGAGCGCGACCGCGAGCCATACCTGATTGTTAGACATCGACCCTCACGATCCTTGTCATCACGAAGATACCCGCCCCCATGAGGGCCGCGCCTGCGACCAACAGGATGCGGCCGATCGGGTGTGTGAACAGCACGCCGATGTAGTCGGGATTCACCAGCATGAGGTAGAAGAAGATGCCGAAGGGCAGTGCGGACAGGATCCCGATAGAGATCCGTCCCTCCGCCGAGAGGACCCTCACCTGACGGTGGACGTAGGCGCGCTCGCGAACGGTGTTGGCCACGATGTCCAGCACCTCCGCCAGGTTTCCACCCACCTGCCGCTGGATGTTCACGGCCATGACCGCCCACCGCATGTCCTCGCTGCCGATGCGGTCGGCCATCTCGACCATCGCGTCGTCGACGGACCGACCCAGCCGGATCTCCGACACCACTCGATGGAACTCAGCGGCCGAGGGATCCTTGATCTCGTTGGCCACCTGGTCGAGAGCCTGGAGGAAGCTGTGTCCCGCGCGGAGGGAGCTCGCCAGGATCGACAGGACGTCGGCGAGCTGCTCGGCCATCTTCTTCTGCCGCTGGCTCCGCGCGCGGAGAAGCCACACGTACGGGATCAGGCTTCCCACGGCGGCCACCAACAGGACGACGACGATGTTCGTCAGCAGGAAGGCTCCCAGGACACCGCCGGCGACGGCGCAGACCGCCGTCAACGCCACGAACTCGCCGGCCTTCATGGGGAGCCCGGCCTGTTCCAGCTTGAGCTCCAGGCCGCTGCTGAAGCCGCCCGCTTCGGCGAACCGCGTCCCCGCCTGGGCCAGTCCCGCGGGCATCCACGTGGTCTCGGGGGCTACGTCCTTGCCCCGCCCAAGCATCATGTTGGCCATGCTGCGTCGCCGCCGGCCCTTCGCCCCCACCGACAAGAGCAGCACGGCCAGCAGGAACGCCGCCACGAACGCGGCCCCCAGAACGAGCGTCAGCCAGGCATCGGTGCCGAGCAGCTTCTCGAGCTCGTCGATCATTTGCGGCGACCTCCATCAGGCGTGAAGACCTCGATCGGGACCTTGACCCCGTGGTCGGCCAGGTGCTCCACGAACTGCGGACGAAGGCCGGTGGCCCGAAGATCCCCGCGGAACTTGCCCTCGGCGTCGATCCCGGCGCTGTAATCGAACAGGAACAGGTCCTGAAGGGTGATGATGTCGCCCTCCATCCCCACGACCTCCGTGATGTGGGTGATGCGACGAACCCCATCCTTCATCCGGGCCTGGTGGACGATCAGGTTGAGGGCCGAGGCGACCTGTTCCCTGATCGCCCGAACCCCGAGGTCCATCCCGGCCATCAGCATCATCGTCTCCACGCGGGACAGTGCGTCGCGCGGCGAGTTCGAGTGAACGGTCGAGATCGAACCGTCGTGGCCGGTGTTCATGGCCTGCATCATGTCCAGGGCCTCGCCGCCACGCACCTCCCCGACCACGATCCGGTCGGGTCGCATGCGCAGGGCGTTGCGGACCAGGTCGCGGATCGTGACCTCGCCCCGGCCCTCGATGTTCGGCGGCCGGTACTCCAGGCGCACCACGTGGGGCTGCTGGAGCCGGAGCTCCGCCGAGTCCTCGATCGTGAGGATGCGCTCATCGTCGGGCAGGAACGACGACAGCACGTTCAGCGTCGTCGTCTTCCCCGCGCCCGTTCCACCGGAGACCAGGATGTTCAGGCGCCCGCGGACGCAGGCGTCGAGCAGCTCCACGGTCTGCCTGGTGAGGGTCCCGAACGACACCAGGTCGTCGGCCCGGTAGGGCTCCGCGGAGAACTTCCGGATGGTCAGGCATGCGCCATCGATCGCGAGCGGCGGGACGATCGCGTTCACACGCGAGCCGTCG
Source organism: Actinomycetota bacterium (assembly GCA_035701505.1). Lineage (GTDB taxonomy): Bacteria > Actinomycetota > UBA4738 > UBA4738 > HRBIN12 > AC-69. The sequence goes on from DASSSA010000104.1 coordinate 2,251, forward strand.
GGCAGGCGCGCGTCCACGTACGGGGACGACTCGTCGACCCGGCGACCGACCCTGGCCACGATCTTGTCGATGATCCGGCGGAGCTGGCCGTCGTCGTGGAACTTCGCACCGGTCCAGTAGATCTTGCCGGCGCGCTCGACGTAGATGGAGTTCCAACCGTTCACCATGATCTCGGTGACGTCAGGGTCGCGGGCGAACGGCTCGAGCGGACCCAACCCCAGGACGCTGTCACCGATCTGTCGAACGATGAGGAGCTTCTCCTGGGGGGAGAGGCCCGCCTCCTCCTCGTCCAGCAGCTCGCGGAGACGCTGGTGGACCAGGCCCTCGAGCTCGGTGTCCGAGAGCGTGGCGTCGTAGAGGCGGGGACCCAGGGTGTCCACCAGACGGTCCTGGACCCGGTTGCGGGTGTCCGCGATCCGGTCCTTCGGTGTTGCCTTAGCCAGTCGATCTGCGAGCGACATGTCGTTGTCCTCCTACCGCTTGAACAGGCGGCGTTTCCCCTGCGAGGGCGTCAGCGTGAGCTCGCCCCCCTTGGCCGTGGGTGCACTGACGAACCGCGAGGCCAGCCGACGGATGCTGTCGGAGACTTCGGAGCCCGGCTCCTCCAGGACGACGGGCCGTCCCTTGTTCAGGCAGGTAGGGACCAGGCGGCTGGACGGGATCATGGTGTCGACCTGGAGCTTCATGACCCGCTCCACGTCCTGGGAATCCAGGCCGACCCGGCTGTCGGCCCGGTTCAGGATGATCCGGAACCGGTCGCGCGGCAGGCCGATCGTGAGCAGCGTCTCGAGCGCCCTCGACAGGTGCTTGACCCCCACGACGTCGAGCGCCGTCACCAGGCAGATGGCGTCCGACAGGTCGAAGCAGGCCAGGGCGAGGTCGGTGTAATCGGCCGAGGCGTCGACCACGACGAACGCGAAGTTGTTGCGGAGCACCCGCAGGAACTTGCCGACGGACTCTCCGCTCGGCGGTGTCACAGATGGATCGGGCACGGCGCCGTAGCCCCACAGGTGCTCGTACAGCTTCGTCCCGTTCGCGAACACGGCCTCGCGGTCGGCCCCCTCGCCAAGGTTGATCAGGTCCGTCATCTGCTTCACGGGCTCGCGCCCGAAATAGGAGAAGACGTCCCCCATGTCGACGTCGAGATCCGCCACCGCGGTCTCCTGCTTCGAGATGTCGGCCAGCGCCGCGCCCAGGTTCGTGGTCAGGAAGGTCTTCCCCACTCCCCCCTTTGAGGCGAACACCGAGATGATCGAGCCGCGATGCTTTGGCCTGGCGGCCGACTGTCCCCGCACGTTGCTGATGTTCTCCGCCCACAGGATGGCCCGCTCCACGGCATCGCGGAGCTCCTCGCTTCCCTTGGTCAGGTCCACCACGTCCCGGATCCCGGCCCGCATGGCGGCCGGAAGGAGCCCGTTCCACGTCTTGTCCCGGACCACGATGATCGCGGTCATCGGGGCGGCCCGGCCCACGAACTCGGCCAGGCCAAGCGCGTCGGGCTCCTTCACCTCGGGTGAGAGCACGAGGACGTGTGCGGAGTTGTCGGCGTCCACGAGGATCTCCTCGGCTGCGGTGACGCTCTGCACCCAGCCCACCGCGTCGAGCTCAACCTCCAGCGACCGGGCGAGCGCCGCCCGGAACGTCTGAGGCGTCCCGACCGCGATCACTTGCTGTTGGATCACTTGACCACCTGGAGGAGCGTGATCTTCTGGAGCTTGGTGCCGTCCGCGTTCGGAGGCAGGAGGCCGAACCACACGGAGGCGGTCTCCATCGTCATCACCATCCGCTGGGAGTCCAATGGAGTGAGCGCGAGCGTCATGGTCACCGTTCCGCTGCCTCGCTGCGAAGCGGAGGCCGCGAGACCGCCGCCCCCGTCGCCGTAGCTCGGCTGGTACACCGCAAGCACCTCGACCGAGGGCACCACAACCGTGGTCATGGTGGGGAGCTTCTTCCCGGCCGTGGTCTCGAGGCCCGAGAAGGTCCCGAAGACCGTCAGGTTGTCCCCGATGCCGAAGGCGCCCGCGACCGCTCGAGGAGCGTCAACCGCCACAGTGATCGCCAGGTGTCCCGTGGGGATCCCCAGCGTCCCACCGGGCACCGTCCCCTCGCCCTGGATCCGAGCGATCGGGATCTGCTCGCCGGCCAGGATGGGCAGGCTGTTGTTCTTGTCTCTCAACTGATCGACCGAGGTGACTGCACCCTCGACCACGTTGACCTCCGGGACCTGGATGGTCTTGAACTGGTCATCCTTGATCAACGTGTTCAAGTCCGAATTGCCCGGGATGTCCACCTTGGAGACGACGACCGCGACCATGTCGCCGGTCTTCGCCTCTTCCTTCACGCCGTTGGCGTACAGGAACACCCCGGCGGTCGCCACCGTGGCCAGGATCAACGCCAGGACCACGACGAGTCCTCTACCCTTCATGAGTATCCCCCCTGTGCCTATTCGCTTCAGGTCTTTCGGCCGCC
>DASSSA010000105.1:0-17616 GCA_035701505.1 Actinomycetota bacterium
CGAAGGTGCCTGCGGAACGCCAAGAAGACCCGAATCAAGACCCCCTCACTCCCTTCAGCGGGCGCATCACGACACGCTCACCCGTTGGGCCACGAGCCTAATGCACGCCGCGGCCCGGTCGGCGCCGCGCACGTCGATCCCCGATCGGGCGAGCATGGATGGTCGTACCGCCCTCGGCCGGTCGAGCAGGCGCAGCACGTCGTCGGGGGAGGCGTCCGGTTCGACCACGTCCACCAGCCCCAGGCCGGCCAGCCGCTCGGCCCGGATCGCCTGCTCCCGGCGGGGATACAGCCGGGGGACGAGCACCGAGCGGTGCCCCGCCACGATGGCCTCGAAGGTAGAGTTGTACCCGGCCATCTGGATCACCGCGCCGGCTCGGGCGAACAGTGCGCGGCACTCGCTAATCCCTCGGTGAACCTTCACCCTTCCGTTCAGCGAACGAGCGGCGCATCGGACCGCATCGGCGTCGGCGAACGGCCCGGCTGCCAGCTCGCCACGCCAATCGGGCCGACGATGGAGCGTCTGCGTCGCCAGGCGAAACACGGCCTCGCCGTCTCCCCCTCCGCCCGCCGCGGCGGCCAGCAGACGTGGGTCTCTCGCCTGGGCGACAGGGGCGTCGACCACCCACCCGCAGTACGTGGGTCGAACCGGCAGTCCATACTCCTCCTGGTGGTCGCAGAACCGAGGGGCCCCATAGACGAGGACCTCATCGAACAAGTCGGGGACCTCGGCCCAGTCACGGCCTTTCATCTCATCGGCGACGACCGATGGGTCGTCCAGGATGTCGCGAAGCCCGAGCACCAGCGCCGAGCCCTGGCGGGCCGCCATCTCCAAGCCTTCCCGAAGCTCCCCGGCGGAGCCGAAGGGATGGCGATCCACGACCACGACGTGGGGACGGACGCGATCGATGGTCTCGACGAAGATGGCCGCCCGGCGCGCCACCGCCTCCTCGAAGCTCATCCCGAGCGGGCGGTACCGGCCCTGGCTGTCCTTCAGCAGCGGAGGAACGCGAACGACGTCTTGGCCCCACCGCTCCAGCCACCCGGGCCTGTTCGGGACCCCGGTCACCATAGTCACGGAGGCGTTCGGTTCGCCCCGAGCGAGCGCCCGCGCGATGACGCTGTTGCGCCGCGCGTGCCCCAGCCCATAGCCGTCGTGTGAGAAGAACAGGTAGCGTCCCATGACGGTCAGGAGACCCAGAGACTGGCGACCGTGTCTGGCTGGTCGTAGGTCGTTTGGCTCGAGCTCTCTTCGGTGGCCCTTTGACCGTTCCCATCAACCCGGCTCTGGCAGGCGGTGGTGTCGAGGTTTGCATCCGAATACGCCGCAAAGCCACCCTCCCCGAGGCCTCTGCCCGCCAGCGCAGCTTGACCACTGTTCTCGGGGACCACTCCGCGCCCCATTCCCTCGTACAACAGCCCGGCGCGAGCGGCCGCGCGTGGATCGAGGGCGTTTCGCCCGTCCACGAGGACGTCCCCTCGCATCCGGCTCCGCAACTCGACCATGTCCAATTGGAGAAGCTCTGGCCAGTCGGTCACCAAGACGACGGCGTCGGCGCCGTCGGCCGCCTTGTACGGATCGTCGGTCACGCTGACGTCCGGCATGTCGGCAATTGCGCGGACCACGGGGTCGAACGCGGTGACCAGGGCTCCGCGGAGCTGCAGGCTCTGGGCGAGCCGCACGGCGGGCGCTCCGCGCAGATCGTCCGTCCCCGGCTTGAAGGCCAGCCCGAGCAGAGCCACGCGCCCGCCCAACAGGCCGAGATGTCGCTGCAGCTTGGTCATGACTGCCTCGAGCTGCCGCTGATTGACGTCGCGCGCAGCCTGCAGAAGCTGGGGGTCGTACCCGAGCTGGCGGGCCGCCAGGATCAGAGCATCGAGATCCTTGGCGAAGCAGGACCCGCCCCAACCGAGCCCGGCCTGAAGGAACTCCTGCCCGACCCGATGGTCCAGCCCGATGATCCTGGCCACTTCCGCGATGTCGGCGCCCACCCGGTCGCAGATGTTCGCCATCTCGTTGATGAAGCTCACCCTCGTGGCCAGAAACGCGTTGGCCGCGTACTTGGCCGCTTCCGCCACCGTCGGCGTGGTTCGAACAAGGATCGGCCTGCGGTACCCGGCCCCGGGAAAGCGTTGTTCCAGGATGGGGCGGTAGACGTGGACCACGGCATCGAGCGCCCTCTCGTCGTCGCCACCGAGAACGATTCGGTCCGGGTGGAGGAATTCCTTCACCGCGCTGCCCTGGCGGAGGAATTCGGGATTCGACACTACCGAAGGAGCCTGACCCGGGTGCAGGCCGGCGGCTCGCTTCACGAGTGCGCCCAGCCGCGCGTTCGTGCCCACTGGAACCGTGGTCTTGATCACGAGGACGTGTTCGGGACCGAGCCAGCTGGCGATTGTCCGGCCAGCCGATTCGAGCGGCCGCAGGTCAACCGAGCCGTCCCGATACGACGGCGAGCCGACGCAGAGAAACACGATGTCGGCTCCCGCCACTGCCTTTTCCGGGTCATCGGTGAACGCGAGGTTGCCTCGCTCGAGGCCGAGCTCGAGCAACTCGTCCAGGCCGGGCTCATGGAAGGGAGCCCGCCCCGAGCGGAGCGCTGCCAGCTTGGCGGCTTCCGACTCAAGTCCGATGACCGCGTGCCCAATGAGGGAGAGACTCGCCGCGACGACTGTTCCGACGTATCCGTTGCCAATCACGCAAACTGATGAAACGTCGTGTGTTCGCTGCGCGTCCCGATGATGGGTGCCCAGCGTCACACGACCCGGAACCGCCCCAGTCACGGGTGATTGGCCTGCCGCTGAAGCGGCCTTGTCGCGTGATCAGCGGATCGGAACAGCCGCCTTCGGAGACTTGAGGGAAGCAACACTTGCCTGCTCTTCGTCCCCGCCAATCGCGCACTGGTCAACGATGTCTCAGTCTTGTTTGGGGATTTCATGCGTGTGAGACTCCTGCAGCGAACCTGAGCAGCAAACTTCGTCGTCTTCCGAACTGCCCAATTTCTTTGCTAGGTCATGGTAGGGAGAGACAGGTTACGAACATGCCAAACCATGTTTAAGGGAAGGCAAAGGTGGAGGGCACTCAGTTTCGTCTTTCACACTGGGGGTCGGTCAAATCGGCTACACGGTTCGCAGTCCAACTGGCTCTCTCATTCGCCTTTCGTACTACGCCTGGCTGTCTCACCTCGGGCAAGTCAGGTTCGGCGCCGCGCCGGTTTCCTGGCGGCTGCGCGCACGACCCCGACGAGATTGCCCATAATCGCAACCCCCGGGCGAGGGCATGGCTTGTCCCTGGACGAACCGGTCGCTCTGCTCGTGCTCACATCCGGCCCCCGCAGGACCTCGACGGGGATGCCCGCCAGGGCGTCCGCCGCCTTCATCTCCTCGAGCGCCCGCGCCAGCGACCCGACCTCGAGGGCGAAGACCTCCTTCAGCCCAACGTAGGCTCGCTCGGCCCCCACCGCTGTAGGCCGCAATGGCCAGGCCCTCCAGCACCTGGTAAGGGTTGGTCCGCATGAGGAGGCGGTCCTTGAAGGTGGCCGGCTCTCCTTCGGCGGCGTTGCACACCGCGTACCGGGTTCCGGACCCGCTCCCCCGGATCGCTCGCCACTTCTCGCCGGTAGGGAATCCGGCCCCTCCGCGGCCCCGGAGGCCGCTGCGGCCGACCTCCTCGATCACGGCATCGGGCGAGGAGGACAGGGCCCGTTGGAGGCCGCGCAGGCCTCCTGCGGTCTCATAGTCCCCAAGCGACGTCGGTGCGGTGTCGAGTAGGGCCATCTCCCCCTTCCCCGTGCCCTGGGTGTCGTCGGAGATGTGCGACCCTCGTTCGCAAGCCTATCCGTCAGTTAGGCCGAAGGTCGTCGTCGTTTCGCCATCGTGATGTTCCTCCCTCCGCCCACCATCGTGGCAGCGGAGGCACATGACGGGTGGTCCGATCTCACGGGGTCGGGCCATGCGCCGGCGACGGCTGCCCGACGATGTGCGTAACGGAGAGGCCATACGCGGCCTCAACCCGGTGCGGCAGGTCCATCTTTAGCCAGCGCGACATGCCGAGCGGAAGCGTCGACAGGATGATCTCATCGAACGGCTCACGCATCAGCACGTCGGCGATCGCCTGGATGGGCCGTTCGTCACCCACCTCTCCCGTAACCGGCGCGCCGAGCTCCTGGAACGCCGCCAGGGCGCGGTCGAGGCGTTCCTGGGCCAGCGCCTGCGCGTCGCCCTCAGTCCAAGTCGCGTGCTCGTGCGGATGCGTAGCCGGAACAATGACGTGGAAGCGGCAGTCGCCCGCGCGCATTCGCTCTCGCACCGCGCTGAGCAGGTGCGCCCCGCCGAGGGTCTGGTTCGCCACCACCAGGTAGCTGGGCATCGAACCACCTCCCTGGGGCCGATCGTACATCCGCCAATGGGCTCGGCCTCTCTCGCATCTAGGGACAGGCGGTAAACCGCAATCTTGCCGGATAGATCGTTCACCAAATGGACGCGAATCCGTGACAGCGTAAGAGGAAATGAACGGGGTCGGGTGGTCACACGTGACCACACCGACCCCGATTCCGATCAAGAACGCGTCTCTAGTTTCGACTGGTCCTAAATCTCAGTGAGACGCTTGGCGAGCGTGCGTGCCGTCCGCTCGTCCCGGAAGATTCCTACCCCGTAAATGGGGCCCTCCAAGACCGTCTTCGGAAGCGGTGGCACGTTCGTGCTCTGGACCAAGAAGACCGAGTGACCCTTGTACGGCAACTGGTCCAGGATCTCGCCCTTGCCGAACTCCTGTTGGATCGTCTGCTTGTCGTCTGCCTCCACCACGACCCATGGAGTGCCTCTCATGACGCGCCTCCTTTCGTCCTTCGACTGGACAACTATCCCGAACGGATCTTGGGTCTTGCTGAAAGCAGGCTGAGAAATCTCTCATCAAGGTCCAGAGCTGGTCATTCATGCTGGAATGTCTGTCGCGCTCCAGACTCGGTAACATGATTGCACCCCATAGAAGGGCCTGGAACAGGCTTCTTCGGCCTGTCGCGGGGCGGGAGCGATGCCCGTGAATGTGCTGGTCGTTCAGGACGAAGCCCCGATCGCCTCCTTCATCAAGCGGGGGCTTGAAGCAGAGGGCTTCGCCGTCAGGACCGCCAGCGACGGGGCCGAGGGCCTGAGACTCACGCAGTGGTCTCAATTCGACCTCATCATCCTCGATCTTCTCCTGCCTTCGGTCAGCGGGGAGGAGGTCCTGGCCCGAATGCGCGAAGGAGGCTCCAGCGTCCCGGTCATCGTCCTAACCGCCAAGGACGCCGTCTCCGACCGCGTGGCCAACCTTGAAGCCGGAGCTGATGACTACCTCACGAAACCGTTCAGCTTCGCCGAGCTCCTCGCCCGGGTTCGAGCTCGTCTGCGCACGGCGGATCAAGCAGAATCGACGGTCATCTCCCACGGAGCCGTCACCCTCGACCTGCACGCTAGAGAGGTGCGGATCGATGGACGATCGGTCGAGCTCACCGCTCGGGAGTTTGCCCTGCTCGAGACCTTCATGCGTCATCCGGGCGAGGTCTTGTCGCAGCCTCAACTCCTTGACCAAGTGTGGGGATACGACCACGAACCGAGCTCCAATGTAGTCGAGGTCTACGTGGCGTACCTGCGCAAGAAACTCCGCCCCGATGTCGTGGAGACGGTTCGTGGCATGGGGTACCGATTTAGGGCCTGACCCGCCTCCAAATCCCACAGGGGTCCGACTCCGATGCCGCGCAACGGCTCACCTAGAGGCTTGCAAGGCTCAAGGGCCGCTCGGAACGAGGGCTGAAGGATCGCTCAGGCGGCGCCGGCGACCCGATCGGCGAAGCGGTGCAGCTCGGGGAGATGGTCGTCGATGTGCTTGAACGCCGTCTCGGAGAACAGCTCTTCAGCTTTCGGCGGGACGTCCGTCAGCGCGGCCATCGCGCGCACGGCGTGTTCGCGGGAGACGACGAGTTCGGCCTGAACGTTGAGTGGGTCCATGCGGCGGCCTTCGGCGAGGAATCGCTCGTTGTTCTGTTCGGTGTTCCAGTCGAAATCCTGGAACGTTCCGGCCTGGATCTTCTGGAGCTCATCGGCGACGACCGTGTTCCAGCATCGCACGTGCCAGAGGAGATCCTTGACCGACCACCCGTCATCGTTCAGCGTCGGATCCTCCATCCGATCGGAGGGGATCCGGTCGACCAGGTCGCGAAACTCGCTCCAACGCGCCCGCTCGATCTCGAGCAGTTCCTGCTTACCATTCATCGCTCGCCTATCTCACGCCCGGATGGCCGATAGGTCAAGCCCGCGGGCCCCAACCCGACCGCGAGCGTCCTGCGTTGGGTCGGCCGGTTGTCGGTGTTCCCCCCCGAAGCATGGACGCCGTCCCGGGTCCGGCGATCGAGCAGCGGCCGAGAGATTCTGCCGTACGCGACCGCGGCAGCCTGAGGTCACTACCTACACGGCAATCGCTGGCGCACGAACGGCAGAGTGTCTGGCGATTCGTGCACCGATCAGCCAGGACTACCACGGGCGGGACGAAACTCCGGCAAAACCGAGCGAGCTCGGGTCCGTCGACGTCTCCGATGGCTGCTCGACGGGATAGCATCCAACGATGGAGCTGACCATCCTGGGCGCATCCGGTGCCTGGCCCGGCCCCGGCGGCGCGGCCAATGGCTTCCTCGTCCGCACCGGTGGGTACCACCTCGTCCTCGATTTCGGCATGGCTGTGCTGCCGAACCTGCAGCGCTACCTACCGCACGAGCAGATCGACGCGATCTTCATCTCTCACGAGCATTGGGATCATTGCCTCGACCTGTATCCGCTGTTCCTCGCTCGGTTCTTCCGCCCCGATCCCCTCCCACCGTTGCCGGTCTTGGCGCCCGCCGGCGTCTTCGATCGGCTCGCGGTCATGGAAGACGAGGAGGGCGTCGTTGAAATCCGCAAGAGCTTCGAGTTCCGAGACGTCGAGCCAGGTGTCGACTTCCAGATCGGACCCTTCGCAGCGCGCACCAGCCTGCTGCCGCACTGGGTTCCGAATCTGGGTGTGCGCTTGGAGGCCGAGGATACGGCGCTGGCCTACACGGGGGACACCGGGACCTCCAGGGATATCGAGACGCTCGCGCGGGACGCGGATGTGCTGATCGCCGAGGCGAGCTGGCTGGACGGGCAGGACGAGGGACGGGACCCGTACCATCTGACCGCGCGTCAAGCCGGCATCCACGCGGTGGGGGCGAACGTGGGGCGCCTCGTCCTCGCGCACTTCTGGCCGACCAACGACCGAGAGGTCTCTCGCGAGCAGGCGGCGGAGGTGTGGGGAGGCCCGCTCACGCTGGCCGAGGAAGGATTGATACTCCAGGTGGCGTGAAAACGGTGGATTGGTCTGCGCCGAGTCCGATTGGGACCGCGTGGACGTGAAGGTCCTGCCGCGCATCGATGGACCTATCTCGGTGAGAGGGACAGAACACCGCTGGCATACCCAGCGGCACGGACGGGTGCTCTACGCGAGCCTCACGGGGAGTCGATGGTCGTGCGGATCGAGGACGAAGTACTCGGATACGGTGGCCCGATACAGGCGATGGCGCGGGGGGCAGCACGTCCTCGCGCGTCCACGTAGGCAGCCCCTGCGCTTCCGACCTGCGAGACAAGATCCGGATCCCTCGGTCGACGTCGGCGAGTTCCTCGGCGACCGCAGACATGTAGAGCGCGTTCCAGCCGCCGGTCTGGTGGGAGTCGAAGATCACGATCGCGAGCTGCGGACGGGTCGCGAGGTTACGCGAGTGCCTGGCCTCGGGCTTCGAGACCCAGAAGAGCTCGCGGTACTCCTCCGGCGCGTAAGACACGGGCGATGCCCAGGGCATGCCGTGCTCGTCCGCCGTGGCGAGAGTCATGTAGCGGTTCGAGTCGACGATCGACCTCGCGATCGCTCCGAGATCGTCCGGATCCGCCATCCCGATCAGGTCTGTATCGGAGGTAGAACTCGCAGAGCCACCATCCCCGAATCGCCTATCAGACCGTAGCGCCAAATCCGCACGTCCCGTTTACCCCACAGTCCTTCCGGGAACACCTGGCTCGTGCTTCTGAGCCTGTTCCTGGTGTGCTTCGTCGCGCTGTCCTTGACGACGGTGCTTCTCCTGATCGCGGGTCACCGCCTCCGAGTCGCTTCTCGGCTGCTTGGATCGTTCTGCGCGATCGTCCTCACCATCGGTTCTGGCGAGATCGCGGCCTCGATCTGGCGGCTCCAAACTTCCTACGTGTGGGCCGGTGAGGCCTTCCTCCTCTTCCTCACCCTGCTGGTCGTGATGCTACGGCGTCGGTGGAACCCTCTCGGGCAGGTCTTCTATGGCTCGTTCCTGGCCTCGGCCCTGGCCTATTTGGCGTTCGCGATCGACATCACGTTCGCGAGCGGGCTCTCAGCTCTCAGCATGGCGGCCTCTGCCGCGTTGCTGCTTCTCGAGTTCGTCGCGCTATTCCTCGCGGCTTCGTTCGCGTTCGAGAGCCTTGACGTGCTGTGCAGGACGCGCTGGGACCGGCCCGGCATTGAGCCCGACCCCTCGTACCAGCCCAAGGTCTCGCTCCAGATCGCCGCCTACAACGAACCGCCCGACATGCTGATCGAAACAATCGGCTCGGTAGAGGCGATCGACTATCCGAATCTCGAGGTAGTGGTGATCGATAACAACACGAAGGACCCGAACGTCTGGAGACCCGTCGAGGAGTACTGTCAGGATCGCGATCGGGTCAAGTTCGTGCACGTCGACCCTCTGTCCGGATTCAAGTCGGGTGCGTTGAATCTTGCGCTCACCGAGTACACCGACCGGGATGCGGAGATCGTGGGTGTGATCGATGCCGACTATCTGGTCGATCCCGACTACCTCCGGAGCCTGGTCGGATACTTCGCCGATCCCGACCTGGCCTTCGTGCAGACACCCCAGGACTATCGGGAATTCGAGCGCGACGCGTACCTCACAGCTTGCTACGACGCCTATCGCTATTTCTTCTTGACAACGATGCCCTCCCGCAACGAGCGGAACTCGATCATCTTCGCCGGGACCATGGGACTGCTCCGACGTTCGATGCTGGAGAAGCTTGGTGGATGGGACGAATGGTGCATCACCGAGGACTCCGAGGCCTCGTTGAGGATGCTCAAGGCCGGCTACTCGGGCCTGTACGTCAGCCGGTCCTTCGGCAGAGGCATCATGCCACTCACCTTTTCCGCACTGAAGAGTCAGCGGTTCCGATGGTGTTTCGGCGGCATGCAGATCCTGCGCCGGCACTGGCGGGATCTCGTGCCGTGGAACCGCGATCCGGAGAACCATCTCCGGTTCGGCCAACGAATCGACTACCTGCTCGGCGGGGTGCAGTGGCTGAACGACCTGATGTATCTCGGGTTCACCGTGGTCCTTCTCGCCACTGCGACCGTGCTCTTGACGAGGGGATGGTTCGCTCTCCGCCCGCTCCTCGGCGTCGCCGTGCTGCTGCCGAGCGCCCTGATCGCGTCCGGCCTGCTCCGGGCGCTATGGGCGCTCCGGACTCGAGCCCGGATCGGGTTCCCCCGAGCCATCCTCGCGTTCGCCAACTGGCTGTCGCTGTCCTGGACGGTCGCACTCGCTTGCATCCAGGGGCTCGTCCGCTCCAAGGGTGTGTTCCTGAGGACGCCGAAGACCGGCGAGCGAAGGAACGTCATCACCGCACTATGGAGCGCTCGGACGGAGGTCGTCCTGGCCCTCGCGCTGTGGACGGCGGGAGGCCTGGCGTTCATGAAGGGACGGGCCACCTGGTTCGTGCTGGCCTTGTTCGCCTGGCAGGGCTCCGTGTACGCGACGGCGCCCTTCATGTCCTGGCTCAACCAGCACACGGAGCTGTCGGCGCAGCTCGAGCGGAGGCGCAGATCCGAGTGGAGGAGGGAACGTCTGACGGCCGCGGCACCATTCGTCGCTGGGGCCGTGGTCGGCTCCGCGGTCGCACTGTCCCTCGCTGCACTGCTCGTGTACGGCGGCTCCCAGCCCATAACTGAAACCCAGAGTCCCTTCGAGATCCCGCAGCGGCCGGCGGCGGCGGCTGGCCCAATCGGCACTCTCTTCGGCGTCGATTCGCCGACCCCGACCCCAACCTCGACCCCGACCCCGACCGCGACGCCGTCGCTCACTCCATCGCCCTCCCCGACTCCGTCGCCTACCCCGTCCCCGTCCATGTCGCCTTCGCCGTCGCCCACAGTTTCTTCGTCACCTTCGAGCTCCCCGTCGTGATCGCGACGTTCTGATGCAGGAGATCCAGATCGCCCCGCTTGATCCCGACCGATTCGAGGCCATCCTCGACCCGGACCGCTACGCGTCGTTCCGGGACGCTGCTGGGAAGGGTGCCGTTCTGCTCCGGGGCCGGAAGGTGTGGCACGTGAATACGGCATCGGTGGGCGGAGGCGTCGCCGAGATGCTGCGATCGCTCCTGGGGTACACGGTCGGGGGTGACGTGGATGTTGGCTGGTTGGTGCTGGAGGGAGGAGACGAGTTCTTCCGGATCACGAAGCGCGTCCACAACCTGCTCCACGGGCAAGGGGGCGACGGCGGCGAGCTGGGGACACGCGAGCGCGCCACCCTCGATCGCGTGCTGGCCTCCGAGGCGGAGAACCTCACGACGCTGGTGCGCCCTTCAGACATCGTGGTCGTTCACGATCCGCAGCCGGCAGGCCTTATTCCCGTCCTGAAGCAGCGAGGGGTCAAGGTGATCTGGCGCTGCCATGTCGGGATCGACAGCCCGAACGAGCTGGCCCGGGCCGCCTGGGCATTCCTTCTTCCGTACGTCGTTCAGGCCGACGCCGTGATCTTCTCTCGACGGGAGTACGAATGGGAGGGGCTTGATGAAGCCCGGCTGTGGGTGATCGCCCCCTCCATCGATTCCTTCTCGTCCAAGAACCAAGCGATGACCGCGGAAGCCGCGGCGGGGATCTTGCGGACGGCCGAGATCCTGCATAGCGACGGGAGCGGTAGGCCGACGTTCATGCGAGCCGACGGCGCGGAGGCCACCGTCTCGAGGAAAGCGCGAATGATCCAACAACGGCCGCTGCCGGCCGATGTGCCGATCGTGGTCCAGGTTTCGAGATGGGACAGGCTGAAGGACCCTGAAGGTGTCCTTTCCGCATTCGCCGCTCACGTCGCGGAGAGATTCGAGGCTCACCTGGTTCTGGCTGGCCCGAAGACGCGCAGCGTCTCCGACGACCCCGAAGATCAAGCGGTGCTCGACGAGTGCATCGGGGCCTGGCAGGCGTGCCCGCCTCGAGCCAGAGAACGCATCCACTTGGTGTGCTTGCCCATGGAGGACCTCGAAGAGAACGGCGCCATCGTGAACGCGTTGCAGCGTCGGGCCGACATCGTGGTGCAGAAGAGCCTGGCCGAAGGGTTCGGACTCACGGTGGCCGAAGCCATGTGGAAAGGACGCCCCGTCGTTGCCAGCCGGGTGGGGGGCATCCAGGATCAGATCGAGCACGCCCGATCAGGGCTCTTGGTCGACCCGACGGACCACCAGGACTTTGGAAGGGCGCTGTCGGGGCTCCTCGAGGATGGTGACGGGGCAGCTCGGATGGGCCGAGAGGCCCATCGCCGCATCCTGGACGAGTTCCTGGATCCCCGCCAACTCGTCCAGTTCGGAGAGGTCCTGCAGGGGATCCTCGATGCCGCAGGCCAAGATCCGCTGGCGCGTCCAGCCGAGACCTAGATGTCGACTACCTCAACCGGACGGCCGACCCCGACTCGTACGCGATCACGACCGGATTGTCTCCCCGCTCACGCGCACGCCTGATCGCCGGGGGCCGAGCCTGATCCCGGTTCTCGCGCCTTCCTCCCTCAGTCGAGAAGAGTGTCGAGAGCTCTCGTTCTGTCGGTCAGGCGTTCCGCCAACGTCTTCGCGAACCAACGGTGGAGCGCCGCCGCGAGTTGGGGCTCCTCGGCTTCCATCCTTTCCATCGATGCGCGGCTTAGCCGCAGGACCACGCTGGGTATCTCGGCCATCACATCCGCTGTGCGCGGCGCCGCCGTGTAGAGCCCGATCTCTCCCACCATCACTCCGGGAAGGACGGTGCTCATGCGCACCTGCGCTCCCTCCGGCGTCACCAACTCGATCCGGAGCCGGCCGGACTCCAGCACGAAGACGTCGTCGGGCGACTCGCCCTGCCCGATCAGCTTCGTCCCTTCGCTCAGCGACTGCCGCTCGAAGTAGGTCCACATGCGCGGCGGCAGTCCGGCCAGCGCATCGGACCAGCCGTCCACGGCCTCGAGGCCTTGTAGCAAGCCGTCCTCGCACCGCTGCAGGCCGCGGTCCAGGTCCGGCTCGAACCGGACGACCCCGTCGGACGCGACGACTCCGCCTCGACCCAATTGCCGTCGCACCGACTCCGGTGCGTCGGTCAGCACCAGCTCGAACCCGTTCCCCTCGGCAAGCTGGGCGATCTTGCGGAAGGACGTCACCGCCGAGGAGTCCATCCCCGCCACGCGTCGGAGATCGATCACCAGGTATCGGAGGCCCGCACTTTCCACCCGTCTCCGGATCCGCTCGAGCAACCCGCTCACGGTCCCGAAGAACACGAACCCGTGTACCCGGAGGATCTGCACGCGGTCTCCCAGGGACCGCAATGCCTCGCGCTCGCCCTGTGGCCGGTTGACGTTGCTGTGGTACGTGTCCCCGAACACCACCTCGCTGACCTGCTCGACCCGGCTGTAGTTGATCGCGAACAGGACGATCGCGAGGACGAGGCCGACCGCGACCCCGGGCAATAGACCCCTCGCCACGATCGTCACGAAGATCGCGAGGACGACCAGGTACTCGCCTCTCGGAAGCCACCGGCGCTTGTCCCAGGCCCAGTCGACGATGAACCCGAGGCCGACGAACACCAGCACGCCGCCCACGAGCATCCGTGGGATCAGCTCGATGACAGCCGCGCCGAGCACGACTGCCGTCAACGGGACGATGGCGGCCACGAGCCCGGCGGCCCTCGCGTTCACGCCCATCCGATCCGCGAGCGCAGTCAGGCTCAGCGCGTGGTATCCAGGGATCCCGCCGAAAACGCCGGACACGACGTTCACGACCCCCGCATCGCGGAGCTCCCGGTTCGAGTCCAGGTCGGTGCGGAGGATCAGCTCCGTGCCACTCACGTTGAACAGCGCCGCGATGAGAGCGACGAACACGGCGGTGGCGATCCCGGCGACCTGCTCGAGGATCGCCCACCAATCGGCGTCGGTCACGGCGTAGTACGTCCACGGGCGTACCAATCGCTCGGCGGGAAACGGCCCGAGAAACCAAAGTCCCGCCCGCGCATCGTCCAGCGAGGAACCGGTGACGAGCATCCCGATCTCGAACAACACGAGCCCGATCCCGATCATCCCCGGGATCACGAGCGGGCGGTTCACGATCCTGGTCACGACGAGCAGGACGATCCCGAAGACCAGAGCCGGAATCCAGTGGATCAGCGCGTCCTGACGCACCAGGTCGTCGATCGCGCGGTAGTAGGGCTGGATGTCCGCCGCGACGCCGACGCCACCCTTCGCCAGGAGCCATCCGGTGCCCGCGAGGAACCCGCCCACCACCGGGTACGGCACGAACCGGGCAAGGTTGCCCAACCGGAACACCCCGAGCAACGTGAACGTGATGCCGGTCAACAGCGTGATGACGACGGTCGCCGCGACGACGGTGAGGAACGCCCGGTTCGGGCTCCCGAAGGCGCCCAAGGCGGTGTTCGTGGCGACGACGGCGAGCACCGCCGCCGCCGCGTCCTGCACGCTGCCGACCACGCCACGGGTGCCCGCCCTCCAGGCGAGGATCGCGAGCGTAACCGCCGAGGCGAGCAGGTAGATGCCGATGCCTTCGCCTAGGAAATCCGACAGGTAGCCGCCGAACACGAGGGCGGCGAATGAGATCGCCAGAACGACCTCGACGGCGCCGATCACCGCTCCGGCGCTGAAGGTCGTCAGCGCTCCAACGGGTCGTCGTTGCTCCGACACGGGCCCCCTTCGCGAGGCCCGATCCAGGGCCCTGCGTCGAGAACCCTATTCGCAAGTGGATGGCTCGGCCAGACGAACCCGCCGGGCGGATTCCTTCGAGCAGAAGCCCAGAG
Source organism: Actinomycetota bacterium (assembly GCA_035701505.1). GTDB lineage: Bacteria > Actinomycetota > UBA4738 > UBA4738 > HRBIN12 > AC-69. The sequence goes on from DASSSA010000105.1 coordinate 14,086, forward strand.
CGGAGCACATCGGTGACCCCGTTATGGGTAGCGCTCCAGCACCTCGAGCTCGGGTACCGTCTGTCTGATCCCGCCGAGCATTTCGGCAACCTGACGAGCGATGTCGACGCGCTTCTGGGTCTGCTCCCCTCGAGCGTCCGCCGAACCCTCCTCCCACACAGACAGCCACGTGAGGCGGGCCTCGGACCGGTCTCTCAGCACGTATGAGGCTACGCAGCCGACCTTCTCGAGCTCGTCGACCCTGGATCGGTATGCCGCCAACGCCTCATCGAGCCTTTCCGGGTCGTTCTCCACGACGACTTCTCGTGCCACGTACATCTCCGACTCCCCTCGCACTATCCCATGTGCATTGTTGCAAATGGCTGCGGGAACCGCCTCGGTCGCCTATCGCCCCATAGGCGGGCCCAGAGGGCGATGGTTGTACTAGGCTCCGACATGGCCGAGAGGAGTTGCGAACGTGCAGCGTTCGCATGCGCGAGGCGGGTGCGCGCTGGTGGTCGTATTCATCTTCGCCACGGCGTGCACCGCGAGCGAAAGAGCACGGCCGCCTGAGACACACGGCGGATCTCGGTCCGGACCGACGGCGTCCGCTTCGCCGCCCCGCTCGAAGCCCCCCGTCACCAGGACCCACCTCGCAGTCATTGGTCTGGAGGTCCTCTCCGACTCGTTCGCCGTCGCGACGCTGGGTCGATGCCGGGACCGTCCTCCGATCGAGATCTGCCGACCACTTCTCGCGGTGACCGATGACCTCGGCAACACATGGCGGGACATCACTCCTTCCGCGGTGCCGGCCGGCATGCACCTCGGACGGGCGTCGTTCTCGGATCATCTGGGGCACGGCCTGGTCGTTGTCGTCGGGGATGATTGCGCTGGCGGACGCAGCCTCTTCTATCGGACGAGTGACGGAGGGACGACTTGGCGGCGAACCAGTGGCATCAGCGCATCGTGCAACGCGGGCGCGGGAGTCTTCCCCGAGGTCGTCACGCCCGACGTGGCGTTCCTCAACCACTACGAACCGACTGGTTCGTCGGGTGAACTATTCCGATCCATCGATGGAGGTGCGACGTGGTCGCATCCGATGGAGCTTCCTCTCGAGGGAGGCCTCGTCGGGTTCACGTCTGCGGACGACGGGTGGTTCGGGGGCTCGGAGATCGGCGGCTTCGCTGCCCGAAGGACAATCGACGGCGGGCGGACCTGGCTCGATGTCGACCTCTGGGTCCCTCCATGCTGTTCGAAAGGGGTCGTTTCAGCGAGCCCACCCTCATTCTTCGGCACGGAGGGCGTGCTGCCGGTCACGGTCCGCGGCAAAGGGCGATGGAGGGTCGTGTTCCACACTTCCGCCGACGCCGGCGATTCCTGGCACCCCGCCGCAATCGTTCGTCCGCCCGGCCCCGCCCCTTTCGCCAACGCATCGACCGGCATCGTCGCTACGGACACGTGGTGGCTCGCGTCCGAGAACGGGGCGATCCTGAGCACGGTGGATGGCGGAACGACGTGGCGCCTGACCCAGGCACCAGACGGCGCTCGCTTCGCCGTCGTCGAACCGCTCGACGGTGAGCGCGCGTGGCTCCTCGGGTATGTCGCCCGCGAGCCCGCCCTCTTCCTGACGAGCGATCACGGGCTCGCATGGCGCCGGATCGTCCCCGACGTGCGGTGAGTCGGCGACCGCAGCGATCAGGCCGGGCATGAGCCGGCTCGATCAGAGCGGACGCTGCGCTCTATCGCCCGCACCTGGCGCCGCGTCTGATCTATCCTTCGGGCATGTTGGTCCGCGTCGGGCTGATGCTGGTCGCTCTCGTTCTGGTGCTCCTCGTTCTCGGCGCCGTCCTGCCACGCCGACGGGACGCACCTCGCCCGGCAACGGCCCTCGAGCCCCGGGCTCGGCCCACGCCCCGTCGATACGACTGGGAGCGACGGTCGACGCAGCTGTACAGGGCCTGGAAAAAGGTGCCGGGACCTGCCGAGGACCGAGAAGGGATCCTGGCGTTCGTGACCTCGAGGCATGGCGTGGAGGCATACGTTGAGCCTCGGACCGTGATCCACCCGCTGTCGGTTGTATTGATCGCCGAAGACGGCGAGTGGAAGCGGTTCGAGCTGCGCGACGACGCGTACCTGCGCGAGCTCGTCAAGGAGAAGGGCTTGCGGGTGATCGATGCGACCCGCTTCGGGTATCCCGAACGGATGAAGCGACGCCGAGACGGTGAAGAGGACAAAGCCTGACCCTGAAGGCATGCAAGCCTTCGATCCGCTCGAGCAGCCATCATGGACCGATTGTGGAAGCGGATCTTGCCGGGGCCCCGCGCGATGACGAGCTCCTCGAAGATGCTCGAGTCCTCGCGTGCCTGGCGCTGGTCGATGCTCGGCCAGGGATGGATGGTCGCGACCCGCGGGGCCGTGGTGGCAGCGCTGCTCGTCGCGGCGCTGGGGCAGGTCGTGGCGTTCCTCGGGTTGCTGGTCGACGCCCTTCCGGAGACATCGGCCGGGCAGGCCGCTCGGTATGGATGGGCTCTGTTCTACCTGTTCCATCACGTCGGGATGGTGGTGCGCTCCCCGAGTCTCCGTCTGACGGCCCACGCCGACGAGGTCCTGAGCTGGCCCAGTGGGTACGCCGTGGACGCGGTGGTGGCCCTCGCGCTGCTTTCCGGGACCGCGCTCGTCGCCTGGTTCCTCGTCCGGGCGGGGCGAAGGGTGGGGGAATCCGTGGGAGGCCCCGAGCTCCGGCGAGCCATCCACGGAGCGAAGGTCGCCGTCCCGTATGCGCTCCTTAGCTGGGTCGCCGCGTGGGGGCTCAGCATCCGCCTCCGACTCCCCGACTCGTCCCCGCTGTTGGTGTACCCATCGCGTCTGGCGTCGCTGTTCTGGCCCCTGGCATTGGGAGCGGCCTTCGGCGCCGTCGGCGGGATCCGTTCGGTCGGAGACCGCATCTGGACCTCGGATTGGCTCTGGGCGTCGAAGTCCTGGGGCAGGCGATGGCAAGGCGCCGTGACCGGGGGCGTGTGGATACTGGCACTGGGATTGGTCCTGTCCTTGGTGGGCCTGGGGATCGTCCTGGCCGTCGAAGGTCACCGCACCGCGTCGTTCATGAGCCAGGCGTTCCGTCCGGGCGTCGGGACCGGAGTGATGGCGGTGGTGCTCGCCCTGCTCGCGCTGCCGAACGCGGCCGTCTGGATCCTGGTGCCCGCGATGGGGGGCTGCCTGGAGATCGGGTGGGGAGGGGTAGGTTCGGGGGTTCCCGCGTACTGCTTCCTCTCCTACCAGTCCTTCTTCGGGCGGCCGCTGGCAGACACCTTCAACCCGTCCTGGGGCTACCACCAGCTGGGCGGGCCGCCAAGCGCCGCGTTCCTCTTCCTCCTGGTCCCGCTCGTCGCGGTGCTCGGAGGTGGCGCGCTGGCGGCGAGCCGAGCACGGGTGAGGCGTCGCGCCGAGGCTGCCCTGGTCGGGGGCATGGCCGGCATCGCGTTTGCTGCGATGTTCACGGGCGTGCTGCTCCTGGCAGAGGTGACGGCCCGGTTCAACGGACCGCTGAGCGTG
>DASSSA010000106.1:0-37577 GCA_035701505.1 Actinomycetota bacterium
AGCGAGCCGAACGAGGCTTCAGCTACCGGGTCCCCGGTCCGCTGGACATGCGGATGGGAGGCGGCGGCGAAGAGGGGACCGAGAGCGCCCTTGACCTCGTCAACTCGGCTTCGGAGGAAGAGCTGGCGCGGATCGTGTTCGAGTACGGCGAAGAGCGCCGGGCCAGGAAGGTCGCGGCGGCCGTCGCGCGCGCACGCGGGCGACGGCCCATCGAGACGACCGATGAACTGGCCCGGGTGGTTGCGGGCGCTGTTGGAAGGCGGCGGGGCGGCCCCCACCCCGCGCGTCGGACGTTCCAGGCGCTTCGCATCGCGGTCAACCGGGAGCTCGAGGAGCTCGCCGCTTCCCTGCCTCGAGCGGTGGATCTCCTCACTCCCGGTGGCCGCGTCGTCACCATCGCCTACCACTCCCTCGAGGATCGAACGGTGAAACGGTTCCTGGCCAGCGAGCCCCGGCTGAGGTCGCTCACCAAGAAGCCCGTTCGCCCCTCACCGGGGGAGGCGGCCCGAAACGCCCGGGCCAGGAGCGCCAAGCTTCGGGCCGCCGAGCTTGTGGAGGATGGCGACTCGCGCGTGGCCGACCCGGGGCCTCGCGGAGCCGCCGCGTGAGCCAGCCGGCTCGGGCCCTGCCCGCCCGCCCGATACCCGCCCATGTCCCCGCGCCCGTTCCCTCGCGCCGAGCACGGCCAGCCCCCCGGAGGGCCCCAGCCCCCGGAACCGCCCCCCCGCGGCCCTCGACCGGCGTCAACCGAGCCCGGCGAAGCCGGTCCGGGTTCCTGATCCTCTGCTCGGTTTTGGTGGGGTCGATGGTCCTGGGCCTCGTCGCGTTGAACGCCCTGCTCGCCCAGAGCTCCTTCCGTGTGGACGACCTCGAGGACCGGGTCGGCGTCCTCACGCAGGAAAACATGGAGCTCACCCGGCAGCAGGCCGCACTGTCCGCTCCCGGCCGGATCGCCGCCTGGGCTCGCAGCCACGGCATGCGTCTCCCCGACGAGATCCGTTTCCTCCACGTGCCCGCCGCGAGAACGGCGGCGCCGGCCGGGGCCGCGGACGACCACCACCCGACGGGGTGGCTGAGCGAGGCCCTCCCATGAAGCGCCCGCCCATGAGGCGCCTGATCGCGCTGTTCGCGATGCTGACGTTGGCCATGGGAGCGATCGTCCTTCGGTTGACGGTGCTCCAGGTGAGCCAGGCCCGCGCGTACCGGTCCTATGCGCTGGAGCAGCGACTGCACACGTTGACGGTGCCGGCCTCGCGCGGACGGGTCCTCGACCGATCCGGCGAGGCCATGGCCATCTCCCTTCCCGCGCGGGACGTCTACATCGACCCCCGGTACGTGACGGACCCATGGGACGAGGCCCAGAAGATCTCGCGGGTCCTGGACCTGAGGGTCCGCGACCTCCTCCCCAAGCTCAGCGCCGACACGACCTTCGTCTACCTCGCCCGCCAGGTGGAGCTGAAGACGGCGAGGCGGCTGGAAGGGCTGCACCTTCCAGGCATCGGGTTCCTCCCCACGAGCAGGCGCGCCTACCCCGCCGGCCCCCTCGCCCCACAGGTCCTGGGGTTCGTGGGGGTGGACGGCGTCGGGTTGGCCGGTCTCGAGCTCGAGTACCAGGGGGTCCTGGCCGGTACCCCGGGGGAGCGGACCCAGGAGCTCGACCCTTCGGGCCAGCCCATCGTGGGGGGGATCGACGCCGAGCGGGTTCCCGCTCCCGGTTCCGACCTCGTGGTGACGATGGATCGCGACTTCCAGTTCCAGGTGCAGGCCGCCCTGGAGGAGGCGGTGAAGGCGAACCACGCGATCGGCGGCACGGTGATCGTCATGGATCCGCGAACGGGCGACGTCTATGCCATGGCCACCTTCCCGTGGTTCCACCCAAACGAGTTCGCCACGGCCAGGCCGAGCACATGGCGCAATAAGGCGGTGACCGATGTCTTCGAGCCCGGGTCGGTGAACAAGGTGATCACCGCGGCCGCGACCGTGCAAGAGGGCTCCCTCCCGCTCGACGAGCAACTGTCGGTGCCGTGGAAGATGCGGGTGGGCGATTTCGTGATCCACGACGCGCACCGTCATGGCGTCGAGGAGATGACGCTCGGCGACATCGTGGCCCAGTCCAGCAACATCGGCGTGGTGGAGGTGGCGGAGCGCCTCGGGGCGGCGCGCCTGGCCACCTACCTGTCGAAGTTCGGGCTGGGCCAGGTCACCGGGATCGGGTTTCCCGGCGAGTCCGCCGGACTGATGCTCCCCCTGTACCTGTGGTCGGACACCAGCCTGGCCACCATGGCCTACGGTCAGGGCATCGCGGTCACACCCCTCCAGATGATCTCGGTGTACGCGACGATCGCGAACGGTGGGGTGTGGGTCCAGCCCCGTCTGGTCCGCGGAACCGTCGACACCGAGGGGGCGTTCCACCCGGCCCCCTCATCGTCGACCCGTCGGGTCGTCTCCGATGACACCGCCCAGATGGTCGGCCGGATGCTGGCGTTCGCGGTGAAGGCGGGGACCGGGGCCGCGGCCCGGATCCCCGGCTTCCGGGTGGCCGGCAAGACCGGTACGGCGCGGATCCCCAGGCCGACCGGCGGCTACTACGCCGACCGCTACTTCGCCTCGTTCATCGGCTTCCTCCCGGCCTCCGACCCCAGGGTCGTGATCGCGGCCATCCTGGATCGGCCAACGACCGAGTACGGCGGGATCGCCGCGGCCCCGCTGTTCCAGCACGTGGCCCGGTATGCGATCGAGCGCCTGGGGATCGCGCCCGGGGAGGCGCTGCCGCCTCCGCCCCACGCGATCCCCCGATGACCGTCGCGGGGCGCGGGGAGGTACGGACGATAAGCTCGGATGACTTGGTTGCGCTCGGCCTTCCCCCGGCTCGCCCGCTCGCCGACCTCATCGTGTCGCAGCGGCGGCACGAGGTCCGAGGCGATCGATCGGTGGACGTGGTGGACGTCGCGTACAGATCGCAAGATGCCGTCCCCGGCAGCCTGTTCTTCTGCGTGCCCGGCTCCGGCCACGACGGACACGACTTCGCCGGGGAGGCGGTGGGGCGAGGGGCGGTCGCCCTGGTCGTCGATCGATGGCTGCCCCTCGAGGTGGTCCAGGTCCGCGTTCCCTCGGTCCGAGAGGCCATGGGCCCCATGTCGGCGGCGTTCTTCGGCCACCCCGCAGACCGGATGACCCTCGTGGGCGTCACCGGAACCAACGGGAAGACCACGATCACGCACCTGCTGGAGTCGGTGATACGACGCAACGGCCAGGTCCCCGGCGTGATCGGGACGATGGGTGTTCGGATCGACGGGGAACCGCAGACCCTGCCCATGACCACACCGGAGGCGCCCGACCTGCACCGCGTGCTGGCTCGGATGGCCGATCGAGGGGTCGAGGTCGTGGCCATGGAGGTGTCGTCGCACGGGCTGCACCAGCGCCGGGTCGACGGCATCCGCTTCCGGTGCTCGGTGTTCACCAATCTCAGCCAGGATCACTTGGATTACCACGCGTCCATGGAGGAGTACTTCGAGGCGAAGGCCCGACTCTTCTCACCAGAGCTCTCGGAGCGGGCCGTGGTGAACCTCGACAGCCCGCAGGGCAGTCGGCTCCTCCGCTCGGATCTGCCAACCGTCACGTTCGGCAAGGGACCGGGTGCCGACGTCCGCGCCACCGACGTCCGCGTCACGCGCTCGGGCATCTCGTTCTCCGTCGATGAGCTCGAGGTCCGCTCTTCCCTCCGGGGGGGCTTCAACGTCGAGAACTGCCTGGCCGCACTGGCGACGGGGCGAGCCCTTGGGATCCCCGACGACGTCTCGGCTCAGGGCATAGCGGACGTGCGGGGGGTGCCGGGCCGCCTTGAGGCGGTGGAGGAGGGCCAGGACTTCTTGGTCGTGGTGGATTACGCGCACACGCCGGACGGCGTGGACAACGTGCTCCGGGCGGCGCGGCGTCTCGCGCCGGGCCGGCTGATCGTCGTGTTGGGCTGCGGCGGGGACCGAGATCGGACCAAGCGCCCCCTGATGGGAAGGGCGGCCACCAGACTGGCGGATCTATCGGTCATCACGAGCGACAACCCGCGCAGCGAGGACCCTCTGGCCATCATCGGGACGATCGAGCCCGGGGCCAAGGAGGGCGGGGGGCGCTACGTGATCGAACCCGAGCGGCGGGCCGCGATCAAGCTCGCCTTGTCGGAGGCCGGCGATGGCGACGTCGTCGTCATCGCCGGGAAGGGACACGAGACCGGCCAGGAGTTCGTCGACCACACGGTGCCGTTCGACGACCGGGTCGTCGCGGCCGAGGAGATCCGATCGCTCCGGGGGATTGGATGAGGCCCCGCCCCCTCTCGGAGGTGGCGCGGGTGGTCGACGGTCGACTCCGCGGGTCGGACGCGACCGTCACGGCTGTCGTCATCGACAGCCGGGAGGCCGGGCCGGGCTCGCTGTTCTTCGCCATGCCGGGCGGGCGGCGCGACGGCCATGACTTCGTGACCGAGGCGCTGTCCCGCGGGGCGGTCGGATCAGTGGTGCACCGACCGGTCCTCGCGGAGCCGGCCGTGGAGGTGGCCGACTCCGGTGAAGCGCTGCTTGCACTGGCCGCCGACGAGCGCGCGCGCATGCCCGATGCCACGGTGATCGGCATCACCGGCGCGAACGGGAAGACCTCCACCAAGGATCTCGCGGCCTCCATCCTGTCGACGGGGTTCCTGACACACGCCAGCCCGGGGTCGTTCAACAACGAGATCGGGCTCCCCCTCACGCTTTTGGGAGCTCCGGATGGCGTCGAGGTGGTGCTGACGGAGATGGGTGCCCGGCGTCGCGGCGACCATGCGGAGCTGTGCCGTGTGGCCAGACCCGACGCCGTGGTGGTTACCAACATCGGGGTCGCGCACATGGAGGTCTTCGGTTCGTGGCAGGCCATCGTGGAAGCCTCGGCAGAGCCAGTAGAGGCTCTGGCTGATGTCGGCACGGCCATCCTGAATGCGGACGATACCGTCGTCCGCGACCTGGCCGCGCGGACTGGGGCCCGGGTCGTCACGTTCGGGCTGACCAAGGACGCCGACGTGCGGGCCGAGGACGTGGGGCTCGACGAAGAGGGGAGGGCCGGCTTCGATCTGGTGGTGGGGGACCAACGCGAGCCCGCCGAGCTCGTCGTTCCGGGTGAGCACATGGTGTCGAACGCACTCGCCGCCGCGGCGTGCGGGATCGCGCTGGGGCTGTCGGCGGCCGAGTGCGCCGCGGGGCTGAAAGGGGTGGGCGTCTCTCGGTGGCGGATGGAGAGCTTCACCTCCGAGGACGGCGTGCGCGTGGTGAACGACGCGTACAACGCGAACCCCGAGTCCATGGCTGCGGGGCTTCGGGCGGCCCGGTGGATGGCCCGAGGCAGCCGACTCGCCGCGGTCCTCGGCCACATGGCGGAGCTCGGGCCCATCTCGGGCGACGAGCACGAACGGTTGGGGGAACTGGTGGTCCGGTTGGGGGTGGATCACCTGGTAACGGTGGGCCCGGTGGCGCGCATCGTGGCAGGGGCCGCCCTCCGGGAGGGCGCCGTGCCGGACAGCGTGCTCTCGGTGGACACGCCCGCCGAAGCCGCCGTCGCCGTTCGGGCTTGGGCCAGGACCGGGGATGTCGTCCTGGTCAAGGGGTCGCGGGTGGCCGGGCTGGAACGCGTGGCCGAGGCCCTTCGGTGAGGGCCATCCTTCTGGCCGCCGCAGTGGGCCTGGCGGTAACGCTCCTGGGGACACCCGTGGCCATCCGGGCTTTCCGCTTGTGGGGGTGGGGCCAGCACATCCGGGAGGACGGGCCGCACACCCATCTTGAGAAGATGGGCACCCCCACGATGGGCGGCGCCGTGATCATCGCCGGGATGGTCGGGTCCTACCTGGTCACGCGGGTGGTGTTCACCACGGTGACGGCCGCGGGCCTGTCGGTGGTGTTCGCAACCATCGGCCTGGGCCTGGTGGGGTTCATCGACGATCTCATCAAGGTCCGCCGACGACGGTCGCTCGGGCTGTCGAAGGCGGCGAAGGTCGGGGGTCAGGCGCTCGTGGCCCTGGGCTTCGGACTGATCGCGGTGAAGTTCGCGCACCTTCCCACCGATCTGTCGTTCATCCGGGACACGGGGGTGAACCTGGGCCTCGGGTTCTACCTGTGGGTGTTCCTGATCCTCGCATCGTCGTCGAACTCGGTGAACCTCACGGACGGGCTCGACGGCCTGGCATCGGGCGCCGCGATCCTGGTGCTGTCGGCCTATGTGTACATCGCCTTCTGGCAGTTTCGCCATGCGTGCGGAGCGCTCTTGGTGGTGCCCGCCTGCTACCCGGTGGAGATCAACGCCGCCCTCGACACGGCCATCGTCGCGGGCGGAGCCGTCGGCGCGGTCGCGGGGTTCCTGTGGTGGAACGCCGCTCCGGCCCGGATCTTCATGGGCGACACCGGGGCGCTTGCGCTCGGCGGGCTGATCGGTGCGCTCGCCATCGTCACCAGCACGCAGCTCCTGCTCGTCGTGTTGGGGGGCCTGTTCGTCCTGGAGACCACTTCGGTCATCATCCAGGTCATCGCGTTCCGAGGTCTTGGGCGACGCGTTTTCCGGATGTCCCCCATCCACCATCATTTCGAGCTTGCCGGCTGGCCGGAGTTTACGGTCATCGTGCGGTTCTGGATCATCGCCGGGATGTGCGTGGCCATCGGCATCGGGCTGTTCTACGCGGACTTCCTTGCGCGGGGGGGGACGGGATGAGGCTCGACGGCGGCCGACGAGGTGTGGTCACCGGGACGAACGCGTTCATCGGCGAGCGGGTGCTGGTCGTGGGGCTCGGCGTCGCCGGCCGGGCCGCCGCACGGGTCCTGGCGGAGGAAGGAGCCAAGGTCAGGGTGACCGAGGCGCGCGCGAAGGATGCCGACGCGGGGGAGATCCGCGAACTCGGCGCGGAGGTCCTAACGGGCGGCCACGAGCCCTGGCACCTGGACGGCGTCACCGCTGTGGTGGCCAGCCCCGGCGTGCCGGAGGGCGCGCCGATCCTTCGGTGGGCGGCCGATCGAGGCGTGGCCATCTGGAGCGAGCTGGACGTCGGCGCTCGGCTGTGTCACGTGCCGTTCGTCGCGGTGACCGGGACGAACGGCAAGTCCACGACCACGATGATGGTCGCCGCCATGATGCAGGCCGCCGGCCTCGACGCCACGGCGTGCGGCAACATCGGTCACGCGTTCTCGCTGGCCGCGAGAGAGGGACACGCGGCGTTGGCGGTTGAGGCCTCCTCCTTCCAGCTCCGCTTCCATCACTGGCTGCATCCACGGGTCTCAGTCCTACTGAACGTGGCGCAGGACCACGTCGACTGGCATGGGTCGTTCGAGCGCTATGCCGAGGCCAAGGCACGCGTCTATGAGCGCCAGAACGAGAACGACGTCCATGTCGGGAACGCAGACGACGATCGGGGGAGACAGATCTCCGCCGGCGCCCCCTGCCGGGTGGTGTGGTTCCGGATGGGTCCGCCGGGCGACGGAGAGGTCGGCTTCGTCGGCCGGGAACTCGTCGCCCGGATGGACGGAGAGGCAGCCTTGGGAACCCCGGTGTCCAAAGCCTTCGGGTTCCGGGCCGACGCGGCCGCCGCGGCCGCCGCGGCCTTGTCGTTCGGTCTTCCCCCGGGCCCGGTGGCCGAGGGCCTGCGCCGGACCCGTCCCCTCCCACACCGTGGCGAGGAGGTGGCCCGGGTCGGATCCGTGACCTTCCTCGACGATTCCAAAGCCACGAACGTCCATGCTGCGCTCCACGCGCTGTCGGGCCGGCACGACGTCGTCCTGATCGCCGGGGGCGTGGCCAAGGGCGTCGACCTCTCCCCGCTCGCGGAGGCGGCGCCCGCCCTGGCCGGCGTGGTGGCCGTGGGGGAGGCCGCGCCGGAGATCGCCATGCTCTTCGACTCCAGGGTGGCGGTGAGCAAAGCCGGTTCGATCGAGGAAGCCGTGCGTGAGGCGTTCGAGCTGGCCCCGCAGCGAGGCACCGTCCTTCTCGCCCCGGCCTGCGCCAGCTGGGACATGTTCCGCGACTACGCCGAACGCGGGGACCGGTTCGCTCGGGCCGCCCGGGGGTTGGCACGGGAGATGGCCGATGGCCCGCGTTGAGGTGATGGCGCCGGCCGGACCTCGGCTCCGCCTGGTGGCTCGGCGCGACGCCCTGCACGGGTCTCGGCCCCGGAGCGAAGTCACGGCACGGCGGAACTTCACCATGCTGATGGCGGCCACCGCGTTCCTCACCACCGGGGGCCTCATCATGGTGCTGTCGGCGAGCTCGGTGACGGCCTACGCGCAGTACGGCTCGAGCTTCCTGTTCTTCCAGCGGCAGGCTGCGTACGCCATCGTCGGGGCGGCCGCCCTCGTGGTCACGTCGCGGATGCGTTACGAGGCGTGGCAGCGACTGGCGGTTCCTCTCCTGGGGTTCACGGTGGTTCTGCTCGCGCTGGTGCTGCACCCGACCGCGGGGATCGAAGCGCACGGCTCGTCGCGATGGATCTCGCTCGGGCCGATCACGATCCAACCGTCGGAGCTGGCGAAGCTGGCCCTCGTGGTGTTCGTCGCGGCCGTCCTGGCCCGCAAGTGGGGCCGGATGGACGAGCCGATGCATTTCGCCCTGCCGCTCCTTCCGGTCGCGGTCCTCGTGTGCGGGATGGTGATCGTGCAACCCGATCTGGGAACCGCGGTCATCCTGGCGGGCTCGGTGTTCCTCTTGGTGTTCGCCGCGGGCTTGCGCCTGCGCTATCTGGCGGCGGCGGGGATCCTCGGCATCGCGATCGGATTCGGGCTGATCATGGCTGAGGGATACCGGCGGGCCCGCTTCCTGTCGTTCCTCCATCCCTGGGCCGACGCGAAGAACACGGGATACCAGCTGATCCAGTCCCTCGTCGCACTGGGATCGGGCGGGTGGCTGGGGGTGGGGCTGGGGACCAGCCGTCAGAAGTGGATGTATGTGCCCAATGCGCACACGGACTTCATCTTCGCAATCCTCGGCGAGGAGCTGGGTCTCGTCGGTGAGATCGTCGTGCTGATGGCGTTCGGCGTGTTGATCTACGCCGGAATCCGGATCGCGGCGCAGGCACCGGACGTGTTCGGCCGGCTCCTCGCGTCCGGGATCGTCTCGTGGTTCGGTCTTCAGATCGTGGTGAACCTCGGGGCCGTCACCGGCCTGTTGCCGATCACCGGCGTGCCGCTCCCGATGCTCTCGTACGGGGGGTCGTCCCTCGTCGTGTCGCTCGCTGCCGTCGGGATCCTGGTGAACATCGGAAAAGCCGGGAAGGCCGCCCAGAGCTCGGGGGCGGGGACGACCCGATGAGGGTGGTGATCGCGGGAGGCGGCACGGCGGGGCACGTGTTCCCCGCTCTCGCCTTAGCGAAGGAGCTGACCGAGCGGCATGGGGCCGCCGTCGCGTTCGTCGGAACCGCGGGCGGGCTCGAGGCGGACCTCGTTCCGGCCGCAGGGTTCCCGCTCACGACGGTCGATGTACGGCCTTTTGAGAGGAAGCTCTCGCTCCGCGCCGTAACGGCGCCGCTCTGGGCCATGAGGTCCGTCCGTCGGTGCCGGCCCCTGGTGGCGCGGGCCGGCGTCGTCGTGGGGATGGGCGGCTACGTGAGCGCCCCGGCCTCGCTCGCCGCGATCCGGTGGCGGCGCCCCCTTGTGCTCCACGAGCAGAACGCCGTCCCCGGGCTGGCCAACCGGGCACTTTCCCGAGCGGCTCGGACGGTCGCGCTGTCGTTCGGTGAGGCGGCGCGTCTGCTTCCCAGGCGCATCGACACCGAGGTCACGGGGAACCCGGTGCGCGAGGAGATCCTGGCCGTGCGACCGGACCGAGCCGCGTTGGCCGCTGAGGCCCGATCGACCCTGGGACTGGAGGCCGGCCGGGCCACGGTCGTCGCGTTCGGGGGAAGCCAAGGCGCGCTCCACCTCGACCGTGCGGTCACCGAGGCGCTCGAGCGTCTGCGCGATCGGAGCGACCTGCAGGTGGTGCTCCTCACCGGGACCGCGCACTTTCAGGAGACGGAGCGCCGACTGCCCCGGGGCTGCCCGCTGCTCGTGCGGGCGTTCCCGTTCCTCGATCGGATGGAGCTCGCCTACGCCGTAGCCGACATGGTGGTGTCGAGGTCGGGCGCCACCACCGTCGCCGAGGTCACCGTGTGCGGCCTGCCGTCGATCCTCGTGCCCTATCCATACGCAACCGGTCGGCATCAGGAGGCGAACGCGCGCTCCCTTCAGCGCGCGGGGGCGGCCATGGTCATCATGGACGACGCCCTCAGCGGCGAACTCTTGGCCTCGAAGGTGACCGACCTCCTCGACGATGGGCCACGCCTTCGAGCGATGGCCGAGAGCGCGTCGGCCTTGGGTCGGCCCGACGCGGCCCAAGCGTTGGCGAAGGTGGTGGCGGAGGCGGCCGACGGATGAGCGACGCTTTCGTTCCGCCGCGGGGCAGCATCGCCACGCTCGACGTCCCGGATCTCTCGGAGATCCGTTCCGTCCATCTGATCGGCATCGGGGGATACGGCATGCGCTCGCTGGCCCGTATGCTGATCGCCCGAGGGGTGGCGGTCACCGGCTCCGACCTGAAAGACCGAGGGCTGGACGAACTCCGGGTCCTGGGGGCCACCGTCTTCGTCGGCCACGAGCCCGAGCAGGTTGGTGACCCCGACGCCGTCATCGTGTCTTCGGCCGTCCTTGAACGCAACATCGAACTCCGCGAGGCGCGGCGTCTCGGTCTTCCGGTTCTCGCCCGGGCCCAGGTCCTGGCGGCCCTTGCCGCGGGCTTTCGGACCCTGGCGGTGGCCGGCACCCACGGCAAGACCACGACGACGTCGATGCTGTCGGTGATCCTCGAGCGAGCCGGCCTGGACCCGAGCTTCGTGGTGGGCGGCGACTTGAACGAGATCGGCTCCGGGGCAAAGCACGGCGGGGGGGACTTGTTCGTCGTGGAGGTGGACGAGAGCGACGGCTCGTTCCTGCTGTTCCATCCGGAGGTGGCGGTGGTCACCAACGTCGAGGCGGACCACCACGCCTTCTATCCGGCCGGACGGCCGGCGGTGGAGGGGGCGTTCGCCAGCTTCGTCCGGCAGGCCGCGCGGGTGGTGGCGTGCGGTGACGACCCCGGGACGCGGGCCGTCCTGAAACGATCGGGGACCACCGCCCTGACATACGGCTGCGATCCCGGAAACGCCGTGCGGGTGACCATCGGTGGCGAGACGGGCCATGCCCAGGGGACCGTGATCCTGGAGGACGGCGGATCGGTGGAGCTTCGCCTCCAAGTGATCGGGGCGCACACCATCCTCGACGCGACGGCGGCGTTGCTCGCCGCTCGGGAGGTGGGGGTGCCGCCGGCGAAGGCGGCCGAGGCGCTCTCCTCATTCACGGGGGTGAAGCGACGCCTGGAGTTCCGAGGGTCGGCGCGGGGCGCGGCGTTCTACGACGACTATGCGCATCACCCCACCGAGGTCACGACGACGCTCAGGGCCGCGCCCATCGATCATCGCTCGCGCTTGGTGGTCGTATTCCAGCCGCATCGCTACACGCGGACACGCGCGCTGTCGCGTGAGCTCGGGGAGAGCCTCGCCGGGGTGGACCTCGCCGTGGTGACCGACGTGTACCACGCCGACGAGGACCCGATCCCCGGGGTCACCGGCAAGTTGGTGGTGAACGCGCTCACGGCCGTGGCCCCCGCGCAACGGGTCGCGTACCTGCCGCACCGAAAGGACGTGGTGCGTTTCCTCGTGGCAGAGGTGCGCGAGGGCGACCTCGTCCTGATGATGGGTGCCGGCGACATCCCGATGATCACCGAGGAGGTCCTGGAGCGACTGGGGGACGCATCGTGACCGACGCCCTGCGGCGGGCCGAGTCCATCCTTCGGGCGGCGTGTGGCGAGCGCGTCCGCACCGGGTTCCCCCTCGCCCCCCTGACCTCGTTTCGGATCGGCGGTCCCGCGGCCCTCTACTTGGAGGCCGAGTCCGAACGCGACCTAGTGGCGGCGGGGGAGGCCGTCCGCCAGGCAGACATTCCGGTCGTCGTGATCGGCAAGGGATCGAACATCCTGGTGGCCGACCGGGGGTTCGAGGGACTGGTCCTTCGGTTGGGGCGGGGGTACCGGTGGGCCGCGAGGAGCGGAGAACGGATCACGGCCGGGGGGGCGATGCCGTTTCCCGCGCTCGCCGGCGTGGCGCTGTCGCACGGGCTGACGGGGCTCGAGTTCGGGGTGGCCATCCCGGCGTCCTTCGGTGGAGCCATCCGGATGAACGCGGGGGCCCACGGGCGCGAGGTCGCCGAGGCGGTCGAATCGGTGGACGTCTTCGACCTCACCACCCAGACCGCTCGGGTCGTCTCCGCACCCGAGGCGGGGTTCCGCTACCGGAACAGCGACCTACCTGCCGATGCGGTGGTCGTGGGAGGGACGGTGCGACTTGCCCCGGCGGACACCTCGGAGATCCGTCGATTGATGGAGCAAGCGCGGGAGTGGCGGCGGCGCACGCAACCGCTGGCCGAGCCGAACTGCGGGAGCGTGTTCAAGAACCCGCCCGGAGATCACGCCGCCCGGCTGATCGAGGAAGCCGGTGGCAAGGGCTTGTCGGTGGGCGGTGCAGTGGTCTCGACGAAGCACGCGAACTTCATCGTTGCCGCCGAGGGAGCGAAGGCATCCGACGTCGTCGAGCTCGTCGCGAAGATGCAGGATCTGGTCCAGGCCCTGTCCGGCGTCCATCTCGATCCGGAGGTCCATCTCGTTGGTCACTTCGACCTCGCGCCTCGCTGAGCTCGTGCACGCCGTTCACGGCCGGCGCCTGGTCGCCACGGTGATCGTCGCGGCCGTGACGATGGCCACCGCCTCGCTCGTGGTCTCTCGCTCGTCGCTGCTTCACCTGCGCCATCTGGAGGTGGTGGGCACGACGAGCCTGACCCGGGCGGAGGTGTTGCGGATCGCTGGACTGTCATCGTCGACGAACGTCCTGTGGTTGGATCCCGGGGCCCTCGAGCGGCGACTCGAATCGGATCCATTGGTCGCCACCGCCACGGTGTCCCGGCGATTGCCTGGGACGATGCGGATCTCGGTGGTCGAGCGTGTCCCCGTGGCGATGATCCGGGACGAGGGGGGCTTCACCCTTCTCGCCGGCGACGGCGTTGCGCTCAGCACGGTGGAGGTGGAACCGACGCTCCCCGAGATCGTGATCGTTGCCGGCTCGAGTCCTCGATCGGGGAGTGGGCAGGCTCAGGCCGCCGCCGCAGGGGCCATCGCCGGGCTGGATGGAGGCAGACGGCCGGGCGTCGTCAGGGCGGTGGTCCGGGCGGGGGCCCTCACCGTGGAGCTCGATGGTGGGACCCGCGTCGAGTTCGGGGAACCGATCGGGATCCAAGACAAGGCCGCGGCCGCCCGGCGGATCCTCCGGTGGGCTACCGCCCAGCGCGCCTCTGTGGCGACCGTGAACGTCATCGCCCCCGACTCCCCGACGGCGACGTTCGCCTGAGCCTGGAGCCGCCCGCCTGACCTGTCAGGGATACGGGCAGTGACCAGGGCATATCCCTTGACGGACCTGGGGTTTGATAGTAGCGTGACCCGTCGAACGTAAAGTAGATATACCAATAACGCTCAACTAGAGGTTCACATCCGAGGGGGTTCGAAGCGGCGTTTCCCCAGGTAGACCGGGGGCGGAAGCACCCGGGGGAGCGGAGGTCGAGGATGGAGACTCCTCAGAACTACCTCGCCGTGATCAAGGTGGTTGGTATCGGCGGCGGGGGGGTGAACGCGGTCAACCGCATGGTCGAGGCTGGGCTCCGAGGGGTGGAGTTCGTGGCCGTGAACACGGACGCCCAGACCCTGCTGATGTCCGACGCCGAGGTCAAGCTGGACATCGGCCGGGAGACCACGCGAGGCCTGGGGGCGGGGTCGGACCCCGAGGTCGGGCGGCGAGCCGCCGATGAGCACCGCGAGGAGATGGAGGAGCTCCTGAAGGGCTCCGACATGGTCTTCATCACCGCGGGTGAGGGAGGCGGCACGGGGACCGGCGGCTCACCCGTCGTGGCCGAGCTGGCCCGGAAGGCAGGAGCCCTCACGATCGGCGTCGTCACGAGACCGTTCGGGTTCGAGGGCCGTAAGCGCGCCACCCAAGCGGACCTGGGGATCTCGGAGCTGAAGAAGGCCGTCGATACCCTCATCGTCGTTCCCAACGACCGGCTTCTGCAGGTTTCCGATCCGCACACGCCGATCGTCGATGCGTTCCGCATGGCGGACCAGGTGCTGTATCAGGGCGTCGAGGGCATCACCTCGCTCATCACGACCCCCGGCCTCATCAACTTGGACTTCGCCGACGTGAAGGCCGTGATGCTCGGGGCCGGCTCGGCGTTGATGGGCATCGGCCATGGATCGGGCGAGGATCGGGCGGAGGATGCCGCGAAGGCGGCCGTTTCCTCACCGCTCCTCGAGTCATCCATCGAAGGCGCGCGCGGCGTGCTGCTGTCGATCGCCGGTCCGACCGACCTCAAGCTGCACGAGGTCAACAAGGCGGCCGACGCGATCACGCGAGTGGCGCACCCCGACGCCAACATCATCTTCGGAGCTGTCGTGGACGATGCACTCGGGGAGGAGGTGCGGGTCACCGTCATCGCGGCGGGCTTCGACAAGCTCGTCGAGCGGGCGGGTCGGGAAGGACGGCTGTCCCGGATCCTGGAGGAGCCGGTGTTGATTCCCGAAGCGCTCGATGAGGAGCGGGAACCGGGACCCGTGCCCTCGATCCTCATCGACGAGGAGGACGAGATCTTCAAGCCGGTTCCCGAGCGGGTGCCATTCGACGCGGAAGAGGACCTGGACATACCGGATTTCCTCAAGAGCTGAGGCAGGACCTTCGTCCTGCGACCGATGGTCGTGGGGCGGGGAGGCACGATGGTTCGAGAGGCGCCCTTCCCCCGCCTCTGGGCACGCCCCCCGCCCCTCACCTCCCGAGGCCGGATCAGGAGTCGACCTGCGAACATCTTCCTGTGAGTCCGTTCGAACGACGAGCCCTCGCGGGCGACGCCCACGCGCTCGTCTCCGACGACGCCCTGAATCCCACCCCTGTGAAACGGGTCAACGACCTTCAACTATTGTCAACTTCTGTTCACTCATGGTGCTAGACTCCCGCGAGGCCGTAGCGGCGAACCTGGCCCGAGTCCGGGCCGGCATCGCCAGGGCCTGTGAGCGCTCCGGCCGGGACCCGATCGCGGTTCGCCTGGTCGCGGCGACCAAGGCGGTGCCGACAGAGGTCGTGAGTTGGGCCCACGAGGGCGGGGTCGAGGACTTCGGAGAGAACTACGTGCGAGAGTTGGAAGTCAAGCGCGAGGCGATCGAGGGTCCACGGTGGCATTTCATCGGTACCCTGCAGAGCCACACTGCGCATCGGGTGGCCGACCTGGCCGATGTGGTGCAAACGCTGACGCCGGGCAAAGCCGTCGGGCGCCTGTCCCGGCGCGCCGCCCGGCGCGGCCGCCGGATCCAGGCGCTCATCGAGGTGGACTTCACCGGCGAGCGGACCGGGGTGGCTCCGCAGAAGTGCGTGGGCTTCGCCGACGAAGTCTCGGCCATGGACGGCCTCGAGCTGCGTGGTCTCATGACTCTGCCACCCATGCCGCAGGCGCCCGACGATACGCGACCGTGGTTCATCCGCCTCCGCGAGCTGCTGGCGGAGGTGAGGGCCACGCATCCGCAGGCCGAGGAGCTCTCGATGGGAATGTCGATGGACTACGAGGTTGCGGTGGAGGAAGGCGCTACCATGGTCCGGGTCGGGACGGCCCTGTTCGGCGAACGGCCTCCCGCAGGTACGTAGGAGGAGACATGCCAGGCGTGTGGAAGAAGACGCTCACGTACCTCGGCCTCGTCGAGGAGGATGAGTTCGAGCAACTCGACGACGTTGCCGCCCAAGCCGAAGCGGCGCCGGTTCGCCGCCTCCAGCGTCCTCACGCAGTCCGGGACGTGCACGTCGAGCAGGACGAGATCGGTCTGGTGCGGACGATTCCCTCCCGTCGCTCGACCGCGTCATCGATCCATAAGTCTGAGCCTCGGCGGTTCAACGAGGCCCGCGAGATCGCCAACCGGTACAAGGACGGGGTCCCGGTGATCATGAACCTGCAGAGCACCGACGACACGATCGCCCGGCGCCTCGTCGACTTCGCCTCGGGCCTCGTCTACGGCCTCGATGGCAAGATCGAGATGGTCGCCAACCGCGTCTACCTCCTCACGCCGGCGAACATCGAGGTCTCCGCGGAGGACCGGGAACGGATCGCCGGTGGTGACTTCTACAACCAGTTCTAGGACGCCTCCGAGGGGGCGCCCAGCATCATGATCTGCGCCCAGAGCGCATTCGCGCAGGTGCTGTGCGTCCTGCTGACCGTGTACTGGATCATCCTGCTCGCTCGGGTCATCCTGTCGTGGGCGATGTCCCTCGGATGGCGCCCGCCCTACTCGGGGCCGTTGCGAATGGTCTTGGATCTGATCGACAAGGTGACCGACCCCGTCTTGCTACCGCTGCGGGCCCTCATCCCGCCGATCCGGGCGGGCGGCATGGGACTGGACCTCTCGCCCCTCATCGCGTTCGTTATCCTCTTCGTCCTTCGTTCTGTGTTCTGCTAGCCCTGGGGGAAGGCATGAGGAAGAAGAAGCAGGATACGCAGGAGGCAGGGTTCACCACCCCGCCGACGCGGCCCCGACTGACGCCGATCGACGTCCAACAGAAGGAGTTCCGACTGGCCTTCCGTGGCTACAACGAGCGTGACGTCGACGAGTTCCTGGACCTCGTCACCGAGGAGCTGGCCGCCTTCATCGAGGAGAACCGCCGCCTTCAGGACCACGGGGATTCGAACGTCGCGTCGCTGGGGGGGGCCGACGTGACGTGGGCCTCCCGGGAAGCCGAGGGGATCCTCGAGCGGGCCCGGGCGGACGCCGCCTCCACGGTCGCGGAGGCCGAGGCGCGGGCGGCGGCCATACTGGCCGCGGCCGGGGAGGGTCGCGCCGACCCCCGAGGGGTCATCGCCCCGTACCTCAACCGGGAGCGCGAGTTCCTCCAGAGCCTCGGACAGCTGGTGCAGCAGCATGCGGACTCCATGCGGCGGATGGTGCGGTCGGCCAAGGAGCAGGCCGGGGCGAGCTCATCGGCGGCTCCATCACCTGCCGGGGGGGACGTGAACGACGTTCCCCGGGTCAGGATCGAACCGGCTCAGGGCAGACCTGGCTCCGCGCCGGTCCAGCCGCGCGCCGAGGATTTTCGAGCAGAGCCAGCGCCGGGCCGCCATCGCTCCGTCCGGGAACTGTTCTGGGGGGAGGACTGATTCGGGCCAGAAGCGATCCCAGACAGATGATGTGGGCTCGCCTCATGCCCTTCGCAGACTGATCGTCACGGCCCAGCCCTCGATCGAGGCTTCTTGACTGAAGCTGGCTCCGGCCATCGCCTCATCGGTGAGGCTGGTGGCCAAGGTCTCAGCGGCGATCTCGTGGCGATGCGCGGCAAGCGCGCGAGCGAGATCGCCAGTCGTCTGGATACCGAGCTGGATGCGATCGGTGATCTCCAGGTCGGCCGCCTTCCGGGCGTCCTGCACCAGCCGAACCAGCTCGCGGGCGAGGCCCTCAAGCCGAAGCTCCTCGGTCGGCTCGAGCTCGATGGCCACGGTCAGGCCGCCTTCGGCTGCCATCCCCCATCCTCCCGCCGTTTCCCGGGTCAGATCCACGTCGTCGGGTCCCAACGAGACCGTGCCCGCAGAGGTGCTCACGGTCACGCGGTTGCCCTGGGCCAGGCTGGCCGCCAGCGAACCGTCGTCGGCGGCCAGGGCCGCCGCCACTTCCTTCACCCGGGGGCCGAGCCTCGGCCCCAAGGACCGGAAGTTCGGCTTGGCTCGCCACCGGCCGAGTTGTTCAGCCGACTCTGCGAACACCACGTCCTTTACGTTCAGCTCCTGAGTCACGAGCGGCAGCAGCGGCCGAAGGACGTCGTGATCGCCCGGGTAGTGCACGACGGCCTCGAGGAGTGGCTGGCGCAGCTTCACCTTCGATTCGCTGCGGATCCGCCGACCGAGCTCCACGATCTGCCGCGCCGCCTGCATGACCTCGTCGAGCGTACGGTCGATCATCGAGTTCTCTGCCTCGGGGTAGTCGGACAGGTGAACCGACTCCGGGAGACCTCCTCGGCCCGCCGCAAGGTTCCGCCAGATCTCCTCTGAGACGAACGGGGTGAACGGGGCGAGCAACCGAGCCAATCCGACCAGGCTCTCCTGAAGCGTGACGAACGCGGCGTCGGTGTCCACGCCCCCCGCGCCTCCCGGATCCCAGAAGCGGCGGCGGGCCAGGCGGACGTACCAGTTCGACAGGTCGTCGACGAACCGGGCGATGCGACGCCCGGCTCCCGTGGCGTCGTAGCCGTCGAGTCCATCTCGCACTTCATCCGCTACCTGCGAGAGCTGCGACAGGATCCACCGGTCGAGGGGCGGTCGGTCTTCCGGTGCGATGGCGACGTTCTCGGGCTCGAAGTCGCTCGCGTTGGCGTAGGTCACGTGGAACGCGTACACGTTCCAGAGTGTCAGCAGGAACTGCCGCACCACGTCATTCAGGATCTCGACGCTGACCCGTCTGTCCGCCCATGGCGATCCACCGGTCAGCAGATACCACCGGAGCGCGTCGGCCCCCACACGGTCCATGACGTCCATAGGCTCGATGACGTTGCCGAGGCTCTTCGACATCTTCCTGCCCTCGGCGTCGACGATGAGCCCCAGACAGACGACGTTCCGGTAGCAGATGGAGTCGAAGTGAAGCACCCCCTCGGCCATCAGCGTGTAGAACCACCCCCGCGTCTGGTCGATGGCTTCGGAGATGAAATCGGCGGGGAACCTCCGCTCGAACGTTTCCAGGCCCCGGCGGAGCTCGGGATGGTACCCCCATTGAGCGAAGGGCATGGCCCCAGAGTCGTACCAGGTGTCGATGACCTCGGGGACCCGGCGGGCCTCCTCCCCGCATTCGGCGCAGCGCACGGTGACCTCGTCGATCGTGGGGCGGTGGGGGTCGATGCCCGTCACGTCTCGACCGCCCAGCTCCGACAGCTCGGACAGGGACGCGATCGCCGTGTCGTGGCGCTTCGAGCAGCGCCAGATGGGGAGGGGCGTGCCCCAGTACCGCTCCCGGGACAGCGCCCAGTCCACGTTGTTCTCCAGCCAGTCGCCATACCGGCCGTGCTTGATGTGCTCCGGATACCAGCTCACCAACTCGTTCACCTCGAGGAGCCGGTCCTTCACAGCCGTGGTACGGATGTACCAGGAGCTTCGGGCCATGTAGATGAGTGGCGTGCCGCACCGCCAGCACAGCGGGTAGGTGTGCTCGATCGTCTCGGCCCGGACGAGGAGCCCGCGAGCCCGGAGGTCCTCGATGATCAGGGGATCCGCGTCCTTGAAGAATGCCCCGCGGACCAATGCCGGAGCGTCGTGGGTGAACCGCCCCTCGCCATCGAGGGGCTTGAACGTCGGCCATCCCTCGCGACGCCCGATCTCGAGGTCCTCCGGACCGAATGCAGGGGCCAGGTGGACCACGCCCGTTCCCTCCTCGAGCGAGACGAAATCTGCGGGCACCACCCGGTGCGCGCCCTCGACGTTGGGGTACAGCGGGGCGTACAACGAACCCACCAGTTGTTCGCCGGGGAGCGTCCGCTTGATCCGCCAGCCGCCCGCGTCGGTGGCCCAGCCGGCGTCGTTGGTAAATGCGCGGAACGCCGCCTCCGCCAGGATAAGGTGGTCCCCGGCGGCATCGAGTTCGACGTACGCGGCATCCGGCTTGACCGCCACCCCGGTGTTGGAGATCAGCGTCCACGGCGTGGTCGTCCATCCGAGCATCGCTGACCCGACCAGGGACGGGTCGGTGGCCTCCTCGATCCTGAACTTCACGTACACGCTCGGGTCCTCGACCTGCTCGTAACCCATCGCCACCTCGGCGTCGGAGAGGGGCGTGCCGCATCGCGGGCAGTACGCGGTGACCCGGTCGGCTTCGAACAGCAGCCCCTGCCCGTGCAGCTGCTTGAGCGACCACCAGACGCTCTCGATGTACTCGGTGTCCATGGTCCAGTAGGCGTCGGAGGTGTCGATCCAGAACCCCAGCCGCTCGGTGAATCGCTCCCACTCGTCGACGTATCGAGTGACCGACTCGCGGCACAGTCGGTTGAACTCGGCGATGCCGAAGGCCTCGATGTCCCGTTTGTTCCGGGTGCCGATCTCCTTCTCCACCTCGAGCTCGACCGGCAGACCGTGACAGTCCCACCCCGCCTTTCGCCCGACGGAATGACCGGTCATCGTCTTGTACCGAGGGTAGAGGTCCTTGAACGCCCGGGCCTCCGTGTGGTGGATCCCGGGCTTGCCGTTCGCCGTGGGCGGGCCCTCGTAGAACACCCACTCGGGGGCGCCCTGCCTGGCTTTCAGGCTCTTGGCGAAGATGTCCTCTTCGTCCCAGAACCGGAGGATGCGTCGCTCGAGCTCCGGGAAGCTCACCTTCGGATCGACCGGCTCGAACCGCGCCATTCACACCTTCCAACGAACGAAACGCCCCGTCCCCGTTGAAGGGACGAGGCGCATGCCCCGCGGTACCACCCGCGTTGCACTTCTCGGGTGGCCGCTCAGGGAGGATGTTCGAGGGGACCGGGCGCCGGGGTTCCACGTTCCCGGTTCGCTCTTCCTCGGCTTCCCCTCCTACACGCTCCCGTCAACGCCCGTCGCGCGCCATGCTACATGGCGGAGCCATCGAGGTCACGAAGCGCGCGGTGCCGCCCGGCGCGAATGCGCTGGATCCCCGGCGGCGATGCCCTGCCGCACAACGTCTGGTCCGTGTTTGTCGGTCGCATCGGGCAGTGTTACCGTCCGTGTCCCATGGCTGCGAAGACCGCCTTCACCAAGAAAGAGCTCGACGACCTGCGCGAACGGCTTCTGGAAGAGAAGGAGCAACTGCAGGTCCAGCTGTCAACCATCGAGGAGGCGACCTTCGCCACGTCGCAGTCGGACATATCTGGCGAGGTCTCCTTCGACGATGAGAACGCCGATGCGGGAACGTTCACCTTCGAGCGGGAGCGGGACCTGTCGATCGAGAACAACGTGAGGGACCTGCTCCGCAAGATTGACCGGGCGTTGGCCAGGATGGACGACGGTACCTATGGGATCTGCGCCAGGTGCGGCAAGCCCATCGAGAAGGCTCGGCTGAAGGCGCTGCCGTACGCGGACCTCTGCATCAAGGACGCCCAGGCTCAGGCACGCTCCAGATAGCGAGACGGCCGTGACCGGGGCGCGGCGTCTGGCCGCCTGGCTCTACGGCACCGCGGGCCTGACCTATCTGGCCGATCGCATCACCAAGCTGTGGGCCGAGCGCGCCCTGGCCGGCCGGCCGCCGGTGACCGTCGTCCCCAGTGTGCTCCAGCTCAACTACACGACGAATTCCGGAGGGGCCTTCGGCCTGGGGCAGAGCGCACCGTGGGTGTTCGCCGCCGCCACCATCCTGGTGGCGGCGGCGATCGTGGCCACCTCCTTCCGGCTCCGGAGCGGCCCCACCGCAGTGGCGCTGGGCCTCATCCTCGGTGGTGCGTTCGGCAACCTGACCGATCGCGCGGCGAGGGGCGACGGGCTGCTGTCGGGACGCGTGGTGGACTTCATCGACTTCCACGTCTGGCCCGTGTTCAACCTGGCCGACTCGGCCATCGTGATCGGGGCCCTCCTCCTCGCCGTTGGAGGCGTCCTTCGGGAGCGGGAGGGGTGAGGGTGGGCGAGGAGTTCGAGGCGATGGCGGGTCGGCTGGACACCGTGGTGGCCGACCGCCTCTCCCTGACCCGGGCCGACGCGCAGCGAGCCATCGCCGGTGGTCGGGTCCTTGTAGACGGCGCCCTTCGGCCGAAGTCTCATCGGCTTGCGGGCGGCGAGCGGGTGTTCGTGGACCTGACGGGGATGGGCGACGCGCCGCCCGAGGGCCCCTCCGTCGAGATCCGGTACCGCGACCCCTCCCTCTTGATCGTGAGCAAGCCGGCAGGGCTGCCCACGCACCCCACGGTGGGCCGGCTCACCGGGACGTTGGTCAACCGCCTCATCGGGATGGGGCTCCCGCTCTCCTCCGAAGGGAGGCCCTTGCGTCCCGGCATCGTGCACCGCCTCGACGCCGGGACCTCGGGCCTGCTGATCGTGGCTTCCACCGATCAGGCCCATCAGGCACTGACGGCGATGCTCCGGCGGCACGAGGTGGACCGGCGGTACCTGGCGCTCGTCCGGGGCGCCGTGGAGCACGACAGGTTCGCGGTGGACGCGCCGCTGGGGCGTGTGGGATCGCGGATCCGGGTGCGATCGGTGACTGGGAGGGAGGCCGAGACGCGCTTCGAGGTCCGCGATCGGTTCGACCGTGCGACCCTCCTCGAGGCCGCGCCCACGACCGGACGGACCCACCAGATCCGGGTCCACCTGTCCGCAGTGGGCCACCCGGTCCTGGGCGACCGGGCCTACGGCGGAGGAGGGGACGATGCGAAGCGCCTCGGGCTGACCCGGCCCTTCCTCCATTCATGGAGGCTCTCGTTCGACCATCCAATCACCGGGGCGCGGATCGAGGTGGAGGATCCGCTGCCACCGGACCTCATCCTGGTCCTCCGGCGAGTCGGGGGAGAGGGCTGACCCGCCGGCTCATCTGCCCACCCGGGCAGGTTCTTTCAGGAAAAGCGCGTGCTGCGTTCGCACCTCCTCCCGGGAAGCCAGGATGGCGTCCTCCACCTCGGGGGGGAGCGATCGCGACTCGATGAGGTCGGAGATCTTCTTCGGATCGACCGACCGGACCCGCTCCCATAGCCCCAGCGATTCCAGGATGGCCCGGAGCTTGTCCTCGTCGGGAGCGGTCACGTGCTGCGGCCTGCGATCCACCGCTGCCCCGTCCGAGCCGAACAACCGTCCGTAACCGTGCTCGTCGCAGAACGCGTTGATGAGCGCGGCCAGCTCGTCGATGCGCCGGTATATGTGGCGGCCCTGGCGCTTGAGCGAAATCCACTCGTCCACGATCTCGGTCATCCGGGGCGCGGGGTCGCCTTCCTGCTTCTCGTACCGGTGTCGGAACAGTGGGCATAGGCGCTGGTACTCGCACCAATCGCACAGGGGGTTCTGACGGGGTTCGAACTTCCCGGCTGCGATCCGCTCAGCGACGGTGCCGATCCTGCGCCGGAGGTCGTCGACGTCGGCGGCCGAGCGGGTGGTGCTCATCCGCTGCCCCGGCAACAGGTAGTAAAGGGTCAGCCGCTCCGGCTCGATGCCCCAGACCTCCTTCGCCGCTAGGTGGTATATCGACAGCTGCAGGTCGCGGTCGATGGCAGACTGCGGCGGAAGCCTGCGGCTGGTTTTGTAGTCGATGATCTCGTACCCGCTTCCAGGGATGCGGTCCATCCGGTCGATGGTCCCGGCGATCTGGACGCCCTCGACGTCGATCCGGAACCGGAACTCGAGCGCCGCGGGGATCCGGTAGCGATCCGCGTTCTCCCGGTGATACTGGTCGAGCACCTGGCGTCCGTGCTCGAGGTACACGTGCTCCTCGGAGTCCGTGGTGAAGCCGTCGCGGACCCAGACCATGTCGAGCATCTCGTGGAGCTCGGGGAGCGATGGTGCCACGGGTACCGGCCGGCTGTGGAACCGGTGGAGGGCCTGATGCAGCGAGTCGCCGAAGGAAAGGGCGGGGGAGGGCGAGGTCGGCACCTTGTCCTCGTACTGGAACTTGAACTTGGCCGGACAGGTTTCGTAGGTGCTGATGCTTGAGTACGAGAGGCGCATCGCCTTGCGAGTGTATGCGATGCAAACGCAGAATTACAAGCCTGTGCTTCTGCCCGACGCGCCCGAACCGGGGAAAGTTTGTGGAAGAAGTGTGTAAAATCACAGACTTGTAGTTCGTCAAAAAGGGGGCTAAGCTGACCCGGCTTTGGCCGGGTCCAGCTTCGTCCACCTACACACCCATACCGAGTACTCGCTCCTCGACGGGGCATCGCGGATCGGTGCGCTGTTCGAGCGGGCGCGAGAGTTCCAGATGCCGGCCCTGGCGGTGACCGATCACGGCTCGATGTTCGGAGCCCTCGAGTTCTACCAGGTCGGTCGAGCGGCCGGGGTCAAGCCCATCCTGGGCGTCGAGGCCTACGTCGCGCCGGGCTCGCGGTTCGACCGCACGCCCGGTGAGAGTGAGGAGAAGTACCGGCACCTCACCATCCTTGCCCGCGACGACGCCGGCTACCGCAACCTCCTGCGGCTGGTCACCGACGCCCACCTCGAGGGGTTCTATCACCGGCCCCGGATCGACAAGGAGCTGCTGGCGGAACGTTCCGGGGGCCTCATCGGACTCTCGGGATGCCTGGCTTCGGAGGTGGCCCGGCTGCTCGTCGGGGGTCAGGACGCGAAGGCCGCGGTGGTGGCAGCGTCCTACCGGGACCTGTTCGGGGAGGGGAACTTCTTCCTCGAGGTCCAGGACCACGGGCTGGCCGAACAACGGGGCGTGCTGACCAAGCTGGTGCAGCTGTCCAAAACGACGGGGATCCCGCTCGTGCCCACGAACGATCTGCACTACACGATGCGGGACGACGCGAAGCCCCACGACGTCCTGCTGTGCATCCAGCAGCAGAAGGTGCAGACCGACACGAACCGGCTGCGCTTCGACTCCGATCAGTTCTACATGAAGTCCGCCGAGGAGATGCGGGAGCTGTTCCGGGACTTCCCCGAGGCCTGTGACAACACCCTGCGCATCGCCGAGATGTGCGAGCTGGAGCTGTCGTACGGCGACCTCCACCTCCCCAGGTTCGAGCCACCGGCCGGCATGGACCGCGACGCCTACCTCCGGCGGTTGGTGGACGATGGCGCCAGGCAGCGGTACGGCGATCTTGGGCCGGATGTCCGGGACCGGATCGACCACGAGCTCGACGTCATCACCCGGATGGGGTTCGCCGGTTACTTCCTCATCGTGTGGGATCTGATCCGGTTCGCCCGTGAGAACGGGATCCGGGTGGGACCGGGCCGCGGCTCGGCGGCGGGCTCCGTCGTCTCGTACTCGCTCCGCATCACCGACCTGGACCCTCTCCGGTACGGGCTGATCTTCGAGCGGTTCCTGAACCCCGAGCGCAAGCAACTTCCCGACATCGACATGGACTTCGACGAGCGACGGCGGGACGAGGTGATCCGGTACGTGGCCCAGAAGTACGGCTCCGATCACGTGGCCCAGATCATCACGTTCCAGACCATCAAGGGGAAGCAAGGGATCCGCGATGCCGCACGAGTGCTCGGGTTCCCGGCCTCGGTCGGGGACCGCCTGTGCAAGATGTACCCCCCCGCGGTCCTGGGCCGCGAGCACCCGATCGATGTCGCCATCGAGCACTCACCTGAGCTGAAGGAGGCGTACGACAAGGAGCCCGAGGCCAGGGAGATCGTCGACACTGCCAAGGCGCTCGAGGGCCTTCGCCGGGAGGACTCGGTCCATGCGGCCGGGGTGGTGATCGGGGACGCCCCGCTGGTGAACTACCTGCCGCTCAAGCTGTCGAAGGACTCGCGCGACGACACCCGACGCATCGTCACCCAGTTCGACATGCACGGGGTGGAGAAGCTCGGCCTGCTGAAGATGGACTTCCTGGGGCTTCGGACCCTCTCGGTCATCGAGGACACGCTGGCCCTCCTTCGGCGGACGGGCGTCGAGCTCGACATCGACCACGTGCCGCTCGACGACCAGGCCGCGTACGCGATGCTCCGCCGAGGCGATACCACGGGCGTCTTCCAGCTGGAGAGCCCGGGCATGCGGCAGCTCATCCACCTGCTGCTCCCGGACCGGTTCGAGGACCTCATGGCGCTCGTCGCCCTGTATCGGCCGGGCCTCCTATCGATGGGCCAGCACTCCGAGTACGCGGAGCGAAAACACGGCCGAAAGCCGGTGACGTACCCCCATCCGGACCTCGAGGAGGTCCTCCAGAACACCTACGGGATCATCGTGTACCAGGAGCAGGTCATGCAGATCGCCAACCGCATGGCCGGCTACTCGATGGGTGAGGCCGACGGCCTGCGCAAGGCCATGGGGAAGAAGATCCGCGAACTGCTGGTCCCACACCGCGAGACCTTCGTCCGCCAGTGCGTGGACCGGGGCTACCAGCGCCGGATCGCCGAGGACATCTTCGACCTGATCGTCCCGTTCGCCGACTACGGGTTCAACGCCTCGCACGCATGCGCATACGCGTATGTGGCGTACCAGACCGCGTACCTCAAGGCCCACCATCCGGTGGAGTACATGTCTGCCATCCTGACCAGCGTGAAGGACGACAAGGACAAGAAGCCCTTCTACCTGAACGCGTGCCGCCTGATGGGCCTGGAGGTCCTTCCCCCCGACGTGAACGAGTCCGAGTTGGACTTCGCCCCGGTCCCAGGGGGTGAGCCGAAGGTTCGCTACGGACTCTCGGCGGTGCGAAACGTAGGCTCGGGGGCCGTGGGCCAGATCATCGAGGCCCGGCGGTCCAGGGGTGGGTTCGGATCCTTCGCCGAGTTCTGCCGGAAGGTCGATCCGGGGGTCCTGACGAAGAAGGTCCTGGAGAGCCTGGTCCTGGCGGGGGGGTTCGACTCGCTCGGCTACGCGCGCAAGGCCCTGCTGGAGGGGCACGAGAAGGTGTCCGGACCCATCGCGGCGGAGCGCAAGGCCGAGGCCGCCGGCCAGTTCTCGCTGTTCGGGGGAGGAGAACGGGCGGCGCACGAGATCGACGAGTCCGTCCTCGACGGGGACGAGTTCGACCGGCGAACTCTCCTTCGCCTGGAGAAGGAGATGCTCGGCCAATTCGTCACGGACCACCCGCTCCTGTCGGTGAAGGACCGGCTGGCGGCCCAGAGCGACATGGAGGTCGCCGAGGTGGTGAACCTGGGCGACGGCGATCTGGTCACCGTCGGTGGGATCGTCGCGTCGGTGGCCCGCCGGTACACGAGGAAGGGCGAGCCCTACGCGCTGTTCCGGCTGGAGGACCTGGCGGGTGGGGTGTCGGTGGTGGCCTTCCCGGGGGTCTTCGAGCAGGTGCCGAACCTGGTGGAGGCCGACGCGATCGTGCTGGTGAAGGGACGCGTCGATCTCCGGGGCAGGGAGCTGCAGCTCCGGGCGGTGGAGATACGGGAGCTCGACGTGGGCGCGGGCGTTCCGGCCCGTCCCACACCCGGGGTGATGATCGTCGACCTCGCCGCGGCCAGCTGCACCAATGGCCTCATCGCCAAGCTGAAGGACCTGTTTGGCGCCCATCCGGGTTCGACCCCGGTCCTCGTCAGGTTCATCTCATCTCAGGGCGCCACACCGATCGAGGTTGGAAGCGTGCGGGTGGACCCCGGGGCCGGATTGCTCTCGGAGCTGCGGTTGCTCCTCGGCCCGAAGGCCGCTCGGCTCGAGGATGAGCCGTCTCGAAGAGCCGAGCGCACGGAGGTCGCCCCGGTAGGCTGACCAGCCGTGGGCTTCGAGGTCATCCCGGCCGTGGATGTCTTCGGTGGTCGCCTGGCTCGCCTCTCGGACGGAGGAGTGCTGTTCGTCGAGGCGTTCGGTGGCGACCCAATGACGGCGGCACGGTCCTTCGCGGACGCCGGCGCTCAATGGATCCACGTGGTGGACATGGATCTGGCGCTGCATGGCGAGTTTCGCAACGTGGAGGTCGTCGCCGGGATCGCGAGCCTCGGCGTGTCGGTCCAGGCGAGCGGGGGGATCGCCGGTCTCGGCGAGGTCGAGCGGGCCCTTGCTGCGGGCTCCCGTCGCGTTGTGCTCGGCTCCTCGGCGCTCTCCGACCGACCGGCGGCGGAGGCGCTGCTCGCCCGGCACGGTGACGAGCTGGCCGTAGGGATCGAGGCCGATCGCGACACGATACGGACCCGGGCCCGCCGCGAGGTCACGCTGTCCCTCTCCGAGACGATGGCCTGGCTGACCGGTCTCGACGTCGCCCGGTACGTCCACACCAGCGTGATCAGGGTGGGCGGCCTCGAGGGCCCCGACCTCGATTCGATCCGGGCACTCATCCAGATGACCGGGCGACCGGTTGTCGCATCGGGAGGGATCCGTGGGGCTGATGATCTCCGACGGATCGCATCGATCGGAGCCCAGGGGGCCATCCTGGGCCGGGCGCTGTACGAGGGGTTCGACCTCCGAGACGCCCTCGACGCGGTGCCCTGAGGGTGCGCCGCTACACTTCCCGACCATGGGCTTCCTCACGGAGACGGTGGACGACGTTCGCCGCAGACTGGAGCGACAGCCAATCGACGAGGCCGGGTTGATGGCCCTGGCCATCAGGATGCCGCCCCCCCGCCCGTTCGCGGCCCGCCTGGGGTCGGCGAAGGCTCCCGCGGTCATCGGGGAGGTGAAACGGTCCTCACCGTCGGCCGGGCGGATCGGGGACGCTGATCCGGGGACGCGCGCCCGCGCGTACGAGGAGGCAGGTGCGACCGCCGTCTCGGTCCTCACCGAGCCCGTGCACTTCGACGGGTCGCTGGCCGACCTTCGCGCCGTTCACCATGCGACCACGATCCCGGTCCTCCGCAAGGACTTCCTGGTTCATCCGGCCCAGCTCATCGAGGCTCGCGTTGCCGGAGCCGACGCCGTGCTGCTCATCGCCGCCGCCCTCAGCGAGACCGAGCTGAAGGCCATGCTGAACGCGGCAGGGGACCTCCAGCTCGGAGCGCTGGTCGAGGCCAATTCCACAGAGGACCTGGCCAAGGCCCTGGGAGTGGACGCCAAGGTGGTGGGGGTGAACGCACGGGACCTCGAGAGCCTCGAGGTGGACGAGGACCGGGCCCTGCTCCTCTTGGGGTCGGTGCCTCAGGACCGGATCGCAGTGCTCGAGAGCGGCATCTCGACCCGGGGGCAGGTCGAACGGGCGATGGAAGCCGGGGCGAAGGCCGTGCTGGTCGGTGAGGGCCTCATGCGGGCGGAGGACCCCGGCGCCAAGCTCCGCGAGCTGCGAGGTGTGGCGTGAAGGCACCCGACACGACGGCGATGCCGGACACACGAGGCCGGTTCGGCCGGTTCGGGGGCCGATACGTCCCCGAGGTGCTGATACCGGCCCTCGACGAGCTCGCCGCTGCCTGGGACGAGCTTCGGGACGAACCGGCGTTCCGAGGTGAGCTCGACGCCCTGCTTCGCGACTTCGTGGGCCGGCCGTCGCCCCTGACCTTCGCCTCGAGGCTGTCCGACCGTCTGGGTTATCGCGTCTACCTGAAGCGTGAGGACCTGAATCACACCGGCGCGCACAAGATCAACAACACCCTGGGCCAGGTGCTCCTGGCCCGGCGACTGGGGAAGGGTCGCATCATCGCCGAGACCGGCGCGGGGATGCACGGTGTGGCCACCGCCACGGCCTGCGCGCTGTTCGGCCTTCCATGCGTCGTGTATATGGGCGAGGAGGACACCGTCCGCCAGGCGCCGAACGTCGCTCGGATGCAGTTGCTGGGGTCCGAGGTCGTGACGGTCACCTCCGGAAGTCGGACGCTGAAGGACGCGATGAACGAGGCCATGCGGGACTGGGCGGGGAGCGTGCGTGAGACCCATTACGTGATCGGTTCGGTGGCCGGGCCGCATCCGTTCCCCTCCCTGGTCCGCGACCTCCAGCGCGTGATCGGCGACGAGGCGAAGGCTCAGTTCCTAGATGCCGAGGGCCGTGACCCCGACTCGGTCGTGGCGTGTGTGGGGGGCGGCAGCAACGCGATGGGCATCTTTGCGCCGTTCGTGGGTATCCGCGGGATCCGGCTGGTCGGCGTGGAGGCCGGCGGTCGGGGAGACGCAGACGGCGAGCACTGCCGGTCCCTCACCCTCGGGGCGCCCGGCGTCCTCCATGGTTCGCTGTCCTACCTGTTGCAGGACGGGGACGGACAGATCCTGGCCACGCACTCCATCTCCGCCGGCCTGGACTATCCAGGGGTCGGCCCGGAGCATTCGTTTATGAAAGAGGCCGGGCTCGCGTCGTACGTCTCTGCCACGGACGCCGAGGCCCTCGAGGGATTCCAAGCCCTCGGCAGGTTGGAGGGGATCCTTCCGGCATTGGAGCCGGCCCATGCCATCGGATGGCTGTTGAAGCATCCGCTTCCCGAGGGCTCGACGGTCCTCGTCAACTTGTCCGGCCGTGGCGACAAGGACCTGGAAACCGTCCGAGGGGCCCTCGGTGCACCCCGGTAGGCCGTCCCCTCCGTGCCTGACCTAGAGGCAACCCTCCGAGCCAGGCGGGACGGCGGCGGTCGAGCCTTCGTCCCCTATGTGACCGGTGGCCTGCCCGGCGTGGACGCCGACCTCCTTCGAGGGCTGGAGGAGGCTGGGGCCGATGCCGTCGAGATCGGGATCCCCTTCTCCGATCCGGTCATGGACGGCGGGGTCATCCAGGAGGCATCGCGCCTGGCGTTGGAGGCGGGGACACGGCCGCCCGATGTCCTGGCCACGGTGAAGGAGGCAGGGCTGTCCGTTCCCGTGGCCGTGATGACGTACTTCAATCCGGTCCTTCGCCACGGCCTGGGCCACTTCTTGGCGGACGCGGCGCAGGCCGGACTGTCGGGCGCGATCGTCCCCGACCTGCCGGTCGATGAGGCCGATGACTGGATCCGCGCGTGCTCCGCGGCATCGGTTGCCCCGGTCCTCCTGGCGGCTCCGGGTTCCACGCACGAGCGCCTGATGTCGATCGCCGCGGCGGCCGGAGGGTTCGTGTACTGCGTGGCCACCTACGGCGTGACCGGCGAGCGCGAGCGGCTGGCGGGAACGGCGGAGGAGGTCGTCCGGGCGCTCCGCCCGCTGACCGAGCTCCCGCTGCTGGTGGGCGTGGGGATCGGCACCCCCGCGCAGGCCTCGGAGGCCTGCGCCTTCGCCGATGGGGTCATCGTGGGCAGCGCCCTGGTACGCCGCCTGGTGGATGGGGACCCGGGTGGGGCCCTGGCCATGGCGGGGGAATTCCGCACGGCCATCGGGCCGGCCTAGGCGGACGGCTCAGGCCCGAAGGGCCTCGGCATCCGTAGACGAGGGTGGAGGGGCCCGCTTTCCCTCCGGGGCGGGATGTGGTACGTAGCACCTGCTCGTGGAGGGGGAAAGGAGGACCGAGCGCTCGAGGATACGTTCGTCTCGGTTGAAGAGACAGGTACGAGAATGGTTCCGGTCCCCGGTAGGGATCCCGGGCCGGAGAGGAGAGGGGGCTCGATGAGGAAACCACGTTGGTTCGCCGTAGTGACATTGCTGGGTGCGCTCTCGCTGGTGGCCGCCGGCTGTGCCGAGGAAGAGGGCGGCGGAGGCGGTGGGGGTGGCGGAGGCGGGATCGACTGCGCCACGGTCGAGTTCGGCTGCGTCGAGGTCGGGCCCGACGACCCGATCAACATCGGCGTGTCGCAGGTGATCAGCGGCGCCGACGCCACGCTGGGCCAGGACCAGGTGAACGGGATCGAGCTCGCTCTGGATCATCGCGACGGCACGTTCGATGGAACCGATGGAACGGTCCTCGACCACGCGGTCGAGCTGACGGTCGAGGACGATGGGTGCTCCGCGGAGGGCGGCCAGGCCGCTGCCACGGCACTCGCCGCCGACACGTCGGTGGTGGCGGTCATCGGCACGAGCTGCTCGAGTGGGGCGCTCGGGGTCGCGGATACGATCCTCAGTGAGAAGGGGATCCTCCTGTTCTCCGCGTCCAACACGAATCCGGCGCTCACCGCGGAGGGAACCCACCAGCCCTTCTACGCGCGCACGGCGCACAACGACCGGATCCAGGGAGCGATCGTGGCCGAGTTCGCGCTCGGACAGGACGTGGGGGCCAAGTCGGCCGCCACGATCGCAGACGAGAGCCCGTACACGCAGGGACTGGTCGCGGCATTCGAGCAGAACTTCGAGGCTGGAGGGGGCACCCTGACGGGATCGGAGCAGGTGAACTCCGAAGACACGGACTTCAAGGCGCCGCTCCGCTCATTGGCGGAGGGCAACCCCGACGTCCTGTACTTCCCGATCTTCGTGGCCGCGTGCACGTTGGTCATCAAGCAGGCCCAGGAGATCATGCCCGACACGACCCTGATCGTCTCGGACGGCTGCCTCTCCTCGGACACCTTGAAGAACGCGGGAGCCGACGCCAAGGGCGTGTACGCTTCGTCTCCGGACATCGCGGCCTCTGCAAACCCGTTCTACCTCAACGAGCTCGTTCCGGCGTACAAGAAGGAGTTCAACTCCGCACCGCTTTCCGTCTTCCACTCCCACGCCTACGACGCCGCGAACATCCTCATGGACGCGATCGAGGCCGTGGCGATCCAGAACGAGGATGGATCGCTGTCGATCCCGCGCCAGGCGCTTCGAGACGCGGTCTTCGCGACCAAGGATTACGAGGGGTCGACGGGCACGTTCACGTGCACGCCGCTCGGCGACTGCGCCACCGACGTCACGATCGGTATCTTCCGCGCGCCGGGTTGGCCGGTGGAGGGGGGCTCTCCCAACGCCGAAGCGGTCTACAGCGATACCAAGTCGCTCGAGGACGTGCTCTAACCGAAGGAGCGAAGGTACGGGAAGGCCGCGGGTGAGCTTCCGAGCTCACCCGCGGCCGCTTCCGTGAGGAGGGCCGAACGTGGGCACGAGCCCCGCAGGCGTGGCCGGGGTCCGGATGCGTGGCTTCGAGCGGTTGCCATGGCGACGGATCATCCTCGTCGTCCTCGGGATCGCGATCGTGCTGGTCGTTGGGATAGGAGCGTGGAAGACCCTCTCCCTGAACGGAGCGGAGGGAGGCTACTCGGGCGCCGCGTGGCGCGATTTCGTCGTCGAGGGCGTCTCGCAGGGTGCGATCTACGCGATGATCGCGCTCGGGTACAGCCTCGTCTACGGGATCCTCCGGATGATCAACTTCGCTCACGGCGAGGTGTTCATGGCGGGGGCCTTCGGTTCCTACTTCTTCGCCGACGCATACGAGAAGAGCGGCTTCCTCGACCGAGATCCGGTTCTGGCGCTGCTGATCATCACCGGTGTCGCGATCGCCGTGTCCGTGGGGACGGCGGCGCTGCTGGAGCGCCTGGCGTACCGACCGCTGCGCCACGCCCCGCGACTCGTCCCACTCATCACCGCGATCGGCGCGTCGCTGTTCCTTCAGAACGTCTTCCGCGGGTTCTTCGGACCACAGCCGTACGGATATCCGAAACCGCACATCCTGACCGGCGGCACCACGATCCTGGGCGTTGCCATGACCCGCGTGCAACTCCTGGTGATCGTCGTCGCCGTCCTCTCGATGGTGGCGCTCCAGCTGTTCGTGGCCCGGACCACGACCGGTCGCTCGATGAGGGCGGTGGCGCAGGACTCGGAGATCGCGAGCCTCATGGGCATCAACGTGGACCGGGTGATCGTGATCACGTTCGTCATCGGGGGGATCCTCGCCGGGATCGCAGGCGTGCTGTTCTCGCTCACCTTCGGACAGGTGCAGTTCACGATGGGGTTCCGGCCGGGCATCGCCGCCTTCACGGCAGCCGTGCTCGGTGGGATCGGCAGCATCGGCGGCGCGGCGCTGGGCGGCTTCCTGATCGGCCTCCTTCGTGCCGTGGGGCCGCCGTTGATCCTCACGGGCTTCGGGATCCCGAGCGTCTTCTCCGTCCGCGACGCCTTCGTCTTCCTGGTGCTGGTCCTCGTGCTGGTTTTCCGCCCCGGAGGCCTGCTCGGCTCGGGGGAGGCTGAGAAGGTGTGATGGACGTCCGCAGCTGGATCCGCGTCGGGATCATCGCCGGGATCGTCACGATCTTCCTCGCCCTCGTCGGGCTGATCGGCCGGTTCGTCGACCTGAACCTCGTCGGCGAGCAGGTGACCTTCGCCCGGCTGGTCCTGATCGCGGCCCCGTTGGTCGCCGGGTACGCCGTGACCCGACCTCGGATCCGGGCGGGAGAGCGACGCGCGCTCGCGCCTCGCGACGCGATCATGGCGGGTGCGGTCTCCGGAGCCACCGCCGGCCTCGTCTTCGGCATCGCCGTCGTGGCGGCCGACGCGTTCGGGATCGACCGGATCCGATCCGTCTTCCTCAACGTCTCCCAGCCGCTGATCGACTTCGTCACGTTCGGACAACCGCCCGTGGTGGGTGCCGTGATCCTGACCGCGGTGTCCGCGGTTGCCGGGGGCCTCGCCGCCGGTCTGCGGGTTACGCCGATCGCCGTGCGCCGGCCCATCACGACCGCCGTCTCGGCGGTCCTGGTGCTCGGGTTCCTCCAGCGGATCATCCCGATCGCGTTGGATCAGCTGAACTTCGAGCGGGACTGGCTGTACAGCCGATCGATCGGCGGCCTCACCTGGCTCGGCGCCATCCTGGTGGCCGGAGTGGCGGCGGGACTCTCAGTATTGAACGCCCGGAAGGGCCGGGACCTGCGGGCACGACTGTTCTCGACGAGGGAGGAGAGCACCGGCGTGGCTCCGGCGCAGCTCGGCCTCGCGCTGGTCCTCGTCGCCGTGCTCGTCGCCGTCCCGTGGGTGGTGGGCGAAGTGATCTCCCAGGTCCTGGGGACGGTGCTGATCTACGTGCTCCTCGGGATCGGCCTGAACATCGTCGTGGGTTACGCCGGCCTTCTCGACCTCGGGTACGTGTTCTTCTACGCGGTGGGCGCGTACTCGACCGCGTTGCTTACCGGCGCAGCGCTCAACACGTTCACGGGATCGGGCCCGCCGGCGGTGTCGCTGGACCTGAACTTCTATCTCGCCATCCCGATCGTGCTGGTGATCGCGGCCTGCGCGGGTCTCCTGATCGGCGCCCCGGTCCTCCGCCTCCGTGGCGACTACCTGGCGCTCGTGACGCTGGGGCTCGGGGAGATGGTCACGGTCCTCGTCAGGAGTCCGTGGCTCGTGCCGCTGGTCGGCGGCCCGAACGGGATGCGAGGCGTGTCCGACGCGGCGGTCGCGGGCTTCGGCTTCCGGGAGCCGCAGCATTTCTACTACCTCGCGCTCGGCTTCGTCCTCCTGGCCATCTTCGTGTCGTGGCGGCTCTCGGCGTCCCGTATCGGACGGGCGTGGACGGCCATGAGAGAGGACGAGCAGACTGCGGAAGCGATGGGCGTGAACACGACGCGCTTCAAGCTCTTGGCCTTCGCCATGGGCGGCGCGATCGGGTCGCTGGGCGGCTCGATGTTCGCGGTGCAGATCGGTTCGCTCACCCCCCAGAGCTTCGAGGTCACCGTGTCGATCCTCGTTCTCGGCCTGGTGATCCTCGGCGGGCTGGGCAGCCTGCCCGGGGTCGTCGTCGGCGCGCTCGTCCTCGTGGGCCTGCCCGGTCTCCTGCGTGAATTCGAGGAGTACCGGGGGCTCGCGTACGGCGCGGCCCTGGTTGCCGTGATGATCCTGCGCCCGCAGGGCCTCGTCCCGAACGTTCGCCGGAGCCGCGAGCTGCAGGAGGAGGAGCGGGCGCAGGACGAATGGGCACTAGAGAAGGAGGCCGACGTGGCCGTCGTCGAGGGGATATCCACGTGAGCGAAACTCCGGCCGTTCTTGAAGTCCGTGGCGTGGAGAAACACTTCGGAGGCCTCTACGCGCTCTCGGGGCTCGACATGGAGGTTCGCCGGGGGGAGGTCGTGTCCGTGATCGGGCCGAACGGCGCGGGCAAGAGCACGCTGTTCAACACGATCACCGGGCTGTACGGTCCCGACAGCGGCGACGTGTGGTTCCAGGGGCAGAGCATCGTGGGGCTGAAGCCCTCGCAGATCACCCGACTCGGCATATCCCGGACATTCCAAACCGTCCACCTGTTCCCGAACATGACGGTGCTGGAGAACGCCATGGTCGGCCAGCACTCCCGCTCGCGGTCCGGGCTGTTGGGCGCGGTCCTGCGGCTGCCCAGCCAACGGAAGGAAGAGGAGCGAGTCCGTGGGAAGGCCCGGGAGGCCCTTTCCTTCTTCGGTCGGCGCCTCTCCGGCTACCGGCACGAGCAGCCGGCCTTCACCCTTTCATACGCGAACCGGCGGCGCCTGGAAATCGCGAGGGCCCTGGCCACGGAGCCCATGCTCCTGCTCCTGGACGAGCCGACGGCTGGCATGAACCCCACCGAGACGCAGGAGCTCACCGACCAGATCTGGCGGCTGCGGAAGGACCGCGGCGTGACCATCCTGGTGATCGAGCACGACATGCGCGTCGTCAAAGGTGTCTCCGACCGAGTGATCGCCCTGGACTACGGGAAGAAGATCGCCGAGGGCACGTACGAGGAGGTCGCCCACGACGAACGGGTGATCGAGGCGTACCTGGGGACGAAGGCGTCGGCATGAGCGAGAACGGCCGCGCGCCCCTCCTGGAGCTCAGGAACGTCAGCACCCACTATGGCCTCGTCGCCGTCCTTCGCGACGTCGACATGGAGATCTACGGCGGGGAGATGGTCTGCTTGCTCGGGGGCAACGCCAGCGGCAAGACGACCACGTTGAAGACCATCCTCGGGTACGTGACGCCGTCCGAGGGTCAAGTGGTCCTGGACGGCGAGGTCGTGTCCGGGCTGTCCACGACCGAGGTCGTCAAGCGCGGGGTGTCGATGGTCCCGGAGAACCGCCGCCTGTTCCCGGACATGACCGTGGACGAGAACCTCCAGCTCGGCGCGTACCTTCGGAAAGACCGGAGAGAGGTCGAGGAGGTCCGCGGCGTCGTCCTCCAGACCTTCCCTCGGATCCGCGAACGGCTCAAGCAGAAGGCGGGCACTCTCTCTGGAGGAGAGCAGCAGATGGTGGCGATGGGCCGCGCCCTGATGGCCGATCCGAAGGTCCTGCTGATGGACGAGCCCTCGATGGGGCTCGCCCCGATCCTGGTCGAGCAGGTCTTCCAGATCATCAAGAAGATCCGCGAGCTGGGGAAGACGGTCTTCGTTGTTGAGCAGAACGCGAACATGGCGCTGTCGATCGCCGACCGCGGCTACGTGTTGCAGACGGGCCAAGTCGTGCTGGCCGACACCGCCGAGAGCCTGCTGAACAACCCCCTGATGCGGGAGGCGTATCTGGGGGAGCTGTGAGCGGGTTCCCCTTCATCGAGGCCGACCGACTGAGGAGATTGCTCCCCATGGAGGCCGCGGTCGATGCCCTCGAGGCGGCGTTCGGCTCGGGTGCGCTCCCGGCGGCACCACTCCGGACCCACATGGAAACGGAGGCGGGCTCGCTCGTGGCGATGCCGGCCACCGGGCCCCAGGGGACGGGGGTCAAGCTCCTCACGGTCACCTCGGGCAACCCCGAGGTGGGACGCCCACTCATCCAGGGGTTGTACATCCTGTTCTCGGTTGGGACCCAGGAGCCCGAGGCGGTCATCGAGGGCGCGGCTCTCACGGCCCTTCGCACCGGTGCGGTCTCCGGCCTGGCCACGCGGTACCTGGCGCGCGAGGAAGCGGCACGGCTGGTGATCTTCGGCGCGGGTACGCAGGCTCGGTCGCATCTGGAAGCGATGCTCGCGGTGCGCCCGGTCGAGAGGGTGACCTTCGTATCGAGGACGGCGGACCGGGCGAACGCGCTGGCCGGCTCGGCCCGGGAGATGGGCCTGACAGCGGAGGTTGCCGGGCCGGCCGCGGTGGAGGATGCCGACATCGTGTGCACCTGTACGACGAGTCCCACGCCGGTGTTCGAAGGATCGCTCCTGTCCCGCGGGTCCCACGTGAACGCGGTCGGTGCCTACACGCCCCAGAC
>DASSSA010000107.1:0-16812 GCA_035701505.1 Actinomycetota bacterium
TACACCACGCCCTGGTTGAGGTCGGTGGACCGTAGTCCCCAGATGCGGCAGGCGAACTGGATGTTGTGCGAGTCGTGGACCTTGCTCAGGTGGTAGAGGCTCCCCGGCATCTTGGGGAAGGGCAGCGTGTCGCTTCGGCCCTTGTGGTGGATGGTGATGAACCCCTCCTCGATGTCGATGTTCGGCGTGCCGTACTCGCCCATCGTGCCCAGCTTGACCAGGTGTGCGTCGGGGGCCAGCTCGGCCATGGCGAACAGGATGTTCAGGGTCCCGATCACGTTGTTCGTCTGGGTGAACGCGGCGTGCTCGCGGTCGATCATGGAGTAGGGTGCCGAGGGCATCTCGCCGTAGTGCACGATTGCCTCAGGCTGGAACTCGCGGAAGACCCGTTCGACGACCTCCCAGTCCAACAGGTCACCCTCGCTCACCCCGATCTCCAGACCGGTGACGTCGCGCCAGGCCTTCGCCCGGGCTGGGAGGGACGCGAGGATCGGGGTGAGCGAGTCCGTGCCGGCCTCGGTATGGGCCCGGCGACGTAGATAGTCGTCGAGCGCGTGCACCTCGTGACCGCGCCGGGAGAAATGCATCGACGTCGGCCACCCGAGGTACCCGTCGCCGCCCAGGATCAGGATGCGCATCGCGTTTCCTTTCAGGTCAGGTGCGGGAGCCGGGCCATTCTACCGGGCTCCGACCTGCGGAAATCGGTTGGATGCTCCCCCAACCGCTCACGCCAGCGATGCCAGCTCCGCAAGGACCCGGTCGACCTCCTCGTCCGTGTTGTAGTGGCAGAACCCCACCCGGACCGCCCCGCCGGTCTCCTGGAGGCCCAGGCGCTCCATGAGCTCGAGGGCGTAGTAGTGACCGTCCCACACGAAGATGCCCCGCTCCCCGAGGAGCTTGGCCGTCTCCAATGGGTGCTGGTCGCCGAGGCGGACGGCGAACGTCGGGGTCCGCTCCTCCACCCGGTCCGTGCCTGCGATGCCGTACAGCCGGAGAGCGCCGATGTCGTCGATGCCGTCGAGGAACCGGCGCGACAGCATGGTCTCGTGGGCCCCGATGGCCTCGAACGCGGCGGCCATCGCGTCCCGGCGTCTCGCGCCAGTGGGGTTCCCGTACGTCTTTCCCGCGTCGGCTAGGTAGTCGACGGCGGCCACGAACCCCGCGAGCCCCTCGTGGTTCTGGGTTCCGGTCTCCCATCGGTAGGGCACGTCCTCGCTCGCCGGCCGGACCTTGTACGGGCGCCACGATCCCAGCAGCTCTCGGCGGCCGAACAGGATGCCAAGGTGGGGACCGAAGAT
This sequence comes from Actinomycetota bacterium, assembly GCA_035701505.1. GTDB lineage: Bacteria > Actinomycetota > UBA4738 > UBA4738 > HRBIN12 > AC-69. The sequence continues at coordinate 1,299 of DASSSA010000107.1, forward strand.
CTTGTACGGGGAGCAGACGACCACGTCGGCCCCGATCGCTTGCACGTCGATGAGCCGATGCTGCGCCACGTGGACGCCGTCGCACACGACGAGAGCACCGACATCGTGTGCCGCGCGGGCCAGCTCCGCCGCCGGCGTCACCGTGCCCACCGCGTTCGACGCCAGCGTGAAGGCCACGACCTTCGTCCGGTCGGTCAAGGCGTCCTCGAACGACGCGCGCTCGATGGTGACGTCGTGGTCGCGGATGTCGACCCATCGAACCGAGGCTCCCGTGTCCTCGGCCACCATGAGCCACGGCCTGATGTTCGCGTCGTGGTCCAGCCGGGTGACGACGACCTCGTCCTCTGGTCCCAGGGTTCTCGCGACGGAGCGCGACAGCGAGAACAGCAATGTGGTGGCGTTCGGCCCGAACACGACCTCATCGGAGCCGCAGCCGAGGAGGTCGGCGCCCGCGCGATGCGCCTCCCCGATCAGGCGGTCCGTCTCGGTGCTGGTGACGAAGGCACCGTGCATGTTCGCGTTGCTCGTACGGAGGTAGGCACCCATGGCCTCGACGACGGTCTCCGGGACCTGCGATCCACCGGGCGCATCGGCGAAGACGCAGGGGCGCCCGTCGATCGTTCGGGCAAGCGCGGGGAACCGTGTCCGGAGGGCCGAGGGATCGAGTTTGGCCATCGCCCGCATACCCTAGACGGCGTCCCATCCCGGCGGAAGCTCGGGCACCGGCCACGAGGGATCGGGGCGCCAGCTCGTCCAGTCTCGATCGAACGGCGGCTCCTTGTCCAGGAGCCGGTGGAGCCCATGTTCGGCCTCGGCTTCGAACTCCGCCGCCTGATCCGGCGTGAACAGGCCCCGCCGGACCGCCTCATCCAGCTCGTCCCGGTCCTTCCACTCCCAGCCCGATCCGTCTGGGGCCACAACGACGTCCAGGACACGATCCTCGGTATCGAAGCCGAGCTTCGTCGGACGAAGGGGGGCCTCGACGTTCACATACCACGTCCGCGCGGTCAGGTCCGACTGGAAGAACAGCAGGATGGCATGGCCAACGGAGGGCCAGGAGAAGGACAGGATCGGTGCCTTTTCCAACGTCCGCTCGAGGAGGTCCCACTCGGCCTCGGGCAGTCGGAGCTCCTTCCCGTCCCTGCCTGCGGCCATCAGCCGGATGCCGTTTGGGGTGTACAGGATCCGCTGGGTCTCCTCGTCGCGAACCACGATCATCGGTCGGGCCGACCAGATCCGGCCTCGCCACATCTCCCGGAGGACGATGGGCTCACCGGTCCGAAAGGTGCGCACGCGTGGCTACGACGCGAGGCGCGCCGCGAAGGCAACGTTCGCCCCGGCGAGTAGCTCCTCGGCCTTGCCCCGCAGTGCTGCGACCTCGTCCTTGAGTACCGCGGCCGCAGCCTCGTCCTTGAGCGCGGCGGCGTTGATCTGGACGTTGTAGATCGCGCATTGGATCCCGGCGAACAGCATCTGAGCGGCCGACACCCCGTCGGAAGCCGCGTTCACATTCCCTGCCTCCACGGTCTCCAGGGCAAGCGGCATCAGGGAAGCCGAGGCCCTGGCGATCTCCAGCGGAACCTGGGCCGCCGCGAGATAGCCGCGCTGGATCGCCGCGGTCCGGACGGTCCGCTGCTCCTCGGTGTCCTTCGGCATCCGGAAGGCCTCCATCACGCCGTCAAACGCGGTCGCGTCCCGGTCTGCCAACGTCACGAGTTCGCTTCGGGCTCGTTCGGCCTGGCCCCGGAGCTCGCGCATCCGGCCCGACACCTCCTCGTAGCCCTTCCTATCGATCGTGAGGTTGCACACCATCTCGATGAGGGCTGCACCGGTCGCCCCGGCCAGGGCGGCGACGGCGCCCCCTCCCGGGGTGGGGGAGTCGGAAGCGAGCGTGGCCAGGAACCGGTCGATGGTCTGCTCGCCGATCACGATCGCCCGCCCCGACTCGCCCTGTTCACCAGCCGCTCCAGGATCTGATGGTCCCCATCGAACCCCTCCAGTCGAAGATCGATCACGTCCTGATCGGTGATCGCAGCCTGGGGGACCAGACCGACGATCTCGCTCGACAGCGTCGCCATGCCCCGCTTCTCTGTCTCAACCCTCACCGCCTCGAAGGCCGGGCGCAACCCGGTCACCTCGTGGTCCACCAGATTCATCGAGACGGTCACGCAGCTCCGCTCGGGGACCAGGAAGCCAATGGCCCGGACCGCCGGCAGGCCACCCGAGGACTCGCGCACGGTGCGGGCGATCTCCTTGGCCGCCCTCTCGTCGGTGCCGGAGAGATAGACGTTGAACGCGATCAGTGGCTTCCGCGCGCCAACCGCGGTGGCGCCGGCTCGACCGATCGCGTGCGGTCCGAAATCGGGGAGCCGCTCGCCCCGGGCCACAGCCTCCCTGAGCGCCTCGTACTCGCCCTTGCGGACCTCGGCCAGGCTCCGCCGCTCGGGGACGAGCGCGGCCCGGTCGTACAGATAGACGGGGAGATCCAGCGTGTCGGCGAGCTCGCGCGCGACGTCGCGCGCGAGCTCCACGGTCTGGTCCATCGTGATCCCTCGGAGCGGCACGAACGGGATCACGTCGGTGGCGCCCATCCTCGGATGGCTGCCCGTGTGCTGCTCCATGTCGATCAGCTGCACTGCCTTCGCGGCGCCAGCCAGGGCGCTCCGGCGCACGGCATCCGGGGTGCCGAGCACCGTGGTATCGAGCCGGTTGTGGTCCGGATCGGCCTGCCGGTAGACCAGGTGGGCGCCGGGTACCTCCAGGGCGGCGCAGATGGCGTCGATCACGTCCCGGCGCCGGCCCTCGCTGAAGTTGGGGACGACGGCTACGAGCGGCTCATCCGGTTCGGCTTCGGCCATCCAACCTCCTCGCGCGGGGAACGATACCGACCGGCGCCCGCCGCCACGAACGCCCATCCGTTCCACCCGGGAATGCCTCGGCTTGACCGTTGTCCGGGCCCGGGGGTAGAGTCGCTTTCCCTCTCGAACATACGTTCGACTGGCGAGGCGGAGGATCGAGGCGGACCGGCCGTGGCCAAGCGGTACGACGAGGAGGTGCGGGTCGAGCGGGACGCCGGGATGCCAGCCGCCTTCGTGTGGCGGGACCGGCGCTACGAGGTGGCCGACGTGATCGGCCGGTGGCGGGTCGAGGGCCGGTGGTGGGCCGACGGCCGTGACCGCGAGTACTGGCGGGTGGAGGCCAGGGGCGGGGCGGTGTGGGACCTGTACCACGACCGGGCGGCCGACCGGTGGCACGTGGAGCGCCTCTGGGACTGATCTTCGAGCGAAGCGATTGGGAACCTCCCCCGGATTCGTGCACCTCGACGTCCGGTCCTTCTTCTCCTTGAAGGACGGGGCGTTCTCCCCCGAGGACCTGGCGCGCCGTGCGGCCGGGCTCGGCATGCCGGCGGTTGCCCTCACCGACCGGGACGGGCTGTACGGAACCGCCCGGTTCGTCGACGCGTGCCGGAAGGGCGGGGTGAAGCCCATCCTCGGCGCCACCCTGACCGTTCGGGTCGCTCGGGAAGGAGGGAGGGCCTCGCCCGAGCGTCGTCGGCTCAGCCGCAGCGAGGGCGAGGGCCCGACCGATACCCAGGTGATCCTGATCGCCCAGAACGACCGGGGATACGCCAACCTGTGCCGGCTCATCACGGATGCCCACATGACCGGGGAGCGAGGCGATCCCTGGCTCGCGTCAGAGCAGATCTGCGCCCACGCACACGGCCTCCTGTGCCTGCTCGGCCCCTCCTCGCTTCCGGGGTCGCTGGCGGTCGATGGGCGATTCGACGCGGCACGGAACGCTATCGGCCCATTCAGGGAGGCGTTCGGCGAGCGGCTGTTCGTCGCGGTCCAGCACCGCCTGGAGCCGAACTCCGCCGCCGAGGTCCGCCTGCTGCTCCGGCTGGCCGAGTGGATCGGCGCGAAGGCCGTTGCCACCAACCCGGTGCGCTACCTGGTCCCGGGGGACGCGTTCCTGGCCGACGCCCTGGAGTGCATGCGCGAGATCGTGCCGGTCGCGTCCCATCACGTCTCGCGGGTGAACGCCGAGGGCTTCCTGAAACCGGCCGGCGAGATGCGCGCGCTGTTCGCCGAACGCCCCGACCTGTGCGACCGAACCATCGAGATCGCCGAGTCGTGCACGTTCGACATCGGGCTTCGGACGGTCCACTTCCCGGATTTCCCCACGCCGAGGGGACGCTCGGCGGCCTCAGTCCTGGCCGAGCGGTGCTGGCGAGGGATCGATGGACGGGGGATGGAGGCGACGCCAGACGTCAGGGACCGCCTGGACCTCGAACTCGCGCTGATCCAGCGGATGGGGTACGCGGCCTATTTCCTGACGGTCGCCGACATCGTCGCAGACATCAAGGCCATGGGGATCCGCTGCGCCTGCCGGGGCTCGGCGGCCGGGTCACTCGTCTGCTACCTCACCGGAATCTCCGACGTCGACGCCGTCCGCCACGACCTCGTGTTCGAGCGGTTCCTGAACCCGCTCCGCGACGAGCTCCCCGACATCGACGTCGACGTCGAGTCGGCCCGCCGCGAGGACGTCTACGACATGATCTTGTCGCGGTACGGCCAGGACCGGTGCGCTTGCGTGACCATGGTCGACACGTATCGGGCTCGCTCGTCCATCCGCGAGGTGGGCAAGGCTCTCGGGTACCCGGAAGTCGAGGTCGACACGGTGGCCAAGGCCTTCCCCCACATCGGAGCCAAGGACATCCGCAAGGCCATCGAGGTCCTCCCCGAACTTGCCGGCTCGAACCTGGCCGCCGGGCAGCTCGAGCTCCTGTTCCGGGTGGCCGAGCGGCTGGAGGGTTTCCCCCGGCACCTCGCGCTCCATCCCTCAGGGATCGTGTTGTCGGACGACGACCTGGTGAACCGGGTACCGCTCGAGCGGTCGTTCCAGGGCTACCAGATGATCCAGGCCGACAAGGACGACGTCGAGGTCCTCGGGTACCTGAAGCTCGACGTCCTCGGGGTCCGGATGCTCTCGTCGATGCGCCATGCCCTGGACGAGATCGCCCGGACTGAGGCCCTGAAGGTCGACCTCGATGAGATCTCGCTCGATGACGGGCCGACGTTCGAGCTGATCCGGGCCTCCGACACCCTCGGCTGCTTCCAGATCGAGTCGCCCGGCCAGCGCGAGCTGCTCCAAAAGCTTCAACCCACCCGTTGGGAGGACCTGATCGTCGACATCTCGCTGTTCCGCCCGGGCCCGGTGAAGTCGGACATGATCCGTCCATACCTGAACCGTCGGCACGGGATGGAGCGCCCGGTCTACTCGCACCCGGCGCTCCGGCCGGCACTCCGCGAGACCTACGGCGTGATCGTCTACCACGAGCAGGTCATGCGGACCCTGGCCGCCCTCGCCGGCTACGACCTCACGACGGCCGACCGCATCCGCCGCCACCTGGACGACGACGCGGAGCTCCCGTCGCTCCGCGAGGACTTCCTGAACCGTGCACGAGAACGCGGCGTTCCCGACGACGTGGCCGAGACGACGTGGGACGACATCGCGCAGTTCGCCTCGTTCGGGTTCTGCAAAGCCCATGCCGCGGCGTTCGCCGTTCCCACCTACCAGTCGGCGTACCTGAAGGCCCACTTCCCCGCGCACTTCCTGGCCGGCGTGCTGACCCATGATCCCGGCATGTACCCACGGCGGCTGATCCTGGAGGACGCCAGGGAGCACGGTATCGAGATCCTTCCGCTCGACGTGAACACGAGCGAACCGGACTACGTGACCGAACGCGTCGGCGCGGGCTACGGGATCCGGCTGGCGCTGAAGGACGTGCACGGGATCTCCGACGCGGAGGTCCGGTCCATCCAGGAGGCCCGGGCCGAACGGCCGTTCCGAGATGTCGGCGATTTCCTGCAACGGGCCAACGTGTCGCGGCCGGTCGTCGAGGCCCTCGCGCACGCCGGGGCGTTCGACGCCCTCCCCGCCGGCACGCGCCGCGATCGCCTGTACGAGGTCATGGTCACCGATCCACAGCAGGAGGGCGATCAGCTCGCGCTTGACCTGTGGTCGGCATCGAGCCAAACGAACGGACCACGATTCTCGCTCACCGAGTACTCTGATGCCGAACGGGTCCGGGCCGAGTTGGAGGTGCTCGGTCTGGACGCCTCGCGCCACGTGGTCTCGTTCTTCCAGCCGCTCCTCGCCGACCTCGGCGTGACCCGGGCCAGGGATCTCCACAAGGAGCGCGGCGACGCCATGGTCGTGGTGGCCGGGGTGAAGGTTGCCTCCCAGACGCCCGCGGTGCGAAGCGGCCAACGGATCGTGTTCCTCACCCTGGACGACGCGACCGGGCCGGTCGAGGTGGTGGTGTTCGAGAAGGTGCAGGCGAAGGTGCTGAAGACGGTGTTCCATTCCTTCGTCCTGGCCGTGCGGGGACGGCTTCGCCGGACGGGGGTGAAGGGCGTGAGTATCATCGCCGAGGACGCCTGGGACCTCACCCGTCTCCAACAGGCTCGGCGAGCCGGCCGGCTGACGGAGGCGCTGGCGGCAGGCGATCCCTTCCCAGGACTTCCCCCCAGGAAGCTGTGGCACGCGAGCGGAGGCTCGGCCGGATGGTGATCGAACCCGTTCTCCACGTCGACCTCGACGCCTTCTACGCCTCGGTGGAGGTCCAGAAGGATCCTTCGCTCGCCGGCAGGCCGGTGGTGGTGGGAGGGGCCGGCCCGCGGGGGGTCGTGATGTCCGCCTCGTACGAGGCCCGGGCCTTCGGCATCAAGAACGCCATGCCCGCGGTGCGGGCCCGACGCCTGTGCCCCGATACGGTCTTCCTGCCTCCGGACTTCGATTCCTACCGGGCCTACTCCAATCGGTTCCGCGAAGTCCTCCTCTCGGTGACGCCCCTCGTGGAGCCCATCGCCCTGGACGAGGCCTTCCTGGACGTCTCGGGGGCCGTCCTGCTGTTCGGGCCCCCCGAGGAGATCGCCGAACGGGTCCGCCGGGAAGTCCGGTCCGAGGTCGGCGTGACCTGCTCGGTGGGGGTAGCCCCTAACAAGCTCCTGGCCAAACTGGCGTCGCGGCAGGCCAAGCCCGACGGGCTGGTGGTGATCCGGGAGGAGGAGGTCGCCGCGTTCCTCGAGCCCCTTCCGGCGCGGGCACTGTGGGGGGTGGGGGAGAAGACGGTCGAGACGCTTGGTCGGCTCGGGGTGAGGACCGTGGGCGACCTGGCCCGGACCCCACCGGCGGTGCTCGGCCGGCTCATCGGCGACCAGCACGCTCGGGACCTTCACGACCTGTCGCGAGGGATCGACGACCGTGCGGTCGTCCCATATGAGCCGCCGAAGTCCGTCTCCCACGAGGAGACGTTCGGCGTCGATCTCGATGCCGAGGAGGACCTGCTCCGCGAGGCCCTGGCCCTGTCGCATCGCGTAGCCGCGCGACTGCGAAAGGACGGCTACCGGTCCAGGACGGTGGTCCTCAAGGTCCGATTGGCCAACTTCACCACCCTCACCCGGGCCCGGACGCTGCCGGCGCCCACCGACGTCGCGGCCGACCTGTACGAGGTGGCCTCCGAGCTGTACCGAAGCCTGCCCGGCGCGCGCCGACGCGTACGATTGCTGGGCATTGCGGCCACCGGGCTCTCGCCGGGAGCGGCCGAGCAACTGGCGTTGCTCAAGGGAGAACGGTGGCGCGACGTGGAGCGGGCTGTGGACCGGATCGAGCGGCGGTTCGGACGGGGCGCCGCCGGCCCGGCCACCCTCATCGACCGGCCGGCTCGCTGACCCGGGGATCCGGCGCCGATACCGTGCCGGCGCACGCCGCGACCGCCGTGGACTGAAGGACGCGCGGCCGTCCGCCGATGGACCAGTACGGGAATGGACCCTTCATCCCGAAAGGTTCACCTTCCTATAATGGGGTCGCCGGTCGACAGGTAGGAGCCGATGCCGCTCTCCGAGCACGAGCAACAGATCCTCGAGGAGATCGAGAAGCGGTTGGCCGAGGAAGACCCTCGCCTCGTCGAGGCCGTCTCCCGGACGTCGCTCTACACCCACCTGGCCCGGCGCATCCGATGGTCCTCGCTCGCGTTCCTGGCCGGCTTCATCATGTTGATGCTGTTCCCCATCTCGCTGTGGATCGCCGCGGCCGGTTTCGGAGTGATGCTCGTCTCGTCGCTCCTGATCTACCGATACCTGAAGCAACTCGGCAGGGACCAGGTCCGGGCGATGCAGCAGTCGGGCCGGTTCTCCATCGCGGCCCTGTTGGCCCGCCTGTCCGGCCGGATGCGCGGGCCCTCCGAGCCCCCTCCGCAGTGATTCCGTAGGCCCATCGACCCACACCAAATCGACGAACCGACGACCGCGCGCCCCGATCACCCTGCGCACTTGCCACCACACCGCGCAGCGCAGTAGAACAACGCTCACCTTCCCCCGAGGTGTGAACGTCGTGGGCATGTCGGGACCTTCCCCCTCGACGAGCTGACGGACTGCCGGGTTCGCTGGTGGGTGACGAGTCGTCGGAGGGCACGCGTCGGATGGAGGGGTTCACCGCACATCAGGCCACGAAGTTCACCGGCTGTACTCCCCGTCAGCTCCGATACTGGGACCAGATCAACCTGGTCACGCCATCCGTCCAGGGAACGGGGGGACGGCCGGGGGTCCCGCGGATGTACTCCTTCCGGGACCTGGTCGCCCTCAGGGTGGTCAAGTCGCTCCTCGACGGGGGGATGTCCCTCCAACGGGTCCGACGGGCCTGGGATTACCTGAACCGGCGGGCCGCCCTGGACCGGCATCTGTCGGAGGTGAAGCTCATCACCGACGGTGTCAGCATCTTCAAGGTGGCCAAGCGAAACGAGGAGGTTCTCGACGCCCTCCGCGAGGGCCAGCTGGCATTCTTCGTGGCCATCGACGAGATCGCCACCGGGGTCGAGGTCAAGGTGGGCCAGTTCCGGGAGGATCGCGACCGATTCGTCAGGGCCCTGCGAGAGGCCGCAGCCCACGCCCAGAGCCGCGGCTAGATCACAGTCCCGGCCGGTACACCCCTCGGAGCCTCCGAAGCAATCCGGCGTCGGACCGGATGTCCCGGATCGCCGTTCGGGCGTCGCGGAGGGCATCGCGCGCCTCGACCTCGGTGGTCGGGCGTCCCGAATAGGCGGCCCGGGTGGCCGCGATCGTCAGGCGATCGAGATGCCCGTCGGAGAAGCGGACCGCTCCCGCCAGCCGGTCGTGGTGCTCGGCCAGGGTCTCGCCATCCGCCCGCCCCAAGCCGAGGTCGGCGGCCTCGCCGTCGAAGACCCGATAGGCCCGAAGCACCAGCGTGTCCGGATCCCGGGCGCCGTGCACCGTCCTCCTTCGCCACGCGGCCTTGACGATGGGGACGAAGATGAGAACGAGCGCCGCCAGGGCCAGAAGCACGAGCAACAGGAGCCGGTAGGGGATGGAGTACGAGGTGTCGGGGACGGGGGTCTCCACGCCACCCCTCCTGCGCCGGCCCCCGTCCTCCACAAGGAATGACTCCACCTGCTGTAGCTTGTCGGTCAGGCCGCCGCCCCCGGTCGCCGACCCCTCGGTCGTCTCAGCCCCCGTGGCGCAGCCGGGCTCGGAGCGGGGGCAGGCTTGAGGGGTCTCCGGCGAGAGATATGAGCCGGCGGTGGCCAGTGGACTCCTCCATCCGCCTGGCGTGGGCTCGAACGGGAGCCATCCGTAGCCCGGGAACAGCACCTCCACCCAGCTATGGGCCTCGTCGGTGCTCACCGTGAACATATCGCCCGACTGGGAGCCTGGCCGAAAGCCCACCGCCACCCGGGCGGGGATGCCGAGCTCGCGGACCAGGATGGCCATCGCCGTGGCGAACTGCTGGCAGAACCCCGTCCTGGTCCTGGTCAAGAAATCCAGCAACCCGTTCGCGTCGGTCCTGGGCCGAACGTCGAGGGAGTAGCGGAAGTCGCCGGAGGAGACGAAGTGCTGCTGGATGGCCAGTACCTGGCGGTAGGGCGTCGAGGCGTTCTCCGTCCACGCCTCGGCGATCTGCCGCACGGCTGGGGGGACGCTCTCGGGCACGTGCGTGTAGCGGTCCAGCACGCCGATGGCCAGGAAGTTCGAGGGCTGGATCGAGACGGCGTCGAGTTCCTGCGGCGTGGGCGAGACGACGAGCGATCGCACCGAGTACTCGAGGCCCTCCCCGAAGGGATCCGGCGCAGCCGCAGAAGTGAGCTCGGGGTCGTAGCGGATCGTGCTGAACGGCACGTTTACGGTCTGCGGCGGATACGCCATGGGCAGCCACGGATCCACGAAGTCCGTGAGGATCCGGTACGCCTGGTCGATCGCCGGACTGGACGACGAGCCGGCCGCGAGCGTGGCCGGCGTGGAGAGGGGGCGGCCCTGGTCGCCGTTCGGGTCCGAGCTCCGCCAGGTGGCCCCGTCGAACTGGTCGAGTGCGTACAGCCGCCAGTACGCGGCCCGGGGGTCACCGCCCTCGTCCACCGACGTGACCTGGAAGAGATCAATGGGATCCCGCCGCTGAAGCTGAGCCTTGATCGAGACGAAGGGGTCGATGTGGACCTGGTGCCCCCCCGCGGTCGAGAAGTCCACCAGGGCCAAGGAATGGAACCCCGGGAGGATCCCCGGGACGAGGACCGCGACCGCCACCGCGAGGGTGGCCACCCGCCGCGCGCCGTGTCCGGTGGCGGCGGATAAGGGCTTCCCCCGCGACCCCCACACCGGGCCCCACTGGCGGATGCGGCGGATCCCGTCGAGGAAGGACACGAACAGCACGGCCGACAGCAGGACGACCGCGTAGCCCGGCCGCGCACCGTCCTGCATCACGGTGTCGGTGAACCCGACGAGGGCGACCGATGGCAGGACGGCGAGCAACGGGCCTCCCGCTCGGATGGCCAGCGCGTGTGCGGAGAACGACCCCGTCCACACCGCGGTCACCGCCGCCAGCAAGAGGGGGGTGAGGGGCGGGCTCGGCGCCACCTGCACGCGGGCCTGCTGTCCCACGCGGGCCAGAGCGTCTCCGATGGCCCCGAGCGTCTCGGACGTGGGTAGCCCGACCCACGTGGTCTGGGGGAAGACCAGGACCGCCAGCGCGACAAGAAGGCACACCGTGCTGGCCAGGGTGGCCAGAAGCAGGCTCCGTCGTTCGAATAGCCCGGCCACGGCGACCGAGGCCAGGCCGGCCGCCAGGAGCTTCCAGGTCGCTCCGTGCCCTACGAAAACTCGGCCGAACGCGATCGCGGTGGCCGCGGCCAGGAGCCCGACGGCGCCTAACGCGAGGAGCCGATGAACTCGGGGAGTGGGTTCCTGCTGCGCTGCCATGCGTCACGAAGCCTTCCCGTGGGCGAGAGGACGAGCACTTCCCATCCGGATCTGGACAGAGAGAGGCGAGCCGACGAGGCTCGGCCTTCGAGTTGGGACTGACGGTCGGGCGGAAGATCGTGCGGGTCGGTGGGATAGACCAGGATCGCGAGCTTGGGCCCAAAGACCACACCCGAGCGGACGAGCGAGGTGAGCTCGGTCGGCTGCGGCGGGGCAGTCACGACGACGAGGGTCGTGTCGCCGGCCGCGACCGACCGCAACCGGGTGAGACCGGCTGAGAATGCCCGAGACGTCACGTGCCCAACTCCGGCGAGTGCCTCCAGCATCTGGTCCTCGGTCACCGTCGTGGGCGGCATGTTCGAGGTGGCCAGGCGGATGGAGAACCCGTACCGAGTCAGGAGTGTGCCGACCGACGCGGCGGCCGACACGCACTTCTCGAAGGAGGGAGTGCGGCTGGATCCGACGGCGGTCTCGCGCGTGTCGAGGAAGATCACCCCGGTGGATCGGCGGCTTGACTCGTCCTGGCGGATCATGAGCTGGTTGGATCGGGCGACGCTCGGCCAGTGGATGCGGCGAAGGTCATCGCCCTCCTGGTACTGGCGCATCGTGTAGAAGTCGTCGCCCGTTCGGAACAGGTGCCGGGCGAGCGACAGCCCGCTCGCTCCACCGAACGGGGAAGCCGGTCCGGCCTCCAGGCGCTCGATCTCGGGGGTCACGACCAGGTCGTCCCGCTGGTCGAAGCCGATCCGAAGCTTCGTGAGGGCGAAGGGGTCGGACACGTCCACCGTGAGCGGCCCGAGCGAGTATCGCCCCCGGATCTCGGGGACCAACACGTACGCGGCGCGCTGCTTGCTCCGTGGCGGGATCCCCGCCAGAACCAGCCGTGCGGGCCGGCCCAAGGAGCGGGGTATCCCGTCCTCGAGCAGCAGGAACGAGGTCCACACGGGAGACTCGTTCTCCACCTCGAGCTCGACCGTTACGCGCTGGCCCGGGGCGACCCGTTGGTCCGACAGACGCCGCCGGACCGAAACGCGGAACCGGCTCCACCGCGCGAACAGGGCCGCGGCGAACGGCAGCACGACCAGGCCGACGGCCACCATGTGGAGGCTGGACGACCCGGCCACCCTGGCGGTGAGCCACAGGCCGATGCCGGCGGCGAAGACCACCGCGCCCCGCCCGGAAGGCACGGGTCAGGCCTTTCTGGTGACGGGGACCGTGATCTCGTTGACCACTTCCGCCAGCACCGCGCCCGCGGTCCGCCCGCTCATCACGGCGTCAGCGGTCACGATCACGCGGTGGGACAGGACCGGCAGGGCAAGGCCCTTCACGTCGTCGGGGATCACGTAATCCCGCTCCTCCGCCGCGGCCATGGCCCTGGCCGCTCGCAGAAGCATGATCGACGCCCGGGGGCTGGCACCCAGGTACACATCGCCATGTACCCGGGTGGCCTCGACGATGTCGACGATGTACCGGCGGATGGGCGGCGAGACGTGCACCTGCCGGGCCATGTCGATCATCTCCCTGACCCCGAGCGCGTCGGTCACCGGACCGATGTCCGTCAGCGTCGAGCGGACCCCGTGGGTGGCCAGGATCTCCGCCTCCACGTCGGCGGAGGGATAGCCGATGGCGATCCGCATCATGAACCGGTCGAGCTGTGCCTCAGGCAAGGGGTAGGTGCCCTCGTGCTCGATGGGGTTCTGGGTGGCGATGACCATGAACGGTTGTCCGAGCTGATAGGTCTCGGTGTCGATCGTGACCTGTCGCTCCTCCATGCACTCGAGGAGGGCCGACTGGGTCTTGGGGCTGGCTCGGTTGATCTCGTCGCCGAGGACGATGTTCGCGAAGATGGCCCCGGGCTTGAACTCGAAGTCGCCTCGCTCCTGGTTGAACACGTTGACGCCGGTGATGTCGGTCGGCAGGAGGTCGGGGGTGAATTGGATGCGACGGAACGAACAGTCGATGGACCTGGCGATGGCCTTGGCCAACATGGTCTTGCCCACACCCGGGACGTCCTCGATCAGAGCATGACCCTCGGCGACCAATGTGACGAGCGCAAGCCGGATCTCACGGTGCTTGCCCTGCACGACTTTCTCGACGTTGCCCTCGACCTTTCGGAAGCGCTGGGCGAAACGCTGCCAGGCCTCGGTCTTCTCGCGCGCCTCCACGACCACCTCCCCGGCTCGAACAGCCATCTTACCGGGGTGTACGCGGCCGGACGCATCCCGGTTCGTTCGTTCGACTCGAGATGGCAGCGGCCCGTTCCATGCGACACGAGCACTCCCGGCTCAGGGCTTGTCGGAACGTGTCATCTGCTGCTGAGAACCAGGGATGGAAGGAAGACGGGGGTGGTCGAACCGAGCTGCTGGACGCCCCGCGCGGCCCCTTGTTCGCTACTTCAGGCGTCCCGATCCCTCGGACACGATCCACCCGCCGCCTTCGGCCGGATTACAACCCTGCGATTTGGTCGATTCAAGCACCTGGGCCGGATTCCGGAGTCCGCTCGCTATACTCGCCGCAGGTCCCGCATGGGAAGAGCGCTCGTACTCAACGCGTCCCACCAGCCGCTGGCAGTCGTGACCGCCAGGAGGGCAGTGGTGCTCGTCCTGAAGGACAAAGCGGAGGTCATCGTTTCCAACGGGATGATCTTCCGCTCTGAGCGCTACGAGATCGAAGCTCCTTCGGTGCTCAGGCTGCGGTACTTCGTCAGGGTTCCGTACCGGGCCCAGGCCCCCCTTACCCGGCGGGCCGTCTTCGCCAGAGACGCTTGGTCCTGCCAATACTGCGGCTCGGCCGCCGAGAACCTGGATCACATCGTGCCTCGGTCTCGCGGCGGTGAGCACAGCTGGGAGAACGTGGTGGCGGCGTGCCGCCGGTGCAACTCCAAGAAGGAGAACCGACGCCCGGAGGACGCCGGGCTGCGCCTCCTGCGCCGGCCGTTCGCGCCGGCCGATGGGTTCCGACTGTCGCTCGGCCGCCTGGATCCCGAATGGGAGCCCTTCCTGACCTAGCCGGCTAGGAGTCCACACGGGTTCGCTACTGAAGGGCTCGGCGACTTCCTTGATCTCTTGATTCCTTGGCACCCTGAACCCCTCGCCGCCCACTTCGCCGTCCTTGGCCCTTGACTTGGTGGAGCGCCAGTGGCATAAGTGTGGAGCTCTGTGGAGGAGAAGGGGAGGACGCGCGTGGCCGAACTGCTCGGCACGCATAGCTATCAGTTGGACCCGAAGGGCAGGATCAGCCTGCCGGCCAGGTTCCGGGCGGTCTTCGCCGACGGCGCGGTCCTGACGCTGGGCCAGGACGGCTGCCTGTTCTGCTTCCCCAAGGCCGAGTGGGAGGCGCGAGCCGGCGAGGTCAGGGACCGTCCGCTGTCGGATTCTCGAGCCCGGGCCTATGCGCGGATGTTCTTCGGCAAGGCCGAGCCGGTCGACCTGGACGCGCAGGGGCGGCTGACGATCCCCCAACGACTGCGAGGTGAGGCAGGCATCCGCAGGGAGGCGGTGATCGTGGGCGTCTACGACCGGATGGAGGTTTGGGACCGCGCCGCCCACGATCGCTACGAACAGACCCATGGTGGCGCGTACCAGGCGGGGACGCTCGACATCGGAGGAGAGGGATGAGGGGAACGCTGTCACGAGAGGTCGGCCAGAGCGTCCGGTTGCTCCTGTTGTCGGGCGCGACGATGGCCGTTTACGTGGCCCTCGGGCTACTCATGGTCCGGGTCTTGGGATGAGGGAAGAGGGACGCGGGTGGCCGATGAGGGCGCGAGGGCGAGGACTCACGAGCCGGTCATGGTCGAGGAGGTCGTCGGGCTCCTCGGGGGAAGGGACACCGTGATCGACATGACCCTCGGGGCCGGCGGACATGCGGAGGCGCTCCTGCGTTCGGGATGCAGGCTGGTCGTCGGCGTCGATCGCGACCCCGAGGCCATTGCGCTAGCCAGGTCGCGACTCGCGCCGTTCGGTGATCGGTTCGTCGCCGTCCACGCCCGGTTCTCGGAGGTGCCCGCGGGGAATCGGGCGGACGGCGTCCTGTTCGACCTCGGCGTCTCAACGATGCAGTTGGAGCGAGCCGAACGAGGGTTCAGTTACCGGGTCCCCGGTCCGCTGGACATGCGGATGGGAGGCCGCGGCGAAGAGGGGACCGAGAGCGCCATGGACCTCGTCAACTCGGCTTCGGAGGAAGAGCTGGCGCGGATCGTGTTCATGTACGGCGAAGAGCGCCGGGCCAGGAAGGTCGCGGCGGCC
>DASSSA010000108.1:0-7989 GCA_035701505.1 Actinomycetota bacterium
GGGAGGCAGGTTCACCGTGAGGGCCGGGTCGATCACGGCCACCCACGACGCGATGTTCGGCGTCCCCCCCACATTGAACTTGATCTTCCTGTCGGGATCGGTGATCACCGCCCACAGCGTGACCTCGCTCCCCGTCCCGGCGGTGGTGGGGATGGCGATCATGGGCGGGATCCGGTGGGCGATGGGGTCCCGCCCGTACTCGTAGTTCAAGATGGAGCCGCCGAGGACGGCAACCACCCCGATGCCCTTGGCTGTGTCCATCGAGCTCCCACCACCGAGCCCGATCAGCCCGTCACAACGCTCCGATAGGTAGAACCTGGCCCCCTCGTCCACCAGCTCGATGAGTGGGTTGGCCTTGACTCGGTCGAAGACCACGGGGTCGATGCCCGCGTCGGGAAGGACCTCCAGAACCTCGTCGAGCAGGCCGGCCTTCACGATCCCCTGGTCGGTAGCGAGGAGGGGCCGGGTGATCCCCAAAGCCCGGGCCTCCCGGCCCAACGTGCTCAACGCGCCGATCCCGTGGACCAGCCGCGTGGGGGTCTCGTACGTGCGGACGGGGGAGACCTCGACCATCCTCCGACTACTCCACCGGGATCTCCCGATGGATCGCGCTCAGGTCGATCCCCTGGCTCCTCCGGTAGATCTTCGCCACGACGTAGATGACCAGCGCGAGCACATACATCCCTAGCATGAACCACAGTGACGTCGAGTTGTTGACGGCATAATTATCGTTCGTGAACCACTGATACAGGTTGAATCCAAGGAACAACGCGGTGATCGCTCCGGACACCGTGATAAGGGGGATCCCTGCCACCTTGTACCTGGCGATCGGGGAGTTCTGGTACAGGGTCTTCTTCCGCCACGGCAGGATGGCCGCCGCGATCGCCGACCCGAAGAACGTCACCGCGATGACCAGGGTGGCGTCCAGGATGAAATCCTTGAACTTGTCGGTATATGCGTAGAAGGCTCCGACTGCGATCGAGGGGACGAGCATGAGCACGAGCGCCCACACCGGCACGTGCCGCTTTTCGGAAACGTCGGCCACCCGCTCGGGCAGGATCCGGTCAAATGCGGCGGCGAAGATCACTCGCGTGGACGACAGGAAGAGCGTCCCGGCCCACCCCAGGAACCAGGCGCCGAACATCAGCACGATGATCGCCTGCACGATCGTGTTGTGGAAATAGAAGCTCACGAGGAGGGGAGGGTATGACCAGATCGGGACCGGGCCCGTCCCGCTCCAGTAATTGAGGTTCGCCGAGTTGAACCACTGCCAGCCGAAGAACTTCGAGGCCAGCAGGAGGAAGACGAGCGCGACGGCGATCGTTACCCACAGGCCATACATCATGCCGGTCATGACCCGCTTGAAATCGCTTGCGCCGCGGACCTCGCCGTACAGCGTGGCACCCCAGTTCGGCCACAGGATCCAGAAGCACAGGAAGGGGATCAACAGGAGCGTGTCCCCGAAGAGTGGCGAGAATCCCAGGTTCGGCACGACGTTCGCCCCGCCCGCGTCCTTGAGCGTCTGGGCGTAGGCGTTGTTCACGCCGAAGAGGTTCCGCGCTTCCTGGTCGAAGGCACTCTGGAAGCCCGCGCGCGAGCCGAACAGCATCACCAGGAACATGATGCCGAGCCCGATGAAGCCGATGTAGAAGCAGTACTTCTGGACCTTGGCGTAGCCCTCCATCCCCAGGGAGACGAGGAAGCCGGCCAGCACGACCGTGATCAGGATCACCGTGAACAGGCCGATGTCCTTGCCGAGGAAATCGAGCACGCCATCCCACTTGAATATGGCGGCGAGCGGCTGAAAGACCTCGACGTTGAGGATGTTGCCGTAGACGGGGGCCCAGTACCACAGGATGAACCACCAGCCGGTAACCGCGAGCACGAAAGCAATGCCGCCGGTGAGCACCCGGCTCTGCCACACGTAGTCGCCGCCGGCCCTGGGCATCACCGAGATCAAGCCAGCGTAAGTGATCACCAGGAACGTGATGAACACGCCGGAGATCAGGAGGGCCGGAAGGACCTGTCCCGCCGGGACAAACGCCAGCACGGAGAGCGCGAAGAACAGCCCGAGCGTGACGAAGTTGACCGACATGAACGAGTAGAGGAAGGCATCGAACTTCGACCACCCCTTGACCAAGCCGGTGGCCTTCCTGAGGAACAGGGTCGGTGCTTCGCCTACCGCGGCCATCTCGTGCCCTCCTTGGCTCGAGCCGACGTCATCCGTTCACCAACTGATAGTTCTTGATCCTCAGCTTCTTGGGGTCGAGGTCGATGATCGCGGCCTGCAGCGTGCCCTCCTCGTAGGCGCTCCCGGGGTTGACCGCCAGGGTCTTGCCCAGCTTCACCCCGCCCTTGCTCTCGTGGATGTGTCCGTGCAGCGACATGAGCGGCTGGTACTCCATGATCGAGTCGCGGACGGCCTTGGAGCCGACCGCCCGCATGGCTCGCCCTCCGGCGATGAACTTCATGTCCGCGTCGAGTGCCGGGGCCTCGTCGAGGTTGGAGCCGTACGGCGGGGCGTGGAAGTTGAAGATGGTCCGTCGGAAGTCCGGGGCGTCTTTCAGCATCCGGTCGATCCGCTCCCGGAGCTTCTCCTCGGGGGCCTCCCGGTAGGTGTTCCACGGCGTGGGGTTGGTCCACCCCATCGACACCATGGTGAATCCGCCCACGTCCAGCGTCCGGGCCTCCCCCATCTCGACCTCGTTGGACTTCTCGATCACCTTGTCGACCTCGAACATGTCGTCATTGCCGGGGCACAGGAAGCACCGGATGTCCTTGCCGGCGAGCTTCTCCTCCGCGATGCTCATCCACCGCTCCACCGTGGCCAGCATGACTTCCTTGAACTTCGCGTCCACGAGCTTCTCGTCGCCCTTCAGGGCCCGGTACTCCTCGCGAGACATGCGGGCCGGGTAGTAGCCGCGATTGATGATCTTCTTCTCGATCGCCTGGACCTCTTCCTCCGACTCGAGGACCTCGTGGTACTCCTGGAGGGTCGTCTCCCACTTCCCGTCGCTCTCGACGATGGGGACGATGGCCTTGCCGGTGATGTCGCCGCCCAGGATGAGGATGTCCGCTTTGTAGAAGGGCCCGGCGTTCAGGAACTTTCGCCAGCAGACCTCCGAGCCGTGGACGTCCGTGGCGTAGAAGATCTTGGGCATGCTCCCCCTTTAGCCGCCGGGCACAGTTTCGACCACCCCTGGTTGCGGCGCAAGCCAGGGCCAGCCACTCAGTGCGCGATCTCCTCCGGCAGCTCGTACCACTGCACACGCTCGCCGACCTTGGAGCGAAGCTTCCATTTCAGGGTCTTCGGTGCGGTATCTGCCTGGCCGAGGAGGATGGTGGCCTGATCGACCGGGTCGAACCGGGCGGTCGCTGGCACCAGGGAACGGAGATCGCCCCGCACGAGCTCGGCGACCCGGTCGAGGTTGCGGGTCACGGTCCGCCACCACCCCCAATCCTCGCAGACGATGTGACAGACGCGGCCGATCCCGATCGTCCCGGGCTCGTCCCCCTCGGCGATCGGAAACTCGGCCAGCAGGTACACGATGTCCTGAACGTCCTTCTCGTTCTGCTCGACGACCTGGAGCTTGGATAGCAGCAGGTCGGCGACGTCGAGCGTGTAGGGCATCCGCGAGATCCGATCCTTGAACGTCAGGACGTGGCACATGTTGAGCTGGTCCATCACGACGTCGACGCTCGTCCCGCCGTCGGGAGTCGTGAAGTACATCTGCTTGTGCCCGTGGATCGTGTTGAAGCGCTTGTCCCCCTGAAAGCCCTGCCCGGCAAGGAACTCCATCACCGCCCCCTTCGCCGAGGACACGGAGGCGAAATCCATGTCCTGCCCGGTTCGAGCGCGCGGAGGGAAGTCGGGCGTGAGGAGCCGGATGGCCTGCCCGCCGATGAGGCGGAGCGGGACGTTGCGCTCCGCGGCCAGGCGCGCGGTTCGGGCGGCCGTCTCGAAGGGGTCGCTCACACCACGCCACCTGCCGGCCCAACGTTCGGCACGGCGCAACCTTACTCCGTCGCCCGGTGGACGAGAGTTCCTCACCCCCCGCCGAGCAGGAGGAGTCCCCCGACGACCAGCGCCACGCCGGCCAGCTGGCTGGCCGCTGGCCGTTCGCGGAGCAGGAGGATCCCGCCGACCACCGGGATCAGCGGGAACGTCGCCGACGCCGCGGAGACGATCGAGAGGTACCCGAGCTCGGTCCCCCGAGCGTAGGCCGCGCCGCCCAGGACGTCGATGACACCGACGAGGGCTGCCCCTGCAACGGCGGGGATCACGGGGCCGTCGCCGCGGGCCGGTCGAGCGCCGCCCACGAACATCGCCACCACCACCAGGGATGCAGTCGAGAACGCCCTGGAAAGGGTGAGCGCGGGCAGCCACCCCACCTCCTTCGCGTACCTGCCCAAGAGGAAGGTCGCGACACCGAACAGCGCCATCGATGCGATCGCGTACCGGAGCCCGGTGCGGCCCATCGGGGAGGGCCGGCCCAGCTTGCGAAGGTCGGTCGACGTCAGCACGACGCCGACGACCGTGGTGAAGGCGCCGATAGCGACGATGCCAGGGAGCGACTCCCCCAGGAATGTGACGGCGAGGACGATCGTGATGACCGCGTAGGCGGCGACGACCGGTGACACGAGCGCCACGGGTCCCAGCTCCAGTGCGCGGTACAGCAGGAGATACGCGGCCGCCGCGATGATGCCGTTCCCGGCCATCCAGGCGGTCACCCCAGGGGGCGTGCTCCAGGTGGGACGGAGCCCGACGACCAGGACGAGCGACGTGAGGAGGCCGGCCACGTGTGCCGTCACGACGGTGCTCATGCTCCCCAGCCGACGGCCCACCACGGCTGCCCCGAAATCGGCGATCCCCCAGCCGAGGGCCGCGGTCAAGCCGAAGATCACGCCGGAGGCCGGGCTTCGGCCAGGGCATCCACGGCTACGGCCCCACGGCTTCTCACGATCAGCGGGTTCGCCTCGAGCGAGGCCAACCTGCCGCGCAGGTCCGCGGCCGCCCGAGCGATACCCTCGACCGCCCGGGCCGCGGCGGCCAGATCGTCCGCCCGAGGATCCAGGCCGCACGCCTGTGCGTGTCGTTCCACGAACAGCCAGGCCTGCCTGCGGGTGAGCGGCGCGGCGATGAACGTGGCCTCCCCGGCCTCGGCGAGGGCGCCGCCCGGCCGGATGGTGACCGCCGGGCCGAACCGCTCGTCCACGACCGCGCCCACCAACACCTCGGTGCCACGCACCATCCGCTGCACCAGCACCTGGGGATGTCTGGCCCCGGACCGCAGGGCCGCGGCCATGACCTCGGCCGCGGCCGTCGTCACGGCGGCAGCGTCCACCAGCCCCAGGCGGATCCCGCCCAGTCGCTCCTTGTGGGGCATCTCCGGAGCCAAGGCCTTCACGGCGACGGGGAAGCCGACGGCGCGCGCGGCCCGGCCCGCCTCCTCCGGCGTGTCGACGGCCCGCTCTGCGGGCCGTCGTACCCCGTACAGCTCGAGCAGTTCCGCCGCCCTGAGCTCGTCCAGCGGTCCGGCCATGCCCCGCAGCACCCGAAGGGCCTTCCCCCGATTGGGATGCGGACGACCGGCGCCGGCGGACCGCTCCCCGGCATCTTGGAGGTCGACGAGCGCCCGGACGGCGCCTGCAGCGGCCCGGTGGCCCTGGACGAACGGGATCCCCGCCCGGTCCACGAACGCTCGGGCCGCCTTGCCGTACGAGAGAGGGCTCATGGCCACCGAGGCGAAACACACCCCCGTTTCCTGCTGGAGCTCGCGCACCCGAGCGAGCACCGGTTCGGCCCAAACACCCTCGGATTCCAGTCGAGGGGGAAACGCGTCGAAGGCCACGAACCCGACGCTGGGGTCGTCGGCCAACGCCTCCAGGGCGGCGACGTACATCTCGGTCTCCACGGCGGCCTGGCCGGTGACGTCGAGCGGGTTGTTCTGCCCGGCGAAAGTCGGCAGGGCAGCTCGAAGTCGCCTTCTCGTGCCTGCGGAGAGCTCGGGGAGCTCGAGGCCCGCCTCGGCGGCGGCCTCCGCGAACAACGTGCACGCGCCGCCGGACTGCAGGGCCGCGGCGACCCCGGACGCACGGAGCCTACGGTGGGACGAGAGGAGCACGGCCGCCTCGAACATCTCCACGGGGTCCGCCATCAGCGTCGCCCCGTGCGCGCGCAGCCACGCGTCGCGGGGCGCGGCGTCGCCGGCAAGCGCCCCGGTGTGGGCCACGATCGAACGCTGCGCGGCCTCGCTCCGCCCCGCCGGCGCGCACATCAGGACAGGCTTGCCCACGGCCCGAAGCGCGTCGAGCCCCCGCCCGATCCCCTCGACGTCGCGCATCGTTTCCACGTAGGTCACGACGAACGCCGTGTGCGGGTCGGCGGCGGCCCACGCGAACATGTCGCCGAGGCCGATAACCGCCTCGTTCCCCACTCCCAAGATGATGCGGACTCCCAGCCCACGATCCGAGGCCATCTGGCCCATGGTCCAGGCCACCGTGCCGCTCTGCGAGATGACGGAGATGGTCCCCGCGATGGGCTCGGGGGGCGGCGTCGTCCCGTACGGCGCCACCCGGTCGACGTAGTTCACGAACCCCTCGACGTTCGGCCCGAGGATCGGCATCCGGTGCCGCCGGGCGATCGCGCGCAGCTCATCCTGCAGATTCATCCCCTCGGGCCCGGCCTCCCCGAAGCCGCTCGATACGACCATCGCGGCGCGCACCCCTGCCCTGCAGCTCTCCTCCACCGCGCGCACGGCGACGGAAGCCGGGATGACCACCACGGCGAGGTCCACTCCTGCCTTCGGCAGCTCCAGTACCGACGACAGACAGGGCCGGCCCCAGACCTCGTCGTACTTCGGGTTGACCGGATACAGCTCGCCCGGATAGCCCAGGTGTTGGAGGCTCCGGAAGATCTCGGGAGCCCAGGAATCGGGGGATTCCGAGGCCCCGACGATCGCGATCGATCGCGGCGCGAGCAGGGGGCGGAGGTTCACGCCCCCCGGTCCCGGAACCGCGCGTCCCTCCAGGCGATGGCGGCCTTCAGGCCCTGTTCCTTCGTGATACGACGGAACTCGTCCCGCTGCGGGAGGTTCGCCGCCTCGATCATCACGTCGAGCTCGACGTTTGCCGCGACCCCCTCGCGCATGCCGGACAGCTCCCATACCCGGTTGATGGCCCGCTTCGTGGCCCGGACGACGAAGGGCTCGTTCTTTGCGATTTGCTCCGCCAGCGCGAGGGTGGCGTCGTCGAGCTCGGCAGCGGGGACCACCCGGTTGACCAGCCCGATCCGGAGCGCCTCCTCGGCTCGGACCCGGTCCTCCCCGGTGAACAGGAGCTCCTTGGCCTTCCGGGCGCCGACCACCCAGGGGAGCAGCAACGTGACGACGCCCGATCCGAACCGGATGTCCGGGTAGCCGAAGAGCGCGTCGTCGGAGCAGATGCACAAGTCGCAGGCGAGCATGAGGTCCGTGCCGCCGGCCAGGCAGTAGCTGTGGACCTGGGCGATGACCGGCTTCGGGTGGTCGATGAGCTCGAGCATCCGGGCGGCGGAACGGTCGAGCTCCCCGTACCACCCTGCCGAGTCCATGGGTCCGGTGCCCGCGTCCTCCTCCAGGTCGTAGCCGGCGCAGAAAGCCCGTCCCGCTCCGCGGAGGATCATCACGCGCACGCCGTCGTCGCTCTCGGCCTCTGCCAGGGTTCGAGACAGTGCCTCGACCAGCTCGCCGTTCAGGGCGTTCAGCTTCTCCGGACGGTTCAGAGTGAGCCGGCGGACCGGCCCCACGTCGTCGATGAGCAGGACGGATCCGTCGCCCGGCGCGTCGTCGGTCATGGGATCCCCTCACAAGGGTCGGGTCGGGGCCGCATCATACCGGGCCCCCTGAACAACGCTTCACCAGGCGCGCTTGGGTTGCGTGACCTGCACTCTTGTGTTACTCAGCTCTTTGAATCGCCGGTCAAACAGGGAGGTTTCGGTTTCGATGCATC
>DASSSA010000109.1:0-3558 GCA_035701505.1 Actinomycetota bacterium
GGGTCCACGACGGGCGGATCGGACTGAACCGGTTCGTCCAACTCGTGGCGACGGCGCCGGCCAAGATGTTCGGGCTGTACCCTCGGAAGGGGACGATCGCGCCGGGCTCGGACGCCGACATCGTCGTGTTCGACCCCAACCACGAGCGGGTCCTGTCCGCGAAGACACACCACATGAACGTCGACTACTCCTGTTTCGAGGGCATGAAGGTGAAGGGACTTCCCCAGATCGTCCTGCAGCGCGGTGCGGTCCTGGTCGAGGACGGCGAGTTCCACGCGAAGGAGGGCCAGGGGACGTTCATCCCGCGTACCCGGACGGCATTCTGATTCCACGTCGAATCCAACGAAGGAGCTGATGGGCATGAGCGCCGAGCGGGTGCCGGCACGGATCGGCGGGCGGTTCCAGGAGTCGGGGTCCGACGAGGTCGACCCGATCTATGACCCGGCGACCGGCGAGACCATCGCACTGCTCCCGTATTCCACGCCCGGGGAGATCGACCGGGCCGTCCAGGCCGCCGCGGAAGCGTTCCCGGCGTGGGCCGACACGCCCGTGCCGGACCGGGCCCAGGTGATGTTCCGGTTCAAGGGCCTGCTCGAGGACCTGTTCGAGGAGCTGTCCCGGCTGGTCACCCACGAGAACGGCAAGACCCTTGCGGAGTCCCGGGGCGAGGTCCGCCGGGCCATCGAGGTAGTGGAGCTGGCCTGCGGCGCGCCCACCCTGATGATGGGCACGAACCTGGACCAGATCGCGGACGGCATCGACGAGGAGCTCGTTCGGTTCCCCGTCGGGGTGGTGGCCGGCATCACCCCGTTCAACTTCCCGAACATGGTGCCGCTGTGGATGATCCCCCTGGCCATCGTGTGCGGAAACACCTTCGTGCACAAGCCCTCGCAGCGGACGCCGCTTTCGGCCATCCGGATCGCCGAGCTGTTGACAGAGGCCGGGCTGCCCGACGGCGTGTTCAACGTGGTCCACGGGGCCAAGGATTCGGTCGACGCGCTGCTCCGCCATCCCGACGTGTCCGCCGTGTCGTTCGTGGGCTCGGCCGGCGTGGCCGCGTACATCTACGCGACCGGCGCGGCGAACGGCAAGCGGGTCCAGGCCCTCGGGGGGGCGAAGAACCACCTGCTGGTCATGGACGACGCCGACCTGGACAAGACGGTCACGGCGCTGCTGTCGTCCGCGTTCGGGAACGCGGGGCAGCGCTGCCTGGCCGGAAGCGTGGCCGTGGGCGTGGGCTCGCTGGGTGACGCACTGGTGCAGGAGCTCTCGGATCAAGCCGGCAGGCTGAACGTGGGACCGGGCACGGAGCCGGCTACCGACATGGGACCGGTGATCCGGGAGGAGCGGAGGAAGGAGTTGATCGGGTACATCGAACAGGGGGAGGAGGTCGGCGCGACCCTGGTCTCCGACGGCCGGGGTGTCGGGCCATCCGAGGGATTCTTCCTGGGCCCGACGATCTTCGACCGCGTGACGCCGGACATGGCTCTGTGGCGGGACGAGCTGTTCGGGCCGGTGCTCTCGGTGGTCCGGGCGTCCGACATCGACGAGGCCCTGGACATCCTGAACGCCAGCTCGTACGGCAACGCCGCGTCGATCTTCACCACGTCGGGGGCGAACGCGCGCGCGTTCAAGCGCCGCGCCGAGGCCGGGATGCTGGGCGTGAACGTCGGCGTGGCGGCCCCGATGGCGTTCTTCCCGTTCACCGGGTGGAAGAGCTCGTTCTTCGGCGACCTGCACGCCACGGGCAAGGACGGCATCCGGTTCTACACGCGCCACAAGGTCGTCACGTCGCGGTGGTGGCTCCCGGAGAAGCTGGACCACTCGAAGCCCGAAGGCCGCGGCCACTAGCCTGCCCTCATGGACTGGTGGGGTTGGGCGACCTTCGGCTTCGTCGCAACCGTCGTCCTGACGGGCATCATGGTGGCCGCCCAGCTCGCCGGCCTCTCACGCATGGATCTACCGATGATCCTCGGAACGATCTTCGTGGAGAGCCCCGATCTCGCGCGAGTGATCGGGTTCCTCGTCCACCTCATCAATGGCCAGGTCTTCGCGCTCATGTATGCGGCGGCGTTCGCCTTGATCGGGAGGGCGACGTGGTGGCTCGGCGCGTCGTTCGGAGTCGTACACGGCCTCGCCGCCCTCACCGTGATCATCCCGATCCTGCCCGGCATCCATCCACGGATGGCCTCGGTGAGGAGCGGCCCCGATCTTCGGGACACCCTCGAGCCGCCGGGCCCGCTCGCCTTGAACTACGGCACACAGACTCCGGTCTTCACGCTGATCGCGCACGTCGTCTACGGCTCCCTCCTTGGGTCGTTCCTCAAGCCCTAGGAGTTGGTGACGGGGACCCCCGTCCTCCTTCGCCCGGAGCGACGGCCGCCCGGAGCGACATCGCGGCCTGGATCAAGGCTGCGTGGGTCAGTCCCTGAGGGAAGTTGCCAAGGTGCTCTCCGGTGGCGGGATCCATCTCCTCCGCGAACAACCCGAGGTCGTTCGCATGCGCGAGGAGGCGCTCGAAGACTGCTTCAGCCTCGTCCACCCTGCCCAGTCGTGCCAATGCGTCGACGAGCCAAAACGAGCAGGCCAGGAAGGCCCCCTCCGTCCCTGCCTCACTCTCGCTGGGCGGGTATCGATAGATGAAGGGCCCGGTCGCGAGCTCCGCACGGATCGCGGAGACCGTCCCGCTCAGTCGAGGTGACTCAAGCTCCTCGAAACCGAGTGCGGGCAGGAGCAGGAGCGCGGCGTCGAGGTCGGGCGCGCCGTACGAACGTACGTAGGAGCCGCGGTGTGGATCGAAGCCCCGCGCACGCACGTCGGCTGCCAACGTGTCGCGTTCGTTTTGCCACCGCTCGACGCGGTGCCGGCGAGTGCGATGTGTTCCCGCGATCCGCACCGCCCGGTCCAGGGCCAGCCAGCCCATGATCTTGGAGTGGACGTAGTGTCGTTCTTTGCCCCGCACCTCCCACATGCTCGCGTCGGGCCGCCGCCAGCTCTCGGCCACGAAGTCGGCAAGGCTGGAGATGCCCCTCCACGTCTCCGCGTGAAGTCGGCGACCCGACCGGACCATGCCCCATGCGGCATCGAGGACCCAGCCGTACACGTCCAGTTGGTGCTGGTCCGAGGCCGCGTTCCCCACGCGGACCGGTCGACTTCCTCGGTATCCCGCGGCTTCAGGGATGGCTCGCTCCCTGGGCCCGGGATTGCCATCCAGCGTGTAGAGCACGTGGAGGCGAGGACGCGTCAGCCTGCTTGCATGGAGAAGCCAGTCGATGAACGAGCGAGCTTCTTCGGGTTTCTCAAGGGAGAGGAAGGCGGACAATCCTATGCTCGCGTCTCGTGGCCAGGAGAACCGGTAGTCCCAGTTGCTCGAGCCACCGATCGTTTCGGGGAGGGACGTCGTGGGTGCCGCCACCGGGGCACCCGACGGCGCATACGTGAGGAGCCGGAGCGTGATCAGGCTCCGCAGCACTTCGCGATCCTTCGGTCCTTGGTAGCGAACGCCTCGACACCACTCCCGCCACCAATCGTCCGTCGCCTCGAGCGCCCGCACGGCGG